>DAORMO010000031.1:2821-14784 GCA_035440585.1 Terricaulis sp.
CGCATCGCTCTCACGGAAAACGCCGACGGCGCGGGCGCGCTGATCCTCGCATCGCCCGATCTTACGGGCGCCGCGCTCTCTTTGGAGGAGATCACGGTCCGCGCCAATGCGCTGGGCGAAACGCTGCTTGTGCTCGATGAGAGCCTCATAGAATTTTCGGATACGCCTTCAGCCGCTGCGCTGATCGACGACCTGCCAAACCTCATCGTGCTGCGCGACCTCAGCTTTTCCTATGGCCTCGCAGGCGCCCCTTGCGCTGCCCTGCTCGCCGCGCCCAGCACCATCGCCGCACTGCGTGAGGCGGAAGAACCCGGCGCGTTGCCTGCGCCGATCGCCAAGCTCGCCGCTGCTGTGCTGGAGCCGCAGCGCCTTGCCGCCAATACGCAGCGCATCACCGCACTGCGCAACACGCGCGCGCGCCTGGCCGCCGCCTTGCCGGACGCGCGCGAAGCAGGCGGGCCATTCGTTTGGCTCACGCCGAAGGATCAAGACGCCGCGCGCGCTTTGATCCGCCGCTTTGCGCTTGATTGCGAATGGCGCGGTGAAAGCTTCCTGCTGGCGCTTTCCACCCCCGAAGCGAACGAGCGCGCGCTTGCCGCGTTCGGCGCGGCCTCCGCCCGTCCGCAACGCACAGCCGAAGTGGTGCGCGATACGGCCGAAACTCGCATCGTCGCCGCTGTGGATCTTGACCGTGAAGGCGTCTGCGATGTCTCCACCGGCATCGGCTTCTTCGATCACATGCTCTCGCAAATCGCTATGCATGGCGGCTTTTCGCTGACGCTTTCCTGCGCCGGCGATCTTGAGGTGGATGGCCACCATACGATTGAAGATTGCGCCTTAGCGCTCGGCCAAGCGCTGAAGCAAGCGCTCGGTGACAAGCGCGGCATCGCCCGCTTTGGCTTCATGCTGCCGATGGACGAGGCCGAGGCGCGTGTCTCCGTGGACCTGAGCGGGCGACCCTTCCTGGTGTTCAGCGGCGCCTTCACCGCCTCACATATCGGCGCCTACCCAACAGAAATGACAGAGCACGTTTTCCGCTCCCTGTCGCAAAGCATGGGCGCATCCATCCACCTGCAGGTGGAAGGCGAAAACGATCACCACAAAACCGAAGCCTGCTACAAAGCCTTTGGCCGCGCGCTGCGCCAAGCGCTGCGCATCGAAGGCGAGGCGCTGCCGTCCACCAAGGGCGCGCTCTAATGGGCGTGGCCGTTGTCAAACTCGGCGTCGGCAACACCGCCTCGGTGCTCTATGCGATGGAGCGCCTGGGCGCTGACGCACAGCTCACCGATGATGCCGCAGCGATCGCCGACGCGGAGCGCGTGATCCTGCCCGGCGTGGGCGCGGCCGCGCACGCGATGGCGCAGATCGACGCCAAGGGCCTGCGCCAAGTGCTCACCAGCTTTAAGCGCCCGCTACTTGGCATTTGCCTTGGCCAGCAATTGCTGTTTGACCGCAGCGAGGAAGGCGATGCTGAAGGGCTCGGCCTCATCCCTGGGGCGGTGACCCGGCTAAAAATCTCACCCAAGGATGTCTCGCCCCACATGGGCTGGAGCCAGCTCCACCTCAAACAAGCGCACCCGCTCACAGAAGGCGTCGCAGCAGGCGATTACGCCTATTTCGTGCACGCTTATGTCTGCCCGCTAGGCGCAGCGACCATTGCGGAGGCCGCCTATGGCGCATCATTCGCCGCAATCGTTGCACGCGGCAATGTTATGGGCTGCCAATTCCACCCTGAGCGGTCGGGCGCGGTCGGCGCGCGCATCCTGCAAAATTTCTTGAGCTTGCCATGCTGATTTATCCCGCCATCGACTTGCGCGGCGGCCAATGCGTGCGCCTCTCACAAGGCCGCTTTGATCAGGTGACGCATTATGGCGAACCGGAGCCGCAGTTGCGCGACTTTGCGCGCGCCGGCGCAGAATGGGTGCACGTCGTTGATCTTGACGGCGCCGAAGCTGGCGCGCCGCGCCAATATGCGCTGATCGGCGAACTCGCACGCAAAGGCCTCGTGAACATCCAAAGCGGCGGCGGCGTGCGCGCACCGGCGCACGTGGAAATGCTTCTGAACGCCGGCGTTCAGCGCGTCGTCATTGGCTCCGCCGCCGTGCGCGATCCTGAATCGGTGCGCAACTGGACGGCGATCCACGGGCTCGACCGCATCTGCTGCGCCTTTGACGTGCGTGAGACGGAAAACGGCTGGGAGGTCGCCGCGCACGGCTGGAAAGAAGGCGCGGGCATCTCGCTGCGCGATGCGCTGGCGCTCTATCCTGTCGGCCAATTGCGCCACATCCTGGTGACCGACATCTCGCGCGACGGCATCCTCACGGGCCCGAATGTGGAGCTGATGCGCCGGCTTTGCGCGCATCGCCCGGATCTTCAAGTGCAAGCCTCCGGCGGCGTGGCGCAGCTTTCAGATATCCCCGCCCTGCGTGAAACCGGCGCCGCCGGCGCCATCATCGGCCGTGCGCTCTATGAGAAGCGCTTTACGCTGGAGCAAGCGCTTGCCAGCTAGACGCATCATCCCCTGCCTCGACGTAAAAGACGGGCGCGTGATCAAAGGCGTGCGCTTTGAGGCGCATATTGACGCCGGCGATCCGCTGGCGCTGGCGCAGCGCTATCGCGATGAAGGCGCAGATGAGATCGTGATTTACGACATCACCGCCTCAGCAGAGCGGCGCGTGATCGACTATAGCTGGCTCTCGCGCATCGCGCGTTCGCTTGACGTGCCGCTTTGCGTCGCGGGCGGCGTGCGCACGCTGGAACAGGCGATCGCCTGCCTTGAACACGGCGCCGATAAAGTCTCCATCAATTCCCCCGCGCTGGAGCGCCCAGATTTCATCGGCGAACTCGCGCGCGTTGCGGGCTCGCAATGCGTTGTCATTGGCGTTGACAGCCGGCTTGAGGACGGCGATTGGCGCGTGCATCAATACACCGGCAGCGCCGAGACCACGCGCCAAACCGCGCGCCGCACGCTTGATTGGATCGTCGAAGCGCAGGAGCGCGGGGCGGGCGAAATCGTGCTCAATTGTATGGATCAGGACGGCGTGCGCGATGGCTACGACATCGCGCAGCTGCGCGCGGCGCGCGATTTGCTCTCCATCCCGCTCATCGCTTCCGGCGGCGCGGGCGCAGCGCGGCACTTCGCGGATGTGTTCGCCGAGGCGGACGTTTCCGGCGCGCTGGCGGCGAGCGTGTTTCACTTCCAGCGCGTGTCCATCGCCGACGCAAAAGCAGCCGTCGCCGCCGCAGGCTTTGAGGTGCGCCCATGCTGAACCCTGAAAAGCTCGACTTTGAAAAAGGTGGCGGCCTCATCCCCGCCATCGTGCAGGACGGCAAAACCCTGCAAGTGCTGACGCTGGCTTACATGAACCGCGAAGCGTTGGATGAAACGATCGAAAGCGGCGAAGCCACCTTCTTTTCCCGCAGCCGCAACGCGCGCTGGCGCAAGGGCGAAACCAGCGGCAATCGGCTGAAAGTCCTGGCGCTCACCGCCGATTGCGATGGCGACGCTTTGATTGTCTCGGTCGAGCCCATGGGCCCAGCTTGCCACCTTGGGACAACGAGTTGCTTCGGAGACGCCGACGCCCCAGGCATTGGCCGCCTCGGCGCGCTCGAACGCACGCTGATCGCCCGCGCCAACGCCCCGCCTGCTGAAAGCTACACCGCGCGCCTCATCGCCGAAGGGCCCAAACGCGCGGCGCAGAAGGTCGGCGAAGAAGGCGTTGAAACCGCGCTCGCTGGCGCTGCGGGCGATGCGGCCGAGCTCTGCAGCGAGGCGGCGGATTTGCTCTATCACCTTGGCGTCCTGTTGCGCGCGCGCGGGCTTGGGTTTGACGATGTGATGGCGGTGCTCGCCGAGCGCGCGAAGACACCATGAGCGGCCCTATCCCAAAGCCGACAATCGCCGCAATCCACCCCTATGTGGCGGGAAAGTCGAAGATCGCCGGCATCGCCCAGCCGATTAAGCTTTCGTCCAACGAAAACGCGCTCGGCTTTAGCCCGGCTGCGCGCGCGGCGTTCCTGGCCAGCGCGGACACGCTGCATCGCTATGCGGATTCGTATGCGGCGAACCTGCGCGACGCCATCGCGGCAAAGCATGGCCTTGATCCTGCGCGGGTCATTTTTGGCGAAGGCTCGGACGAGATTTTCTCACTGGCCTGCCAAGCCTATCTCAATCCCGGCGAGGCCATGCTGCAGCCCCATTACGCCTTCGCCGCCTGGGCGATTGCCGGCCGCGCAGCGGGCGCTGAGGTAATCAGCGCGCCGGAGCGCGATTATACTGCAGATGTCGACGCGCTGCTTGCGGCGCTCACGCCAAAGACACGCGTGGTTTTTATCTCCAACCCCGCCAGCCCCACCGGCACGCGCATCCCGTTTTCAGAGATTAAACGCCTGCACGCCGGCCTGCCGGAGAACGTCCTGCTGGTGCTTGACGGCGCCTACGCCGAATACGCCGAGGGCGAAGCCGATTATGAGCCGGGCCTTTCGCTGGCGGCGGATGCTCCCAACGTGCTCGCCACGCGCACCTTCTCGAAAATCTACGGCCTGGCCGCGCTGCGTATTGGTTGGGCTTATGCAACAGCCCCCATCGCGGACGCGCTGAATCGGATCCGCCTGCCGTTTAATGTGCCCACCGCGTCGCAAGCGGCGGCGATTGCTGCACTGAGCGATGCGGCCTTTGTCGAGACCTCGCGCGCGCACGCGCGCACAGGCCGCGAAAAGCTTGCGCGCCACCTCACCCAGCTCGGGCTCATCGCCATCCCGCCGGCGTCAAATTTTGTCACCGTGCGCACGCCGCCAGGCTTTGCCTTCGATGCGCCGGCGCTTGAGCGCGCGCTGGCCGAACGCGGCATCCTGGTGCGCGGGCTTTCCAACTATGCCATGCCAGACGCCCTGCGCATCACCATCGGAACCGATGGCGAGATGGAGGCGCTGTACCGCGCCCTCAGCGACATCCTCACCCGCTAGCCAATCTCGCCCCGCTTGAGCTAGGCAGGCGCAAGGGGGAGATCATGTCCAACACACAAGCGCCGATGGGCGCGGCGGCAGAATGGCGGCGCGGCTGGAGCGTCGCCGGCGCATCCTTTGTGGGCATGGGCGTCGGGGCGGGGCTTTATCAGTACGTCTCAAGCCTGTTCATCGCGCCGCTTGAGGCTGCGTTCGGCTGGAGCCGCGGCGACATCGCCGGCGCCGCGGCCATAGGGCTGCTTGGCGCGCTCAGCGCGCCGTTCATCGGCATGATCGCTGATCGCATCGGCGCCATGCGCATGGCTGTGGCCTGCCTTATCGTTGTTGCAGGCGCCTATATCGGGCTTGCCTCGATGACGGGCGAGATTTGGCAATTCATCGCCTGCGTCACCGTGCTGGCGATCGCCGCGCCCGGCTGCACCAGCCTGGTGTTCTCACGCGCGGTGAACGGCTGGTTTGACTCAAGCCGCGGCCTTGCGCTGGGCGTGATGGCGTCTGGGCTCTCGGTCGCGACCTTCGTGATGTCGCCCATCTTAACCGGCGTCATCGCGCAGCACGGATTTCGCGCCGGCTATCTTTCATTGAGCGCGCTGGCGGGCATTGTTGGCGTGATCGTCGTTCTCGCCGGCGTCCGCAGCGGCCCAAAGCAAGCGCAAGCGGCGGCAAGCGCGCCTCCCGCCCTCGAAGGCGCCACGCTCGCGCAGGCGGCGCGTCTGCGCGCATTCTGGCTGCTTGCCATCATCATGCTGCTGGTCAACGCCGCCTCCACCGGCGTGCTGACGCAAATTGCGCCCTTGCTCGGCGAGAAGGGCCTCCGGGCCGCCGCGTATCTCGGTATACGCCATGGCCGTGCTCGCCGGCCGGCTTGGGGTGGGCGTTTTATTTGACCGCGTTGAGCCCAAATTCGTGTCTGCGGCGGTCACGGCGGCCGCGCTCGTCGGCTTCGTAATGCTGATGCATGGCGCGCCGCCGATCGGCTACGCGATCGCGTGCGTCATTCTTATCGGCCTGATGCAAGGCGCGGAGGCGGATGTGCTGGCCTATTTCATCGCCCGGCTGTTTGGCTTGCGCGCCTACAACACGATTTACGGCGTGTTTTTCACCATCGCCATTTTCGGCTCAGCCGCCGGCATCGCCGGCTACGGGCGCCTCTATGACCTCACCAGCGATTACAACCTCGCCCTGGGGCTCAGCGGGGGGATGCTGGCGATGGCGGCCGCCCTCTATCTGGCCATGCCGTCCTTGCGCCGCCGGGCGCCTGATGCGCAAATATCTGCCTAAATCGGACCCTCGGGAGAGAAATTGCACCGCCCGATGCTTTTTTTATTGCCCGAGGCGCAAAATTTCGCTCTAAACGCAGCCCAGGAGCTTTCCGTGATCAAGAGCCGCCCCGTCCTTGCCCGTTCGCGCGCCATCGCCGCCGCCGGGCAGGCGCGCGCGTTCGCGCTCGTATCGCTTCTTACCGTAATTGGCCTGGCGCTTTGCGCCGGAGCGGGCTGGCTGCGAGTGACCTGAACTTAACAGGATCGCCCACAAGACCCCGCTCCGAAAGCAGCGGGGTTTTTTGTTACGCGCGATCCGCTTTTGGACGCTGATGACGAACGCCTCTTCCCCTCCCGGCCCGCCGAAATGGCGCAGCACCATCATCACTGGCGGCGCCAACCGCGCCGCCGCGCGCTCTTATCTGCGCGCCACCGGCATGAGCGATGATGATTTCAAGCGCCCGCTGATCGCAGTGGTGAACACCTGGTCGTCCGTCACGCCCTGCAACATGCATTTGGGCGATCTGGCCGAGCATGTGCGCCGCGGCGTGCGCGAAGCGGGCGGCGTGCCAATCGATTTCAACACCATCATGGTGACGGACGGCATCTCCAACGGCACGCCCGGCATGAAGGCCTCGCTGATCTCGCGCGAGGTGATCGCCGATTCCATTGAGCTCGCCGTTGAAGGCCATCACCTCGATGGCGTGGTCTGCATCGTTGGCTGCGATAAGACGATCCCGGCCGCCGCCATGGCGCTGGCGCGCATGGATATCCCCGGCTGCGTGCTCTATGGCGGCACAATCATGCCAGGCCGCCACCACGGCAAGGCGATCTCCATTCAAGAAGTGTTCGAGGCCATCGGCGCGCACGGCGCGGGCTCCATCGATGATGCTGAGCTGAAAGCGGTTGAAAGCGCCGCCTGCCCCGGCGCCGGCGCCTGCGGCGGCCAGTTCACCGCCAACACCATGGCCATGGCGCTGACCATGCTGGGGCTTTCACCGATGGGCGCAAACGACGTGCCCGCGGTGCATTCCGATAAACCGGCCGAGGCTGAGCGCTGCGGCCGCATCGCTGTGGAGCTGACGCAAAAGGGGCTGAACGCGCGCCAATTCATCACGCGCGAGTCACTGATGAACGCGGCCCTTTCCACCTCCGCCAGCGGCGGCTCCACCAACGCCGTGCTGCCCCTCACGGCCATCGCCGCCGAAGCCGGAATCGAATTCGGCATCGAGGATTGCCACCAGGCTTGCGAAACCGCCCCGGTCATCTGCGATCTGAAGCCCGGCGGGCGCTTTCTGGCGAGCGATCTCTTCATGGCCGGCGGCACGCGGGTTCTGGCCAAGCGCATGATGGATGCAGGCTTCATCGCCGACACGCCCACCGTTTCGGGCCGCAGCATGTTTGAAGAAGCGCGCGAAGCGGTGGAAACCCAGGGCCAAGAGGTGGTGCGCAGCTTTGCGTCGCCCGTCATCCCGCGCGGCTCTTACGCGGTGATTTACGGCAACATCGCTCCCGAAGGCGCGGTGATTAAGCTCGCCGGCCACGAGATCAGCCGCTTTGAGGGCCCCGCACGCGTGTTCGATAGCGAACACGATGCGTTCAACGCCGTGCAGGCGGGCGCCATCAATGAAGGCGATGTGATCGTGATCCGCTATGAAGGCCCCAAGGGCGCGCCCGGCATGCCGGAAATGCTGCAAGTGACAGCCGCGCTCAAAGGGCGCGGCGTCACCAACGTGGCGCTGATGACGGACGGGCGCTTCTCCGGCGCCTCTTACGGCTTTGTCGCAGGGCACGTCGCGCCTGAAGCCGCCGTGGGCGGGCCCGTGGCGCTGCTGCGCGAAGGCGACATCATCACCATCGATGTGCCTGGCCGCACCATCAACACCAACGCCGATTTGAGCGCACGCAAACCCGAGCCCCCGGTCAAAGAACCGGCGCGCGGGGCGTTCGCCAAGTACGCCGCGCTCGTTGCCTCGGCATCGCAAGGCGCAGTCACCATCCCCAACCCGCCGGCGGCGCAAACGCCCGGCGCCGCACAAAAGGCCTGAGAGAAAAGCGATGACGACAGTCTACACCAACGACGACATCACCGAAGACGCCCTTGCCGGTAAGCGCATCGCCGTCATCGGCTATGGCAGCCAGGGCCGCGCCCACGCGCAAAATCTGCGCGATAGCGGCTATGACGTGGTTGTCGGCGTCCGCGCGGGCGGCAAGGGCGAAGGCCAAGCCAAGGGCGATAAGCTCGCCACCGCCGAGCCGGCGGATGCCGTGAAAGGCGCCGATCTCATCGCCGTGCTCGCGCCGGATATGGCGCAGGAAGAAATCTGGAAGGACGTGATCGAGCCCAACGCCAAGAAAGGCGCCACGCTGCTGTTCGCGCACGGCTTCAACATCCATTATGGCCGCATCAAGCCGCGCGCGGATCTGGACGTTGTGCTCGTCGCGCCTAAAGGCCCGGGCGATCTTGTGCGCCGCGAATATGTGCGCGGCCGGGGCGTGCCCTCGCTGTTCGCCGTGCATCAGGACGCCACCGGCAAGGCCCGCGCCATCGCCATGAGCTACGCCAAGGGCAATGGCGGCGCCACGGGCGGCCTGATCGAGACCACCTTCCCTGAAGAAACCGAAACCGATCTCTTCGGCGAACAGGCCGTGCTCTGCGGCGGCGCCAAGGAGTTGGTGATCGCTGGCTTTCAGACGCTGGTTGAAGCCGGCTATAAGCCGGAGGTCGCCTATTTCGAGTGCATGCACGAACTCAAGCTGATCGTGGATCTGTTCTACGAAGGCGGCATCACCAAGATGCACGAGTTCATCTCGGAAACCGCCAAGTATGGCGCTGTCGTCTCCGGCCCGCGTATCGTCACTGACGAAACCCGCGCGCGCATGCGCGAAGTGCTGACCGACATTCAAAATGGTACGTTCGCCCGCGAATGGATCCTCGAAAACCAAGCCGGCAAGCCGCGCTACCAAGCGCTGCTGAATTCCGACTACGCCCAGCAGATCGAAAAAACCGGCAAGGCCCTGCGCGAGCGCATGGCTTGGCTGAAACAGCCGACCAATTCCTAAATCGGATACGTGACTATGAGCACCGCCACGCCAGCCCAGATCGAAACGCCCAAGCCTGCCGCGCAGGCGGGCGTCGAAATGACGGGCGCCGAAATGGTTATCCAAGCGCTGCGCGATCAGGGCGTGGATACGCTGTTTGGCTATCCTGGCGGGGCGGTGCTGCCGATCTATGACGCCATCTTCCAAAGCGAAGACATGCGCCACATTCTTGTGCGGCATGAGCAAGGCGCCGGCCACGCGGCGGAGGGCTATGCGCGCTCCACCGGCAAGGTCGGCGTTGCGCTCGTGACGTCCGGGCCCGGCGCGACCAATATGGTCACCCCGCTCGCCGATGCGCTGCTCGATTCCATCCCCATGGTCGTCATCACCGGCCAAGTGCCCACGCACCTGATCGGCACCGACGCGTTTCAGGAATGCGACACGGTGGGCATCACTCGCTCGTGCACCAAGCACAATTGGCTGGTGTCCCGCATCGAGGATCTCGCCGCCATCCTGCATGAGGCGTTCCACGTTGCACGCTCAGGCCGGCCAGGCCCGGTCGTGGTGGATATTCCCAAGGACGTGCAATTCGCGCGCGGCGTCTATGTGCCGCCGCAAGACGCGCCGGCGCGCTCCAAGCGCGTGACCCGCGCCGTGGATGAGACGCGCATCGCCGAAGCGATTGAGCTCATGGCCAATGCGCGCCGGCCGATCTTCTACACCGGCGGCGGCGTCATCAATGCCGGCTCTGCCGCGAGCGACGCCTTGCGCGCGCTGGTGGCGGAAACCAATTTCCCAATCACCTCAACGCTGATGGGCCTCGGCGCCTATCCGGCCTCCGGGCCTAATTGGCTCGGCATGTTGGGCATGCACGGCGCGTATGAGGCCAATCACGCGATGCACAATTGCGACGTGATGATCTGCATCGGCGCGCGATTTGACGATCGCGTCACTGGCCGGCTCGATGCGTTCAGCCCGAACTCGGCGAAGATCCACATCGACATCGACCCCTCCTCGATCAACAAGAACGTGCGCGTGGACGTGCCGATCATCGCCGGCGCCACTGAGGCGATCGAGGCGCTGCTCAGCGCATGGCGCGCTCGCAACGCGCCGACACCGAAGATTGATCTCTGGTGGAAGCGGATTGAAGAATGGCGCGCGCGCAAGTGCTTCGCCTACGCGGCCTCAGACGACATCATCAAGCCGCAATACGCGATCGAGCGGCTATTCGCCGCGACGCGCGGCCAGGATGTCTACATCACTACCGAAGTGGGCCAGCACCAGATGTGGGCCGCGCAATACTTCCACTTTGACGAGCCCAAGCGTTGGATGACGTCCGGCGGGCTCGGCACCATGGGCTATGGCCTGCCCGCCGCCCTCGGCGTGCAAGCCGCCCACCCCGGTTCGCTCGTCATCGACATCGCCGGCGAAGCCAGCGTGCAAATGACGATGCAGGAAATGAGCACCGCCGTGCAGCATAACCTGCCGATCAAGGTGTTCATCCTGAACAATGAATGGATGGGCATGGTGCGCCAATGGCAGCAGCTGCTGCATGGGGAGCGCTACTCGCACTCCTATTCCGCCGCGCTGCCGGACTTTGTGAAAATGGCCGAAGCCTTCGGCTGCACCGGCATCCGCGCCGACCGGCCAGATGAGCTGGACGCCAAGATCAAGCAAATGATCGAAACGCCAGGCCCGGTGCTGTTCGACTGCCGCGTCGCGCGCGAAGAAAATTGCTTCCCGATGATTCCCTCGGGCAAGGCGCACAATGAAATGATCCTCGCCGATGACGTGACGCACGCGCGCATCGACGATGCAGGCAAGAAGCTGGTCTGATGCCGAATACGATCGAATCCCGCACGCTCGCCATTTTGGTCGATAACGAGCCGGGCGTGCTCGCGCGCGTTGTCGGCATGTTTTCCGCGCGCGGCTACAATATCGAGAGCCTCACCGTCGCCGAGACGGATGTTGGCGCGCATACTTCCCGCATTACCGTGGTCACGCGCGGCGATCCGCAAACCATTGAGCAGATCAAAGCCCAGCTTGATCGTATCGTTTCTGTCCGCCGCGTGGCGGACGTGACGCGTGATCCCAACGGCGTGCTCCGCGAGCTGGCGCTGGTGAAGGTTGTCGCCTCCGGGCAAGACCGCATCGAATCCTTGCGCGTTTCGGAAATTTTCCGCGCCAAAGTGATCGATACCACGCTCGAGAGCTTCATCTTCGAGATCACCGGCGCGAGCGATAAAATCGACGCTTATGTCGAGCTCATGCGCCCGCTTGGCCTCACCGAGCTTTCCCGCACGGGCGTGCTTTCCATCCATCGCGGCCGCGAGACTGACCTCGCGCCGCAGGGAGCCGCCCATGTCGTCTGAGCGGCCGCGCACCTTGTTTGAGAAGGTATGGGACGCGCACGTCGTGCAGCGGGAAACAGCCGACGCGCCCGGCATCCTCTATATCGATCTGCACCTCGTGCACGAGGTGACGAGCCCTCAGGCTTTCAGCGAACTTGAAGCGCGCGGCCTCAAAGTGCGCCGTCCAGACCGCACCTACGCCACGCTCGATCATTCAACGCCGACGCTGCCCGCCGGCGCCGATGGCAAGCGCCCTTACGTGACAGCCCAAGCGGCGGCGCAGGTCGAGACGCTGCAGCAAAACTGCGCCCGCTTTGGCGTTCGCCTCGCGGGCTGGGGCAGC
>DAORMO010000031.1:14844-19742 GCA_035440585.1 Terricaulis sp.
GACGATCGTTTGCGGCGATAGCCACACCGCCACGCATGGCGCCTTCGGCGCGCTCGCCTTCGGCATCGGCACCTCCGAGGTCGGGCATGTGCTCGCCACGCAATGCTTGTTGCAGCGTAAGCCGAAGACCATGCGCGTCACCGTCGATGGGCAATTGGGGCCTGGCGTCTCGCCGAAAGATCTTACCCTCGCCGTCATCGCCGCGATCGGCTTTGGCGGCGGCTCTGGCTACGTCATCGAATATGCAGGCGAAGCGATCCGCGCGCTTTCGATGGAAGGGCGGATGACGCTTTGCAACATGTCGAGCGAAGCTGGCGCGCGTGCAGGCATGATAAAACCATCGCCTATCTGCGCGGCCGCCGCGAGGCGCCGCAAGGCGCGGCTTTTGAAGCAGCGGCGCAACGATGGCTCGCCCTCGCCACCGATGATGGCGCGGTGTTTGACAAAGAGATCACACTTGATGCGGCCGCCATCGCACCGATGGCCACCTGGGGCACAACCCCAGACGCCGCCATCCCGATCGGCGCCGCCACGCCTATCCCACAGAGTGAATCGCAGACGCGCTCACTTGCATATATGGGCTTCAAACCCGGCGAAGCGACGACGAGCGAGCCGGTGGATGTCGTGTTTGTCGGCTCCTGCACTAATGGGCGCCTGAGCGACATTCGCGCCGCCGCTGAGGTGCTGCGCGGGCGCCGCGTCAAAGATGGCGTGCGCATGCTTGTCGTGCCCGGCTCCGAGGCGGTCAAAGCGCAGGCTGAGGCCGAAGGGCTTGATGAAATCATCCTCGCCGCCGGCGCTGAGTGGCGCCTGCCTGGCTGCTCTATGTGCATCGCCATGAACGGCGACTTCGTCGCGCCCGGCCAACTCGCGGTCTCGACCAGCAACCGTAATTTTGAAGGCCGCCAGGGCAAAGGCGCGCGCACCATTCTGGCGAGCCCGGCCACCGCAGCGGCCAGCGCCATCACCGGCGTGCTCACCGATCCGCGCATCTTTGCCGAGGAGCCGGCCCATGGCTGAGCGTTTCACCCAGCTCACCTCGCGCACGCTCGTGCTGCCGCAAGAGAGCATCGACACCGATCAGATCATCCCCGCGCGCTTTCTCACCACCACCAGCCGCGAAGGCTTGGGCAAAGCCGCCTTCTATGATTGGCGCTACGATGAAAACGGCGCGCCACTCAAAGACGCGCCTCTGAACGCCGCCGATCCTGCGGAGCAGAAAATCCTGGTCGCTGGCGATAACTTCGCCTGCGGCTCCTCGCGCGAACATGCGCCTTGGGCGCTGCTCGATTACGGCTTCCGCGCCGTGATCTCCACCAGCATCGCCGACATTTTCACTTCAAATGCGCTGAAGAACGGCCTTTTGCCGATCGAAGTCGATCAAGAAACCCACCAGCGGCTGCTTGCCGATCCCGGCGGGCGTATCAGCATCGATCTTGAAGCGGGCACGCTTTCAATCGGCAATACCGAGCCAATTGCCTTTAAAACCGAACCTTTTGCGCGCCGCTGCCTGATCGAAGGGGTCGACCCCCTCGGCTGGATCATCGAGCGCGGGGCGGCCATCGAAGCCTTTGAACAACGCACGGAAAGCCAGCCATGACCGCCACGCACGCCATCACGATTCTGCCGGGTGACGGCGTCGGCCCCGAAGTGGCGATCGCCGCCCGCGCCGCGCTCGATGCGATCGGTGAGCGATTTAATCGCCGCTTCGTGTACGAAACCGCGCTGATCGGCGGCGCCGCCATCGATGCATCGGGCGAGCCCCTGCCGCAAGGCACGCTCGAAGCATGCCGCCGCGCTGAAGCGATTTTTCTTGGCGCCGTGGGCGGCCCGAAATGGGAGGGCGGCAAGGTGCGCCCCGAGCAAGGGCTGCTGGGCTTGCGCAAATCACTGTGCCTCTTCGCCAATGTGCGCCCGATGCGCATTTATGACGCGCTGATCGCACAATCGCCGCTGAAGCGTGAATATGTCGAGGGCGTCGATTTCGTCATGTTCCGTGAACTGACGGGCGGCTCCTATTTCGGCGCGAAGCAGCGCGATGCGGAAAAGGCCAGCGATTCCTGTGAGTATTCAGTCGCCGAGATTGAGCGCATCACGCATATGGCGTTCGCCGCCGCGCGGGCGCGCCGCGGCAAGGTCACCTCCGTCGATAAAGCCAATGTGCTCGAAACCAGCCGCCTCTGGCGCGATGTCGTCACCCGCCTGCACGCGACATTTTACAGCGATGTGAAGCTTGAGCACGCGCTGGTGGATTCCACAGCGATGCAGCTCATCCGTAATCCGCGCGGGTTTGACGTGATCCTCACCGAGAACATGTTCGGCGACATCCTTTCTGACGAAGCCTCCGTGCTCGGCGGCTCCATCGGCATGGCGCCCTCCGCCTCGCTCGGCGCAGGCGGGCCTGGGCTTTACGAGCCAGTGCACGGCTCAGCGCCCGACATCGCGGGCCGCGATATCTGCAATCCGATTGGCGCTGTCCTCTCGGCCGCGCTGATGCTGCGCTATGGGCTCAAACTCGAAACCGAAGCCGCAACAATTGAGGCGGCGGTCCAAGCCGCGATCCAGCAAGGCGCACGCACCGCTGACCTTGGCGGCGAACTCGGCTGCCGCGCCATGACCGCGTGGATCGTTGAAAACATCGAGCGCGCCGAGCCGACGCAGCAAACCGTGCAGATGCATTGGGCCTGAGCGCTGGCGACGCGAGAGCCCATACTCACCTAACCTGATGGGCTAAATGCTGGACGGCTTGGGTGAATTGGGCTCTGATGGCCCTATGCTCACAAGCAAAGCAAAATACGCGCTGCGGGCGATGGTCGACCTCGCCACGCAAACCGGCGTGGGGCCGCGGCGCCCGCTTTTCATCGCCGACATCGCCCAGCGGCAGGACATTCCGCGCCGCTTCCTTGAAAATATTCTGCTCGAGCTTCGCAAGCACGGCTTGGTGACCAGCCATCGCGGCAAAGCCGGCGGCTATGCGCTTGCGAAGGCGCCAGATCAGATTACCTTCGCTGACATCATCCGCGCCATCGACGGCCCGCTCGCGCTGACGCCTTGCACCAGCCGCACATCCTACCAGCGCTGCGAAGACTGCCTCGATGAAGCGGTTTGCGCCATTCGCAAGACGATGATCAAAGTTCGAGACGCATCGGCGCAGATCCTAGAAGGGATCACGCTCGCCGAGGCGGCGGGGCTCGGCGCCGCCAAGCCAAATCGCAAGGCGGTTCGCGTAGACTAATATTGGGCGCAATAGAGCCCAGCGCCCCTTCATCGCATCGCAGCAAGGGCGCAATGAACGATCGGGAAAAGGAACGCCAGTGACTTGGGATCGTCGCACATTGCTCAGACTAGCCAGTGGCGGCGTAAGCCTTGCCGCGCTGCAGGCGCTCACGCCCGCATGGGCGCACAGCGGATCGCACGGCCTCGGCCCAGCGCTCGAAAGTTTGAACGGCCCTGACATCGCGCTCACCGTCGGCCACTCCCCGTTCCGCTTGGGCGGGCGCACCGGCCATGCTGTCACCGTGAACGGCACATTGCCCGCGCCGCTCATTCGTTTGCGCGAGGGGCAGAATGTGCGCCTCGCCGTCACCAACACGCTTGATGAAGATACATCGATCCACTGGCACGGGCTGTTGCTGCCGTTCCAGATGGACGGCGTGCCGGGCGTCAGTTTTCCCGGCATCCGCCCGCGCGAGACGTTCGTGTATGAATTCCCAGTCCGGCAATCGGGCACCTATTGGTACCATAGCCATTCTGGCTTGCAGGAAGCGATGGGCCATTTTGGCCCGATGATCATCGATCCTGCCGGGCGCGATCCCATCGCGTTCGATCGTGAGCACGTGATCGTGCTCTCCGATTGGAGCTTCCTGCATCCGCACGAAATCCTACGCCGCCTCAAAGTGAGCCCCGGCTATTTCAACCAGCAGCGCACGACTGTTGCGGGCCTTCTCTCTGGCGCGGACCGCATGGGCGTTGCCGAGCGCCAGATGTGGGCCGGGATGCGCATGGATCCGCGCGACATCTCCGACGTCACCGGCGCCACCTACACTTATCTCATCAACGGCCACGGCCCAGACGATAACTGGACCGGCATCTTCGCCCCCGGCGAACGCGTGCGCCTGCGCATCATCAACGCCGCCGCAATGACGAACTTCAATGTGCGCATTCCAGATTTGGCGATGACCATCGTGCAGGCCGACGGCGAGAATGTGCGCCCTGTCGAGGTGGACGAATTTCAGATCGCCGTGGCGGAAACCTACGATGTCATCGTCACCCCGCGCGAGGATCGCGCCTACACTATCGTTTCAGAAGCAGCGGACCGCTCCGGCATGGGCCGCGCCACCCTCGCGCCGCGCGTGGGCATGACTGCCGCCGTGCCGCCGCTGCGCGAGGTTCCCAATCTCACCATGCGCGACATGGGCATGGATATGGGCGGGATGGATCATGGCGCCGGCCACGGCGCGATGGATCACAGCGCCATGAACATGCGCGATCGTTCGCTCGCGCCGGAGACCATGGCGGTGGGGGTTGGCGTGCAATCCATTTCACCGATGCCCGAAAATCGTTTGGCCGAGCGGCCTTTGGGTTTAGAAAGCGTCACCCACCGGGTGCTGGTTTACACCGATCTTGTCGCGCTCAATCCGAACCGCGACACCCGCCCGCCCGCACGCACGCTGCAGATCCACCTCACCGGCAACATGGAGCGTTTCATGTGGGGCTTTGACGGGCGCCGCTTCAGCGAACTCGTCGAGCCCATCCGCTTTGAGCGCAACGAGCGGGTGCGCGTCACGCTGGTGAACGACACCATGATGGCGCACCCGATCCATCTGCACGGGCATTTCTTTGAACTGGTCAACGGGCATGCCGGCCATCAGCCGCTCAAGCATACAGTGAATGTCGCC
>DAORMO010000032.1:0-3359 GCA_035440585.1 Terricaulis sp.
CCGATCGGCTCCACTCACCAGCAGCACCGCTGCGAGGGGAAAAATCGTGAAGGGCCCGGCCGGGAACAGGGTGCCGATCAGCGCGGCGATGGCGAGACCCTTCAGCCCCGAGCCCTCGCCGATATGCTTCTCAATCGTCTCGCGTGCGATCAGCAGGCGGATCAGCCCGCCGATCATCTCGATTGAACCAAGATAAATGCCCGATTGCATGGCCGAGATTGTGTCCTTGCCGATCACCCGGCCTGGATCGCGGATTTCCACGCGCGGCAGCCGCGCCGCCGCATCGTGCAGCGCTTGCAGCGAGAGGTTGATGCCAGGCAAGATGATGCCGCCCTCGAACGCCCCATCGGCGGCCACGATGTCGAACGTCGTCGCCGTGCCGCTATCGATCACGATCGCCGGCCCGCCATGGTCCACGAAGGCGCCGACCGCGTTCACCAGCCGGTCCGCGCCCGCCTCGCTCGGCTTATCGATGCGCACCTCAATGCCAAGCTGAACACCCGGCTCGCCGATCACCAAGGGCTCAGCGCCAACATAGCGGCGCGACAGGTTGCGCAGATTAAACAGCGCTTGCGGCACAACCGTCGAGATGATGCAGGCCTTCACATCCGAGAAGGTGAGCCCCGAAAGCGCCATGACCTGGGCCAGCCAAGGCGCATACTCATCGGCCGTGCGCGTTGAGTACGTCGCCGCGCGCCATTGGGCGCGCCAGATTTTGCCGTCATAGACAGCGAATTTGGTGTTGGTGTTGCCAACGTCGATGGCCAAAAGCATGGGCCTAACTCGCGCCTGAGAAATAAACGTCGCCCGCCGCGACAAGCTTGCGGCCCTCACTCGTATCGAGCTCAAGCGCGCCTGTTTCGGAAAGGCCGGCGATGCGCCCCTCCAATACAGTCTCACCCTGCGCCACGCGCGCGATCTGGCCAAGCCCATACGCCCGAGAGAGCCACGCCTGCCTAAGCGGCGCAAACCCCTGCTGCGCGAGTTGCGCGCCCAGTTGCTCCAGCCTGGGGCGCAGCTCATCAAGAAACGCCAGCGGTTCAGACGCGAGCGCATCAGGCGGCAGCAATTGCCGCAAGCACGCCGTCGGCTGATCAAGCCCCTCAGGCGCGGCCGCCAGGTTGACGCCAAAGCCGAGCGCGGCCCAGCCGGCGCCGTGCGCCGCACCGGAATCAAGCAGGATGCCGCTCATCTTCGCGCCGTCGATCAGCACGTCATTCGGCCATTTCACCAGCGCGCGCCGCGCGCCGAGATAAGTGTCAAACGTCTCGGCAATCGCCACCGCCAGTGCAAAGCCAAGCAGCGCAATCTCCGCCGGCGGGCGATCGTTGCGGCTAAAATAGGTGGCGAGCAGATTGCCATCGAGCGAGCGCCAGGCCCGCCCGCGCCGGCCGCGCCCTGCGGTTTGAACCTTGGCGACCAGCCAAACCGGAGCGAAATCGCCACGCTCGGCGCGGCGACGCGCCTCCGAAAGCGTGGAGTCGATCTCGTCGAATATCTCGACCGGCGCTTGGCCGTCGATCATCAGAAACTCCGGGCGATCGCCCACGCCGCCCAGCGCTCAATTGCGCCCAGGGCCACAATCAAAATCGGAAACGACAGCAACGCCGCCGCGCTCGCCAGCGTCATCACAGTGCCGCTCGCAGGCGACAGCGGCTCGGCCGCAGGGCTGAACCAGATCGATGCGAGGATGCGCAGATAATAACCCGCCGCGACCACCGCCGCGACGCCGCCAACGACAGCAAGCCAGGCCAGATCCGCCGCGATCGCCGCCTGGAACACAACCAGCTTGCCGATAAAGCCCGCGAACGGCGGAATGCCGGCCAGCGAAAACAGCAGCATGGTGTAAAGCGTCGCCATCCAAGGCCGCTTGCGCGCAAGGCCGGCCAGATCAGCGATCGTCTCCACCGGCTCGCCCGCGCGCCGCATCGACATGATCAGCGCAAACACGCCAATCGTGGCCGGCAGATAGAGCGCCAGATAAATCAACGCCGCCCCAGGCCCTGCATCAGCGCCCGCCACAAGCCCCATCAGCGCAAAGCCCATATTGGCGATCGAGGAATACGCCATCAGCCGCTTGAGGCTGGTTTGCATCAGCGCGCCAAAGGAGCCCCACACCATCGAAATGGCCGAAAGCGCCACCACCACCTGCAGCCATTGGCTCTCAAGCGCGATGAACGGATCGTAGAGAATGCGCGCCATCAGCGCGACGGCCGCCACTTTCGGCGCAGCCGCGAAGAAGGCAGTCACCGGCGTGGGCGCGCCTTCGTACACATCGGGCGTCCACATATGGAACGGCGCGGCCGACATCTTAAAACCAAGCGCGCACAGCATCAGCACAAGGCCAAACAAGAGGCCGACCCCGCCCTGGCCTTGCGCCACCGCTTCGGCGATCGCGTCAAACCGCACCGAGCCGGTAAAGCCGTAGACGAACGACGCGCCATAAAGCAGCAAGCCCGAAGCCAGCGCGCTCAGCACGAAATATTTGAGGCCCGCTTCCGAAGAGCGCGAGTCATCGCGCCGCCAGGCGGCCAGAACGTAAGCGCACAAGCTCTGCAGCTCCACGCCCACGTAAAGGCTGATCAGGTCTTGCGACGAGACCATGATGAACATGCCCAACGCGGCCAGCACTACGAGCACCGGATATTCAAAGCGCCGATCCTTCGCCGCGCCGAAATAATCTGAGCCCAGCGCCAAAGTCGCCGCCGCCGCGAAGGCGATCAGCGCCTTGGCGAATATGCCCACGCCATCGACCACCAGAACGCCCTGGAAAATCGCCACCGGCGCATCAGGCCGCGCCACGATGGCCCAGCCGCCCGCAACGAGCAGCGCGACGATCCCAAGGAACGAGAGCGGCTTGAACGAACGCTCCCCGCCCCAAGCCCCGATCACGGCGGCCGAGAGAGCAAAGCCAACGAGCACAAGCTCGGGCCCAAAATGCGGAAGCGAAAACGCAAGATCCTGCGCGGGCCCGATCATGGCGCGGCCCTCCCGAATTGTTCAACAATCGTCTCTGCAGACACCGCCGTGTAATCGAGCAACAGCGAAGGCGCGAAACCGAAGATTAAAGTGGCGATAATCAGCGGCACAAACTGCACCCACTCGCGGGCGTCGATATCCGCCATCGTGTTGAGCTTGGGGTTCTCGATCACGCCGAACGCCACCTTGCGATAAAGCGTCAGCGCGTAAGCGGCCGAGAAAATCACGCCCAGGCACGCCGCCGCCGCAACCCACGCATTCACCTGGAAGGCGCCCACCATGGTGAGGATTTCACCCGGGAAGCCGCTGGTGCCCGGCAGGCCCACATTGCCCATGGTGAAGAGCAGGAAGATGGCGGCGTAAACCGGCATGCGATGCGT
>DAORMO010000032.1:3490-3790 GCA_035440585.1 Terricaulis sp.
CCAGTGAAGATGCCCATGGTGACAAAGCCCATGTGCGCGACCGACGAATAGGCGATCAGTTTCTTCATATCGACCTGGCGGAACGCCACCAGCGACGCCCACACGATCGCCACCGCCGACAGTACGAACACGAACGGCGTGAAAAACGCGCTCGCATCCGGGAACATCGGCAGCGAAAAGCGCAGGAAGCCGTAGCCGCCCATTTTGAGCAGGATCGCCGCCAGCACCACCGAACCGGCGGTCGGCGCCTCGACGTGCGCATCGGGCAGCCAGGTATGCACCGGCCACATCGGCATCTTC
>DAORMO010000032.1:3922-7397 GCA_035440585.1 Terricaulis sp.
ATCAGGATCGAACCAAGCAGCGTGTAGAGGAAGAATTTGAACGCCGCATAGACGCGCCGCTCCCCGCCCCACACGCCGATGATGATGAACATCGGAATGAGGCCAGCCTCGAAGAACACGTAGAACAGGATGATGTCCTGCGCGCAGAACACACCGATCATCAGTGTTTCGAGGATGAGAAACAGCACCATGTAGCTGGAAACCTGCTTCTCGATCACCCAGCTCGCCAGAATGCAGATCGGCGTGAGGAACGTCGTCAGCATCACCAGCGTCATCGCCAGCGAATCCACGCCCATGCGATAGCCGGCGCCGAACGCCCACGGCACGTTCTCAACCAGCTGATAGCCAGGCAAGCTCGGGTCAAACGCCGCAAACGCCACCAGCGAGATTGCGAAAGTCAGCAGCGTGACGAGCAACGTCAGCAGCCGCACGCCGCGATCATAGCCTGCATCCTCCCCGCGCTGCATTGAGCGTGCGAGCAGGATCAGCAACGCCCCCGCCGCCGGCAGGAAGGTGATGATGGAAAGGAGCGGCCACTCGGCCATTTGCGCGATCATTGCCCGCCCCCGATGCCGGCATAGATCGCATAGGCGCCGAACGCGACAGCGGCGATCAGCATGAGGAAGCTATAATGATACACAAAGCCCGTCTGCAGTTTGCGCGCTTGCCGCGCGACGAAGCGTGAGCTGGCGGCGACGCCATCAGGGCCAAGCCCATCGATCAGCTTGCGATCGCCCACTTTCCAGAAGAGATCCCCGAGCGCCCGCGCACCCTTCACGAAGATGAAGTCGTAAATCTCATCGACGTACCATTTGTTGTAGAGGAAGGCCCAAACAGGCCCCTTGGCCATCGCCTTGGGCGCACTCGGCTTCCAGAGATAGAAGATCACTGCGAAAAGGAAGCCCGTGATCGTCACGATCAGCGGCGCCCACAGCACCCATTCGGGGAAGTCGTGATGCCCGTGCTCCACCGGCATAACGTGGCGCCAGAATTCTTCCGCGTGAGAGCCGAGGAAGTACGGATAGAAGATAAAGCCCGCCGCGATCGCGCCAGCGGCCAGCACAAATAGCGGCGCCAGCATGATCCAGGGTGATTCATGCGCCGGCGCCGAGCCGTCTGCCGGCTTATCGTGGTGATGCTCATCATGATGCGCATCGCCGTGGGCGTGATCATCGGCATGGCCGTGATCGTCATGGTGCGCATCCGGGTTGGGCCGGAATTTGCCCTCGAACGTCATGAAGGCGAGCCGCCATGAGTAGAAGCTCGTCAACAGCGCGGCCCCTACCCCGCACCAGAACGCAAACTGCGCGCCGAAGGCGTGGCTGCCATAGGCGGCCTCGATGATCGCATCCTTGGAATAGAAGCCGGCAAAGCCGCCCACATGCGGGATGCCAAAGCCGATCAGCGCGAACGTGCCGATCAGCATCATCGCCCAGGTGATCGGCATGGGTTTCCGCACCCCGCCCATGAAGCGCATGTCCTGCTCATGGTGCATGCCGTGGATGACTGAGCCCGCGCCTAAGAACAGCAGCGCTTTGAAAAAGGCGTGCGTGAAGAGGTGGAACATCGCCGCGTTGTAGGCGCCCACGCCGGCGGCGAAGAACATGTAGCCCAGCTGTGAGCAGGTTGAGTACGCGATCACGCGCTTGATGTCGTTCTGCGCGAGGCCCACCGTGGCGGCGAACAGCGCCGTCACGGCGCCCAGCACCGTGACCACCGCCGAAGCGAACGGCGCAAGGTGATAAAGATCGCCCGCGCGGCACACCATGAACACGCCAGCCGTCACCATGGTGGCGGCGTGGATCAGCGCCGAAACCGGCGTCGGACCTTCCATCGCGTCGGGAAGCCAGACGTGCAGGAAAAACTGCGCCGACTTGCCCATCGCGCCGATGAACAAAAGCACCGCGATCACTTCCACGGCCGGGGCCGAGAAATTGTCGATCCCGATCAGCATGCCGGGCGAAGCCTTGGCTGCTTCAAACACCGCGTCGAACTGGATCGACCCATAGCAGAAGAAGATCGCCATGATCCCGAGTGCGAAGCCGAAATCACCGACTCGGTTGGTCACGAACGCCTTGATCGCCGCGTCATTGGCGCTGCGCTTCTGGAACCAGAAACCGATCAGCAGGTAGGAGGCGACGCCCACCCCTTCCCAGCCGAAGAACAGCTGCAGGAAGTCATTCGCCGTCACCAGCGCGAGCATCGAGAAGGTGAAGAACGAAAGGTAGGAGAAGAACCGCGCGCGGTGCGGATCCTCGGCCATGTAGCCGATGGAATAGACATGCACCAGGAAGCTGACGGTGTTGACCACCACCAGCATGATCGCGCTCAGCGTATCGATACGCACGCTCCAGGTGGAGCTAAAGCCAGCAACATCAATGAAGCGGAAAAGCTCGATCACCCGTGCGGTTTCATCGCCCCACACGAACCCAATAAAGATCGGCCAGGAGAGCGCGAGCGAAAGCCCTACTGAGCCTGTGGTCACGCCCATGGCGACCTTGTCGCCAATGAATTTCTGCAGGAGGCCCGCGAACGCCGCCGCAAACAGCGGCGCCAGAACGATCAGGACTTCGGGAGAAAAAGCCACGATCAGCCCCGCATCTGGTTGATATCCTCAACCGCGATGTTGCCGCGGTTTCGGAAGTACGTGACGAGAATGGCGAGCCCGACAGCCGCTTCGGCAGCCGCCACGGTCAGCACCAGCATGGCGAAGATCTGGCCTTCGATGTTCTGCAGGAACGCCGAAAACGCCACCAGATTGATGTTCACCGAAAGCAGGATGAGCTCGATCGACATCAGTATGATGATCACGTTCTTGGCGTTGGCGAAAATGCCAAAGCAGCCGATCGTGAACAGCGCAGCGGCCACGAACAGATAATGTGCAAGCCCGATATCCATCAGCCCAGCCCCTGCCCCGGACGGATGTCCTTCAGCTCAACGCCCTCAGAGCGCTTGCGCCCGACTTGGGCGGCGATGTCCTGCTTCTTCACACCCGGGCGGCGGCGCAGCGTCAGCACGATAGCCCCGATCATGGCCACAAACAGCACAAGCCCGGCGAGTTGGAACACCAGAAGATACTCAGTGTAGAGCACCTGGCCGATCGCTTCGGCGTTGGTGACGGCCGCCTGCCCATCGCTCGCCAGAGGGATCGGCACGGGCACTGACATCGCAGCGCCCGCCACAAGACCGAGCTCCCCCAACAGCACGAGCGCCACAAGCGCGCCCGCCGGCAGATATTGCAGGAAGCCCTTCTTCATCTCGGCAAAATCGACGTCGAGCATCATGACGACGAACAAGAACAGCACCGCCACCGCGCCGACATAAACGACCACCAGCAGCATCGCCAAAAACTCAGCGCCCAGCAGCACGAACAGCCCCGCCGCCGTGAAGAAGGTGAGGATGAGAAACAGCACGGAGTGCACGGGGTTGCGCGCCGCGATCACCGCAAACGCGGAGATCACGGCGATGGCCGCCA
>DAORMO010000032.1:7531-17686 GCA_035440585.1 Terricaulis sp.
CTCAGTCCGCTTCGCGGACAGCTCCCCCGCAAGCGGTGGAGCAAGGTTTGTTCTGCGTCGCCCCTAGCGGTACGGCGCGTCCAGTTCCAAATTCTTCGCGATCTCCCGCTCCCAGCGATCGCCGTTCGCGAGCAGACGCTCCTTGTCGTAATAAAGTTCTTCGCGCGTTTCGGTGGCGAACTCGAAATTCGGCCCCTCCACGATTGCATCCACCGGGCACGCCTCCTGGCAGAAGCCGCAATAGATGCATTTCACCATATCGATGTCGTAGCGCGTGGTGCGGCGCGAGCCGTCTTCGCGCGGTTCGGCCTCGATGGTGATGGCTTGCGCGGGGCAAATCGCCTCGCACAGCTTGCAGGCGATGCAGCGCTCTTCCCCGTTGGCGTAGCGACGCAGCGCATGCTCGCCGCGAAAGCGCGGGGAAAGCGGCCCCTTCTCGAACGGGTAATTCACCGTGGCCTTGCGGCGGAAGAAATAGCGCATGCCGATGGCGAAGCCGCCGATCATGTCGAGCATCAACGCGCCCTTGGCCGCTTGCAGCAGACGAGACATCAGGGCTCCTCTCTCAGGCAGCGGAAGGTGATCGCGTTCGACTCATGGTGCACTGTCTCGGGGCGGACGGGCGAGCCACATTCCCGCGCCGCGATTTCTTCCGCATCAGAGCTTAAAGCGACAGTCGCCGTTTGCGGGCGCGGCGCAACCGGCTGTTCGGGCACGGCCGGCGTTGCACAAGCAGCCAGCCCCAGTGCGGCGACGAGAGCGAACGCCCGGATCATGGCGCCACCCCTGCCGACGCCGGCTGCAGGAAGGCGACGTAATAGCCAATGGCGATCACGGCCACGAGCGAGGTCGGGAGGAAAATCTTCCAGCCCAGGCGCATCAGCTGGTCATAGCGGTAGCGCGGCACGATCGCCTTCACCATCGCGAACATGAAGAACACCGCCCAGATCTTCACGTAGAAGACCAGCATGCCCAGCGCGCCGGCCCAGAACGGCGAAAGTCCAAGCGCTTCGATCGAACCAAGCGGCAAATGCCAGCCGCCCAGGAACAGGATCGTCATCATCGCACACATCAGCACGATGTTGAGATACTCCCCGATCATGAAGAGCAGGTACGGTGTGGAGGAATATTCCACCTGATAGCCGGCCACGAGTTCGGATTCAGCTTCCGGCAAGTCGAATGGCGGCCGGTTAGTCTCCGCCAGCGCCGAGACAAAGAACATCACGAACATCGCAATCATCGTGACGCCTACGAGGATGTTCGCCGGGAATTCCGCGAAATTTAGGATGCGGAACGCGTGCCACATCCAGATGCCGTTGGCCTGGCTATCGACGATCGTGGTGAGGTTCAGCGAGCCCACGAGCAAGAGCACCGTGATGATGATGAAGCCGATCGAGACTTCATAACTCACCATCTGCGCCGCAGAGCGTAAGCCGCCCAGGAACGGGTATTTCGAGTTCGACGCCCAGCCGCCCATGATGATGCCGTACACACCGAGCGACGAGATGGCGAAAATATAGAGGATGCCGACATTGAGATCGGCGATCACGATCCCCGGCCCCCACGGCACAACCGCCCAAGCGATAAACGCCACCACGAAGGTGAGCAGCGGCGCGAGCAGAAACACGGTTTTGTTCGCGCCCGCCGGGATCACGATCTCTTTTAGCACGAACTTCAAAAAATCCGCGAAACTCTGGAAGAGCCCGAACGGCCCCACCACGTTCGGCCCCTTGCGAAGCTGCACCGCCGCCCAGACCTTGCGGTCAAACAGAAGGATAAACGCCAGCGTCAGCAGCAGGAGGATCATGATGATGAGCACTTGGCCCGTCTTCATGAGCGCCCACTCGACCTCGACAGGCCAAGCCACGAACGGAACGTAATCAGCGCTCGGGTTCATTCCGCCGCCACCTTATGGCTCGCGCCGGCCTTGAGCTTGGAGCACTCGGCCATCGTCTTGGACGCGCGGGCGATTGGGTTGGTGAGATAAAAATCTGTGACGGGGCTTTTGAACGCCGCCTCGCTCAGCGCGCCGGCAGCGCCTATGGCGCCAACGTCAAAGCTCGACGCGCCGGCATGGCCGGGGGCGTAATCCACCTGCCCGAAGCTCGGGTGATCGGCGATCATCTTGGCGCGTAGCGCCTCAAGTGAATCGTAAGGGAGCACCTTGCCCAGCACGCCCGAAAGTGCGCGCAGGATGGCCCAATCATCCTTCGCCTGCCCCTTCGGGAACGCGGCGCGGCGGCCATATTGCACGCGGCCTTCGGTGTTCACCCAGGTCGCGTCTTTTTCCGTGTAGGCCGCGCCCGGCAGGATGATGTCGGCGCGGTGCGCGCCCGCATCGCCGTGCGTGCCGATATAAATCACCGTGCCAGCCTTCGGCAGTTCGGCTTCATCAACGCCCAGCAGCAGCAGCGCATCGAGCCCGCCCGTCAGCATCTGCTTGGCGCTCTTGCCGCCTTCACCGGGCAGGAAGCCGAGATCGAGGCCCGCCACGCGCGAGGCCGCACTGTGCAGCACGTTAAACGCCTGCCAGCCCTCTTTGCTGACGCTTGCCGCCAGCTTGCCAGCCGCCGCCAGCACCGCCGCGCCATCCGCGCGCGCCAGCGCGCCCGCGCCAAGGATGATCAGCGGCTTTTGCGCCTTGCTCAGCACATCGCCAAACGCGCCCAAATCCGCGATCGATTGCGGAGCAGCGCCAAGATGCGCGTAACGGTAGGTGAGATCCGCCGCTTCGCCGATCACGCCAATCTCCGCGCCGCGCAGCCACGCCTTGCGGATACGCGCGTTCAGCACTGGCGCTTCCAGGCGCGGATTGGTCCCGATCAGCAGGATCGCATCGGCTTCATCGATGCCGGCGATGGTGGAATTGAAAAGATAGCCCTCACGCGCCCCGCCGCCGATCTCGGCGCCGTCCGCACGGCAATCGGTGTTGGGCGAGCCGAGCGCGCGGAAAAGATCCAGCGCCGCCTTCATGCTCTCAGCGCAGGCGAGATCCCCGGCGATCGCGCCGATCCGCACAGGATCGCCCGAAAGCGCTTTGGCGGTGGCGGCGAGCGCCTCCTCCCAGCTTGCGGGACGCAGCTTGCCGTTCTCACGCAGATAAGGCTGATCCAGCCGCTGGCGCTGCAGGCCGTCTTCGGCATAACGCGCCTTATCGGAGATCCATTCTTCGTTGATCTCGTCATTGGTGCGCGGCAGCACGCGCAGCACAGCGTTGCCGCGGGCATCGACGCGAATGTTCGAGCCCAATGCGTCCATCACGTCGATGGAATCGGTTTTCTTCAGCTCCCAGGGCCGCGCATTGAAGGCGTACGGCTTGGAGGTGAGCGCCCCGACTGGGCAAAGATCGATCACATTGGCCGAAAGCTCGCTGGTCAGCGCCGCTTCCAGATAGGTGGTGATCTCCATGTCCTCGCCGCGCCCGGTGGCGCCGAGCTCCGGCACGCCGGCCACTTCAGTCGCAAAGCGGACGCAGCGCGTGCACTGGATGCAGCGCGTCATCACGGTTTTGACGAGCGGCCCCATGAATTTTTCTTCGACCGCGCGCTTGTTCTCATCAAAGCGCGAGCCGCCGCGGCCGTACGCGACCGATTGGTCCTGCAGATCGCACTCCCCGCCCTGGTCGCAGATCGGGCAATCAAGCGGGTGGTTGATGAGCAGAAACTCCATCACCCCGTTGCGCGCCTTGGCCACAGTCGCGCCCTTGGTGACCAGTTCATTGAGCTTGTCATCGCGCGGCGGCGGCAGATCCTTCACCTGCTGCGCGCACGAGGCCACGGGCTTAGGCCCTGATTTGCCGCCAACTTTCACCTCGATCAGGCACATGCGGCAATTGCCGGCGATCGAGAGGCGCTCGTGATAACAAAAGCGCGGAATCTCAGCGCCGGCGGCTTCGCACGCCTGCAGCAACGTGAACTCAGGAGGAACGTCGACCTCAACGCCGTCGACGAGAATTTTAGCCATGATCGCAACCGCTTTCGCGCCTGCGCATGGACGATTTATTGCGTCGCCGCAAGTGGGCCAAAAGTCCGCACAAGCGCTTCTTTTTGCGAAAGATTCTCAACGCTTGCATGCGCTGGTTTTCCGCGCGCCGCGCCCGCCGCGGTAGCAGCATAAGCAACGGAACTTACTGCGTTTTTCCTGGAACGCCCAAAGCGTGCGCACGTTGAATACTCAGGCGGGTTCACAGGAGTTTTATCCCCATGCCGAACCAACAACCCAACCAGCCGCGCGAACAGCAGCGCCAAGCCCAGCCGGGCCGCCCGCAGCAGCCCGATCAGAATCGCCCCGAGCGCGATCAGGAGCGGATTGATAAGCAACGCGAGCATGAACAAGAGCGCCGCAAGCAGCAGAACTAAGCAGCGGCCGCGACATATAGGGACTGATGGATGGGGCGGCGAAAGCCGCCCCATTTCCGCGCGCCCTAAGGCCGCATCGGCGCCAAAAGCTGCTGCGAGCCGCGTTTGACCTGCACCAAGCGCGGGCCAAAGCTCAGCTCGCGCCCACTGACAAGCCGCACCAATTGCTCGAGCGGCAGAGCCGCAGCATCTTCGGGCGGGCGCGACACAAATAGCTCCGCCATCAGTAGGCCCTCGCTTTCCAGCCCCTCAGGATCGAGCCCGCGCTTGGCGAGCACATCAAGCACTTGCTGGGCCTCCTCCTCATCCTGAAAACGGCGCTGCACGAACGCTGCGGAACTCAGCTTCTCGGTTTTCAGTCCGTGACGCGCCAGCGTCTCCGAGATCGGCGCGTAGTCAAACATTCTGAGGCAAAAGGAGATCACCCAAGGCCGGCGCGCATTGGCCGCGAGCAGCGTCTCGAACGTGTTCTCTGTCACGTAGCCGACAACGCCGGTAGAAATGATCATATCAATGTCGCTGAAGCAGCGTGCGATTTCAGGCGGCGCGCCATTTTCCAAATCGGCGGCGACACCATCGTCCACGAGGCCAACGTTGTGCGCATAAGCAACAGCCGGCGCCGAAACATCGACAGCCACAAGCCGCTCAGGCCTGACGCGCGGCCAGGACTGAAAAAACGCCTTATCCAGCGCGCGCGTTTCCTCGCTCGTCAGCGCCATCATTTCTGGGCGCGCATAGCGCGTACGCAACATATCCACGCTGATCGGATAGCGGAACAGCGCGGCGTTGATGCCGTAGGATGAACCCAGATCGAGGATGGTCGCGTCGCGGCCTTTGATTTTGCGAAAGGCGTTCGCGGCGCGGCGGAAGACAGGCTTGGCCAATTCCGGGATCGCGTAATCGAGCGAGCCAAGGATGGAAAAGTAATCGCGCGGATCGGGGCGCGTATACAGCGTGTCGAACGACGCCTTGGCGTCGTTTGGGTCATTTTGCATGAATCTTCTCCGATGCGGGCGTTGCGCTAAGCGCAGACGCACGGGGCGGGCGCACCCTGGAAAGCGCCCACAACCTCCTGTGTTTTGAATGTAAGCGATCTACCGTCGTTTGCACGCGGGCGCAAACGACGTTGAAATTTCCGTGTTTAATCGTGTCTCGGCGCGCTATTCCGCCGCCACCGGCGTGATCACCTGATGCACGCCCTTCGCTGCGCGATAGCGGTCGATCCGCTGCTCGATCTCCGGCCGGAAATGCCGGATGAGGCCCTGGATCGGCCACGCCGCCGCATCGCCCAGCGCGCAGATCGTGTGCCCTTCCACTTGGCCAGCCACATCAAGCAGCAAATCGATTTCGCTGTGATCGGCCTCACCCTTGGCCATGCGCTCAAGCACGCGCCACATCCAGCCCGTGCCTTCACGGCACGGCGTGCACTGGCCGCAGCTTTCGTGCTTGTAGAAATAGGCGATGCGCGCGATCGCGCGGATCAAATCAGTGCTCTGATCCATCACGATCACAGCGGCGGTGCCAAGGCCCGATTTCAGCGCTGACAGCGAGTCAAAATCCATGAGCACAGTTTCGGCTTCATGCGCCGGGATCATGCGTACCGACGAACCCCCAGGGATCACCGCTTTCAGATTGCCCCAGCCGCCGCGCACGCCGCCGCAATGTTCTTCAAGCAGCGTCTTGAGCGGAATGCTCATCGCTTCTTCGATATTGCACGGCTTGTTCACATGGCCCGAAACGCAGAACACTTTCGTGCCCGTATTGTTGGCGCGGCCAATGCCGGCGAACCATTTCGCGCCCCGGCGCAAAATCGTCGGCGCCACGGCGATGGACTCGACGTTGTTCACCGTCGTTGGGCAGCCATAAAGGCCCATATTCGCCGGGAATGGCGGCTTTAGGCGCGGCTGGCCCTTCTTGCCTTCAAGGCTTTCCAACAGCGCGGTCTCTTCACCGCAAATGTAGGCGCCCGCGCCGTGATGGATGTAAACGTCAAAATCCCAGCCATGGACGTTGTTTTTGCCGATGAGCTTGGCCTCGTAGGCCTCCTTCACCGCGCGCTCCATCGCTTCGCGCTCAGCCACGTATTCGCCGCGCAAATAAATGTACGCCGCATGCGCCTGCATGGCGAAGCTGGCAACGAGGCAGCCTTCGATCAGCAAATGCGGATCGTGGCGCATGATGTCCCGATCCTTGCAAGTGCCGGGCTCTGACTCATCGGCGTTGACGACGAGATAGTGCGGCCTCTCCTTCACCTCTTTAGGCATGAAGGACCATTTGAGCCCCGTCGGGAAACCCGCGCCGCCGCGCCCGCGCAAGCCTGAATCTTTCAGCTGCTGGATGATCCAATCACGCCCGGCGTCGAGCATGTCCTTGGTCGCGTTCCACGCGCCGCGCTGCTTTGCGCTTTCGAGATCCGCCCCGCGCGCGCCGTAGAGATTGAGGAAAATGCGATCTTTATCCGCGAGCACGATTAGCCTCTCGATCCCCAAATCATAAACAAGCGCAGCGCAAACCACGCAGATGCAATCGCCGGCGCCAGCACCCACGGGCTGATCAGCGGCAAGCCTTCAACAAGCGCGTTGTAGAGCGCAAGGCCGATGAGCCCCGCCGTAAGCAGCCCATAAATCAAAAGCCCGCTTTGACGCATGGCTGCGCGCGAGGGCGTCGCCTTGCCTTCAAACGGCAAGCGCCCTTTCACGCGCGGCAAGCCGCCGCCGATTTCGGGGGGCTTTTCTTCGCTCACGCCTTCTCCGGCAGATTTGGCAGCGTCAGCTTCTGCGCCAGCGAGCCGTCATAGAGCGAAGCTTCCGTCAGCACCTTTTGCCCGCCATCGGGCGCCGACGTTTGCCGGCCAATCGCCGACCCCGGCTCCACCTTCTCGCCGCGCGCCAGCGCGTCGATGCGCGCCTCCAGCGTCTCGGGCGTCAGATCCTCGTGATAATAATCATCAATCGCCACCACCGGCGCGTTCACGCAGGCGCCGACGCATTCGACCTCTTCCCAAGAGAACAGCCCATCGGCGGAAACCGCATGCTTGGCGCCGATGCGCCGCTTGCACACCTCTTTGAGATCTTCCGCGCCGCGCAACACGCAGGGCGTTGTGCCGCAAAGCTGGAAATGGTGCTTCCCAACCGGCGCGAGGTGAAACATCGTGTAGAATGTCGCCACTTCCAACACGCGGATTTTCGGCATCTCGAGCAGATCAGAAATCGCCTGGATCGCCGGCTCGCTCACCCAGCCTTCTTGCTTTTGCACCAGCCAAAGAATCGGAATCACCGCCGATTGCTTCCGCTCGGGCGGGTATTTTTGCATCCACCAGCGCGCCTTCTCCATCGTCTCCGAGGCGAAGGCAAAGCTCGCGGGTTGCTCTGCGGCGAGGCGGCGAACGCTCATTGCAAACTCACTTCACGAAATCGACGCGGGCGATCAGCCCGTTTTTGACAGTGTAAATGGCGACAGCCTCCAGCTGCGGCCCCTCAGGGCTGCGCCAGACATCCTCATGGTCAATCACCGTATCGCCCTTGGCGATCCGGTTCACGAGCCGCGCCTTGTTCTGCGGATATTGTGCAAACATGGCCGCATAGCGCGCCTGAATTTCATCGCGCCCGCTCTGCGTCACGGCGCCATTCAAATCCGCGATCACGCAATCGGGCGCGTAGGTCGCCAAGAAGGCGTCCATATCCTGCGCGTTATACGCCTCAAGCTGGCGCTGCACGACATCCACCGCGCTCACCGGTCCACCTCGCCGAACACGATGTCGAGCGAGCCGAGCACAGCGGAGACATCTGCCAGCATGTGGCCCTTGCAGAGATAGCTCATGGCCGAAAGGTGCGGGAAGCCCGGCGCGCGGATCTTCAGCCGGTACGGCCGGTTTGTGCCATCGGCCACAAGATAAACGCCGAACTCGCCTTTGGGCGCTTCAACCGCCGCATACGCCTCGCCCGCCGGCACATGATAGCCTTCGGTGTAGAGTTTGAAATGATGGATCAACGCTTCCATCGAGTTCTTCATCTCGCCCCGGCGCGGCGGCGCGAACTTTGAATGCTCCGGCATCACCGGGCCTGGATTTTGCCGCAGCAGCTTCACGCATTGCTGCATGATCTTCACGCTCTCGCGCATTTCCTCGACGCGGCAAAGATAGCGATCATAGCAATCGCCGTTCTTGCCGAGCGGGATTTTGAAATCGAGCTCGTTGTAAATCTCATAGGGCTGGCTGCGCCGCAAATCCCAGGCCATGCCCGAGCCGCGCACCATCACGCCGGAAAAACCCCAATCAAGCGCATCCTGCTGGCTCACCACGCCGATATCGACGTTGCGCTGCTTGAATATGCGGTTGTCCGTTAGCAGCGTCTCAAGATCATCGACCGTGCGCGGAAATTGCTCGCACCATTCTTCAATATCATCGATCAGCTTAGGCGGCAGATCCTGGTGCACCCCGCCGGCGCGGAAATAGGCGGCGTGCATGCGCGAGCCAGAAGCCCGCTCATAAAACACCATCAGCTTTTCGCGCTCTTCAAAGCCCCAAAGCGGTGGCGTCAGCGCGCCAACGTCCATCGCTTGGGTGGTGACGTTGAGCAGATGGTTGAGGATGCGGCCAATCTCGGAATAGAGCACGCGAATAATGCTCGCGCGGCGCGGAACCTCGATGCCGGCGAGCCGCTCGATCGCCAAGCAGAACGCATGCTCCTGGTTCATCGGCGCGACATAATCGAGCCGATCGAAATACGGGATCGCCTGCAGATACGTCTTGTACTCGATCAGCTTCTCGGTGCCGCGATGCAGCAGGCCGATATGCGGATCGACACGCTCAACGATCTCCCCGTCAAGCTCCAGCACCAGGCGCAACACGCCGTGCGCCGCCGGGTGCTGCGGCCCGAAATTGATCGTGAATGTGCGCTTTTCCTCGTGCGCAGGCGCGGTGGAAAGATCGTCAGCCATTGGCGCCGTCCTCTTTCTTGGCGGCCTTCTCATCCCCCGGCAGCGTCATGCCTTCCCAGGGGCTGAGGAAATCGAAATTGCGGAACGCGGCCGGCAGCTTCACCGGCTCATAAATCACGCGCTTTTGCTCAGCGTCGTAACGCACTTCGACATGCCCCGAGAGCGGGAATTCCTTGCGCAGCGGAAACCCCTGGAAGCCATAATCGGTGAGGATGCGGCGCAAATCCGGGTGGCCCGAAAACAGGATGCCGTACATGTCGAACGCCTCGCGCTCGAACCAATCGGCGCACGGCCACAGCGTATGCACGCTCGGCACCGGCGTTTCCTCGTCCGTCTCCACCTTCACGCGGATGCGCTGGTTCAGGTGCATCGAAAGCAGGTGATAGACGACGTCAAACCGCTTGCCGCGCTCGGGATAATCAGCGCCGCAAATATCAATCAGCGTGGTGAAGCGGCAGCGCGGATCATCGCGCAGAAACGTCAGCACCGCCGCGATCTCTTCGGCCTTCGCCGTCAGCGTCAGCTCACCCGCATGGATATTTTGATCCAGGATCGCGTGCGTCATGGAAGCGCCGATATGGGCGCCGAGGTCTTCAAGCGCGGCGGTCATCGGTTGATATTCCCTTCGCGGCGAATTTTCCGCTGCAATTGCAGAATGCCGTACACCAGCGCCTCAGCCGTCGGCGGGCAGCCCGGCACGTACACATCCACAGGCACAACGCGATCGCAGCCCCGCACCACTGCGTAGCTATAATGATAATAGCCCCCGCCATTGGCGCAGGAGCCCATCGAGATCACGTAGCGCGGCTCCGGCATCTGGTCGTAAACCTTGCGCAGCGCCGGGGCCATTTTATTGGTC
>DAORMO010000032.1:17829-19659 GCA_035440585.1 Terricaulis sp.
CATCAGCGAGCCGGTGCGCGCCCAGGTGATGAGATCGTCCGCCGCCGCAACCAGGAAGCCTTTATCCGCCAGCTCGTTCGAGAGGCCGGTATAAAACGGATCGTCCTCGCGCGCGGGATAGCCGCCCTCGAGGAGAACGCGACCGGCTTCGCCATAAAGTTTCGTGTCACTCATTCCGACTGCCTATTGCCGACTGCCTATTGCCGCCTGCTCACTCCCACTCGAGCGCGCCCTTTTTCCATTCATAGATAAAGCCCACCGTCAGCACACCGAGGAAGGCCAGCATCGACCAGAAGGCGAATTGCCCCGTCTCCCCAAGCGTGATCGCCCAGGGAAACAGGAACGCCACTTCCAGATCGAAGATGATGAAAAGGATGGAGACGAGATAGAAACGCACGTCGAACTTCATGCGCGCATCATCAAACGCGTTGAAGCCGCACTCATAGGCCGAAACCTTTTCGCTATCTGGCGCCTTCGGCGCGAGCGTCCAGGCCGCCAGAATGAAGCCGACGCCCATGGCGGTCGCGATCCCCATGAAGATGAGGATCGGCAAATAATCGAGAAGATCGAGGCCCATACTCGTTCCTGCGTTCACATTTCGGCTCTGCCTAAGCCGCATCGCGCCGCAGCGCCAGAGCCCCGGCGCCGCAGCTGCTCAATCGGCCGGACCCTATGAGCGCCCGCAATTCGGCGCAACAGCCGGCGAACCGCACTTGTTGCGAGTAGTTCTTAGCTCAAAGCACCGGCTGGCTGCGATTGCGCAGCCATTGCGAGAGCACCCATTTGCGCCCGCGCGTTGGCGGCAGGCCCGCATGTAGCGTGCGGCGATCCACCTCTCCGTCCGGGGTCACGTTGGCGAAGATCAGCACATCGCCGATTCCGCCTTTGAACTTCCAATTGAGCTGCGGGAACGCCGTCTCCGCCCCCTCGAAATCATCGTTCAAATAGGTCACGCACGTCGCCACGCGCTGGCCCTGCAGCATGAGCTCAAGCTGGAAGTGCGAAACCGCCGGATCAACAAAGTCATAGTGCGGCTCAAAGCGCTGCCCAGGCTGGTAAGAGATGACGTTCGGCGGCTCGTGATGGGCGATCGGAGAGCCGGTCGCCCGCGCGGCCCGCTCCTGCATCACCAACGTCACCACATCTTTCGCCAGAATGTTGAGTGAGGCCGATTCAGCCGAGCGCATCTGGTGCTCCGCCGCCTGGCCGGTTTCCACATCGTGCACCAAGCCGCGCTGCAGCCTGTTTTGGGCGGCCTTGATTAGCCAGGCCGCGATCGCCGGGGGCGCAAAGCCGCGGATGACGCGGATCGCCGGGCTTTCCATCACGTTCTGCAGCGGCGGCGGGGTGAGCAGTGCGGGCACGTCAATCTGCTCACGCACATTGCGCCAGATCGCATCACCGGACGCTTCACCGGAGGCCACCCTCGGCTCTGTGCGTGCAGCGAGCGCAGCCAATTGCCGCCGTGCGCTCCGATCCCCCAAAAGCGCCGCCTGCAACAACCAATCCAGCGCCGCCGCCCAATCGGGCATGCGGCCCACGCCTTGCGCCGTCAGCACGGCCGCATGCTGCGCCGCCTGCGCCGAGCCTTGGCGCGCCAGCGCCGCATAGAGATTGTAAGCGGCGCCTGGATCAGCGCCGCGCCGCGCATCGCCCAAAAGCAAAAGCGCTGCCTCCTGCAGGCGGTCAGCCGCCATCGCTCACCTATATCGCGGCGCCGCTTCGGCGCGGCTTGGCCGCTTCATCGGCTGATCCGCCAGGAAGGGTCCGCCGCGATGCGATCAAACGCCGCCGCAGGGCGACGATTGACAGCCATGGCGGCGCCCGACG
>DAORMO010000033.1:0-252 GCA_035440585.1 Terricaulis sp.
CCTCGGCGTCCTTCTGGGCATGGTCCATCCCGACACGGGCGAGGCGGTCATCGGCGGGGCCTCGGTGCAGCGCGAACGGGAAAAAGCCGTCGCCAAGATTGGCTTCCGTGACTGGGCAAAGCCCGGCGCAAGCGCCGGAGGCGGCGAACGCATCGGTTTCTGCGTCGGTCAGGTGCGTGGCGTGGATGAGGCACCAGCGGGCGTTGAGATCAGCGCTTTGCAGCAGCCATTCGACCGGGCGCAGGCCCGACC
>DAORMO010000033.1:440-4929 GCA_035440585.1 Terricaulis sp.
ATCGCAGATGAAGCGGCGCTGGCCCGGCGTGGGCGGCGCGCCGCCGAAATTGGAATGGGCGTAGAGCACCGGCAAAAGCGTAAGCGCAAGGCCAGTTTCATCGACGGCGGCGGCGATGGCTTTGGCCATCGCGGCGATATCGGCATAGGCTGCGCCACTGGGGTCGTGATGCAGATAGTGAAACTCGCCCACGCGCGTGAAGCCGCTTTCCAGCATCTCGCAATAGGCGAGCGCGGCGATCGAAGCGACATCCTCCGGCGTCAGCCGATCGAGGAAGCGGTACATCTCAACACGCCACGTCCAGAAATTATCGTGCGCGGGGCCGCGCGTTTCGGCGAGCCCCGCCATGCCGCGCTGAAAGGCGTGCGAATGCACGTTGGCAAGGCCAGGCAGCGCCGCGCCATAGCGCGCTTCGCCCGGCGCGGGCGCGGCGCCGATCTCAACCGCATCGATCACGCCGCCATTGAGCGTGACGCGCACAGCATCGGCCCAGCCTTCGGGCAAAAGCGCTGTTTCAAACCACAAGCTCGTCACGCCACACCTCACGCGCCACGTATAGACAGGGCGACCTCACTTGTATAGACAATTGAGCCGTCGCCAACCGCCAAATGAGCTTGCGCATGATCGTCCTTAGCCCTGGCGCTGTCACGCTTTCGCAATGGCGGGAGATTTTCAAAGGCGCGCCCGCGCGGCTCAAGGACAGCGCCTTTGCCGCGATCGAAGCGAGCGCGGCGGTGGTGGAGAAGCTGATCGCGCGCGGCGACCCAGTGTACGGGATCAATACCGGCTTTGGAAAACTGGCCTCGATCACCATCGCGGCGGCGGATCTTGCGCAATTGCAGCGCAACATCGTGCTGTCGCATGCGGCGGGCGTGGGCGCACCGGCCCCGGTTGCGGTGGTGCGGCTGATGATGGCGCTGAAGGCCGCGAGCCTGGGGCGTGGCGCATCGGGCGTGCGGGCCGAAACGGTGCGGATGCTGGAAGCGATGCTGGCGCGGGATGTAACGCCGGTTGTGCCCGGGCAAGGCTCAGTTGGCGCCTCGGGCGATCTTGCGCCGCTGTCGCATATGGCGGCGGCGATGATTGGCGTGGGCGAGATTGACGTGGGCGGCGCGCGCCTGCCGGCGGCGGAGGCGCTGGCGCAGGCGGGGCTGACGCCGCTCACGCTTGGGCCAAAAGAAGGGCTCGCGCTGCTGAACGGCACGCAATATTCGACGGCGCTGGCGCTGGCAGCGCTGTTTAAATGCGAGACGCTGTTTCAAAGCGCTTTGATCACGGGCGCGCTTTCAACCGAAGCGGCGAAAGGCTCGGATGCGCCGTTTGACGCGCGCATTCACACGCTGCGCGGCCATGCGGGGCAAGCGGCGTGCGCGGACGCGCTGCAAAAGCTGATGGAGGGCTCGGCCATTCGCGCTTCGCATCTGGAGAATGATGCGCGCGTGCAGGATCCGTATTGTTTGCGCTGCCAGCCGCAAGTGATGGGGGCGGCGTTTGATATTTTGCGCAATGTGGCGGCCACGCTTGAGGTGGAAGCCAATGGCGTGACGGATAATCCGCTGATTATCACCGAAGACGGCGCTGCGCTTTCGGGCGGAAACTTTCATGCAGAGCCGGTGGCGTTCGCCGCCGATATTATGGCGCTGGCGATTTGCGAGATCGGCTCGCTGGCGGAGCGGCGGGTGGCGATGCTGGTGGATCCGGCGCTCTCGGGGCTGCCGGCGTTTTTGACGCCGAAGCCTGGGCTCAATTCCGGCTTCATGATCCCGCAAGTGACGGCGGCGGCGCTGGTTTCGGAAAACAAGCAGATGGCGACGCCCGCGAGCGTGGATTCCATCCCCACCTCCGCCAATCAGGAAGATCATGTTTCCATGGCCGCGCATGGCGCGCGGCGGCTTTTGCCAATGGCGGACAACCTCACACGCGTGCTGGCGATTGAAGCGCTGGCGGCGGCGCAGGGCTGCGATTTTCACGCGCCGCTGCGCTCAAGCGCGGCGTTGGAAAATGCGCGCGCGGCGATCCGCAATGTGGCGCCGCATTTGGAAGAAGACCGCTATTTTTATCCGGACATCGAGAACGCCGCCGCGCTGGTGGCGAGCGGCGGCCTGATTGATGCGGCGGGCGGCGCGCTGCCGACGCTTTGGCCCGCGCAATGAGCGATTGGCTTTCCATCACGCGCGGCGATGCGCCGCTTGTGCTCTCCATTCCGCATGCGGGACTCGAGATTCCGGGTGATGTGGAAGAGACGCTGGCCGATAGCTGGCGCGCGCGCAAGGACGCCGATTGGCGCGTGGATGAGCTCTACGCCTTCGCCGCGGCGCTGGGCGCGACCGTTATCAAAACCAATATTTCGCGCACCGTGATCGATATGAATCGCGATCCTTCCGGCGCATCGCTCTATCCCGGCCAAGCCACGACCGAGCTTTGCCCCACCATCACTTTTGATGGCGAGCCGCTTTACCAGCCAGGGTGTGAGCCGAGCGAAAGCGAGATCGCGCGGCGGCGTGCGCACTATCTTATCCCCTATCATACGGCGATTGCTGATGAGCTGGCGCGCTTGCGACGGCGGCATCAAGACGTGGTGCTGTATGACGCGCACTCGATCCGCTCGCATGCGCCGATGCTGTTTGACGGCGCGCTGCCGATCTTCAACATCGGCACCAATGGCGGCGTGACCTGCGCGCCGCATTTTGAAATGGCGGCCACAGCGCGCTGCGCGGAAAGCGGCAGGGCGTTTGTTGTGAACGGGCGCTTCAAGGGCGGCTACATCACGCGGCATTTCGGCAAGCCCGAAAACGGCGTGCACGCGATCCAGATGGAGCTGGCGCTGCGCTCTTATTTTGATGAGCCAGAGGCGCTCACGCCTGAGACGTGGCCACGCCCAATGGATGCGGCGCGCGCCCGCGATACGCAAACAACGCTGCGCGCCATCCTTACCGATTGCATCGCTTTAGCTGAAGGACAATCTCTATGAGCAGATTCGCCAATAGCCGCGTTGTCCGCGCCCCACGCGGGCTTGAGCGCACGGCCAAAAGCTGGCTCACCGAGGCGCCGCTGCGCATGCTGATGAACAATCTCGATCCCGATGTGGCCGAGCGGCCCGATGAGCTTGTAGTCTATGGCGGCATCGGCCGCGCCGCGCGCGATTGGGAGAGCTTTGACCGCATCGTCAAAGCGCTCAATGCGCTGGAAGAGAATGAGACGCTGCTGGTGCAATCGGGCAAGCCGGTGGGCGTATTCCGCACGCATGCGGATGCGCCGCGCGTGCTGATCGCCAACTCCAATCTCGTGCCGCGCTGGGCCAATTGGGCGCATTTCAACGAATTGGATCGCAAGGGGCTCATGATGTACGGCCAGATGACGGCCGGATCGTGGATCTATATCGGCACGCAAGGCATCGTGCAGGGCACGTATGAAACCTTCGCCGAAATGGGCCGCCAGCATTATGGCGGTGATCTTGCCGGGCGCTGGGTGCTGACCGCCGGGCTTGGCGGCATGGGCGGGGCGCAGCCGCTGGCGGCGGTGATGGCGGGCGCGTGCTGCCTTGCGGTGGAATGCCAGCCTTCGCGCATCGAGATGCGGCTGCGCACGCGCTATCTCGATGAACAAGCGAGCGATCTCGATGATGCGCTGGCGCGGATTGCAAAAGCCACGCAGGAGAAGCGCGCGATCTCGATCGGCTTGCTGGGCAATGCAGCGGATGTGTATGCCGAATTGGTGAACCGCGGCGTGAAGCCTGATGCGGTGACCGATCAAACCTCCGCGCACGATCCGGTGAATGGCTATCTGCCGCAAGGATGGACGCTGGCGGAATGGGAGAACAAGCGCGCTTCCGATCCCGCCGCCGTTGAAAAAGCCGCGCGCGCTTCGATGGCCGTGCATGTGCGCGCGATGCTGGATTTTCACGCCATGGGCGTGCCGACCTTCGATTACGGCAACAACATTCGGCAAATCGCCAAGGAAGAAGGCGTGGAGAACGCCTTCGATTTCCCGGGCTTTGTGCCCGCTTACATTCGCCCCCTCTTCTGCCGCGGCGTTGGCCCGTTCCGCTGGGCCGCGCTTTCGGGCGACCCCGAAGACATCGCCAAAACCGATGCGAAGGTGAAAGAGCTCATTCCGGACGACGCGCATCTGCACAATTGGCTCGACATGGCGGCTGAGCGCATTGCCTTCCAAGGCTTGCCCGCGCGGATTTGCTGGGTGGGGCTTGGAGAGCGGCATCGCTTGGGCTTGGCGTTTAACGAGATGGTGGCGCGCGGGGAATTGAAAGCGCCGATCGTGATCGGCCGCGATCATTTGGATTCAGGCTCTGTGGCTTCGCCCAACCGCGAAACCGAGGCGATGCGCGATGGTTCGGATGCGGTTTCTGATTGGCCGCTCTTGAACGCCCTGCTCAACACCGCAAGCGGCGCGACATGGGTGTCGCTGCATCATGGCGGCGGCGTCGGCATGGGCTTTTCGCAGCATTCGGGCATGGTGATCGTGTGCGACG
>DAORMO010000033.1:4966-7231 GCA_035440585.1 Terricaulis sp.
GGCTTGGCCGCGTGCTGTGGAACGACCCGGCCACTGGCGTGATGCGCCACGCCGATGCGGGCTATCAGATCGCCATAGATTGCGCGCGCGAACATCAGCTCAATCTGCCGTTCCTGGATTGAGCCATGGCGCCCGCCGCGCAGAAGCGCACGCCGATTTATGAGCAGATCAAGCAGGATCTGATTGGCCGCATCGCCGCTGGCGAATGGGCCGAGGGCGAGCAATTGCCTTCCGAGCACGATCTTGTCGCGTCGCTGGGCGTTTCGCGGATGACAGTACATCGCGCGCTGCGTGAGCTGACAGCGCGCGGGGTGCTCTCAAGGCGGCAAGGGCTCGGCACGTTCGTGGCGCCGCAGACAGCGCAGGCTGATCTGATCGCCATCCGCGATATTGCGGAGGACGTGCGCGCGCGCGGGCATGCGCATCGCGCGGAGGTGCGCACGCTGGAGGCGATCGGCGCGGATGTGGCGCTGGCGGAGGCGTTTTCAATCAAGCCCGGGGCGCGGCTGTTTCATTCGCTGATCGTGCATTTCGAAGATGAGACGCCGATCCAGATGGAAGAGCGCTTCATCAATGCGCGCTTTGCGCCCAATTATCTCAAACAGGATTTCACCGCGATCACGCCGGCGCACTATCTGCAGCGCATCGGCCGCGCGACAGAGATTGAGCAAATTGTGCACGCGGTTGCGCCAGATGCGCGCGCGCGCAAGCTGCTGAAGATCGATGCGGATCAGCCGTGCCTGTTGGTCACGCGCCGCACCTGGGCGGGCGCCACGCCGGCGACCAAGAGCCGCTTCACCTATCCAGGCGATCGCTACGCGCTTGGCAGCCGGTATAAGGTTTCAGATTTTGGGGGGTGATTTCACCTTTCCCTCCCCGCGAGGGGAGGGTGTCGCGCAGCGACGGGTGGGGTGATAGCGCTGCATTCTGCAAGCATGAGCGCCGCCGCCCCACCCGTCAGCGCTGCGCGCTGACACCCTCCCCCTAGGGGGGAGGGAATCTCAGCTTTACTCCGCCAAAAACCCGTTTACCTCAGCCATGAAGCGATCGAATTGGTCGATCATGATGAAGTGGTAGCTTTCTTCGATGCGCACGATTTTGGCGTTTGGGGCATTGGCAAAAGAGGCTGTCACGTAGCCGGCATATTGTTCGGGTGACACCGGCGCGTTCGGCGGCACCACATAGAGCACGGTGAAAGGCTGCGTGATCGCCGGCAGCTCGGGGCGGAGATCGGTTGTCAGCAATTCGTAATAGGCGTTGGCGGAGACGCGGTTATCGCTGCCGCGCGCGTGCTCGACAATGCGCGGGCGCGCGGCCTCGGTGCGGACCATGTTGTCGATGATCTGGCGGGTTTGCGCTGAGACGATGCCTTGCGGGGAAGCAGCCATCACGGCGCGGATTTGGCCGGCGACGGGCGCGACGCTTTGCGGCGTCGCTTCTGCGCCGCCCATCATCACGCCCATGAACGGGATCATATCCACCACCATGAGACGGCCCACCTCATCGGGATGGCGCGCGGTGAGCATCATGCCGATCGTGCCGCCCATCGAGTGGCCGATCACGGCGGGGCGTTCGAGCCCCTGCTCACGGATATAACGCGCGATCTCTTCGGCGACGGGCGCAGAAACCGCGCCTTCGGCGTTGCCGCGCGCGGGCGCGCCGGCAAAGCCGCTCAGCTGCACGAGATGGACGCGATGCGTATCATCGAGCGCGGCGGCGGTCGTATCCCAGATCTCGATGCTGGAGGTGAGGCCAGGGATGAGGATCACGTCCGGCCCCTGGCCTTGGGTGGTCACCGTGATGCGATCGGAGACAAAGCCGCCGGCGCTGGGCGCGGGCGGGCCGGCGTCACTGCGGCTGGAGGCGCAGGCCGCCAGCGCCAAAGCTAACAGGCCCGTCATAAAGCCGCGTCGGATCATGTGTCTCTCCCTTGGATAGAACTTGAATGGCGGTTCAGGTGAACCGCTTCAAGCCCTATCCGCCGCTGGTGCGGCGTTTGGATGCGCTCTATTCCATCGTGACGACAAGCTTGCCGGTGGCGCTGCGATCCATCAGGGCGCGGATGGCGTGGCCGCCGTCGGCGAGCGGGTAGCGCTTGGAGATGCGCGGCTTGATCTTGCCTTCGGCGTAGAGCTTGAAGAGATCGCGCACATTGCCTTTGTGCAGCTCCGGCTCGCGCGCCACGCTGGCGCCCCAGAACACGCCGATGATCGAGCTTGATTTCAGCAGCGTGAGATTGAGCGGCGGGGTTGGGATGCCGGCGGG
>DAORMO010000033.1:7253-8894 GCA_035440585.1 Terricaulis sp.
GACGAGATAGCGCCCGTTCCAATTCATCGCGCGCAATGCCGGCTCGCAATAATCGCCGCCGACAGCATCATAGATCACGTCCGCGCCGCCGCCGGTGGCTTGCTTGAACGCATCCGAAAGCTGGCGCGCTTGTTCTTTGGCGAAGGCGCCGGGCGGATAAAGCACGGTGGCGTCGGCGCCGCAGGCTTTTGCGAACTCGGCTTTCTCTTCGCTCGACACCGCGCCGACAACGCGCGCGCCCATGGCTTTCGCGAGCTCAATCGCCGCAACGCCGACGCCGCCCGCGGCGCCGAGGATCAGCACAGTTTCGCCCGGCTTGAGCAGGCCGCGATCCTTCAGCGCATAGTATGACGTGCCGTAGGTGAGGATGAAGGCGCTGGCTTCATCGAACGGCATCGCGTCCGGGATCGGCATGATGCGATTGGCGGGGACCTTCAATTTCTCGGCAAAGCCGCCCCACCCCACCGAGCCGATCACGCGCTGGCCGACGCTGACGCCGGAGACGCCGGGGCCGATGCTTTCGATCACGCCGGCGATTTCACCGCCCGGCGCGAACGGGCGCTCTGGCTTGAATTGGTATTTATCTTCGATGATCAGCGAGTCCGGGAAATTCACGCCCGCGGCTTTCACCGCGATCACCACCTCGCCCTCGCCCGCGACGGGATCGGCGATTTCGGTGAGTTCCAATTGTTCCGGCGGGCCGGGCTTTGTGCTGAGCAGCGCTTTCATCGAGCATCCTCCAGGCTTTTGTGTAGCGCGTTTGCGCGCCGGCTCCAGCCCTGGACGTTGCGTCATCCCTCCCCTAGCGGGGAAGGAAAAGCGGCGCCATGTTCTCCGCATGAACCGGCGCACTTATTTTTTGAAGCTGGCCTTTTCGGTGGTGATCGACGTGCTCGATTTCACCCTGGGGCGCATCCCGATTTTCGGCACCGTGACCGACGGGGTGGGCACTTTGGTGCTGATGGCGATGTGGGGGCCGGCGGGGCTGGTGAACGGCTGGGAGCTGTTTGACGTTACCGATCAAGTGGACGCCTTTATCCCCACAGCGACCTTGGTGGCGCTTTATGTGGGCTGGAAGAACGGCATGTTCAGCAAGAGTTCCGCCACAACGCCCGCCCCGCGCGACTAGCGCTTAAGCCGTCAAAGCGCGATAAGGCGGCATGACTGAGATTTGGGCTCTTGCGCTGCATGGCGGCGCCGGCGCGATCGCTGAGCGCGCGTATCAGCGCGAAGAAGCACACATGGCCGCCCTGCTCGATCAAGGCGCGGCTATGCTGGCGCGCGGCGAGGCCGCGCTCGATGTCGTCACCGCCATGGCCGAGGAGCTGGAAGCGTGCGGGCTGCATGTCGCCGGCAAGGGCGCTGCGCCCAATGCGGCGGGCGTGGTGGAGCTCGATGCTTCTATCATGGACGGGCCGAGCCGGCGCGCGGGCGCGGTGGCGGCGCTGCAAGGCTTTGTATCTCCCGTGCGCGTGGCGCGCGGAGTGATGGAAAAAACCACGCACGTGCTGCTGGCCGGCCCAGGCGCGGCGCGCTTTGCAGGCGCGGAAGGTTTTGCGCGCGTGGAAGACCCGGCCAGCTATTACACGCCGGCTGAAAGCGGCTTGCTCCGCGCCCATTATGCTGCGAGCGATTCGTTAA
>DAORMO010000033.1:8932-12946 GCA_035440585.1 Terricaulis sp.
GCCACATCAACGGGCGGGCTTTCGGGCAAAATGCCAGGCCGCGTGGGCGACACACCCATCATCGGCGCCGGCTGTTGGGCCGATGAGCGCGCAGCAGTGAGCTGCACCGGGCTTGGCGAATATTTCATGCGCGTGAACGCCGCAGCCGATGTTTCGGCGCGCATCAAATATGCGGGCGAAACGCTCGAGAACGCGGCGGCGCATGTGATCGAGGATGTGCGCAATCTGGGCGGCTATGGCGGGTTGATCGCGGTGGACGCGCGCGGCAATGTAGCTGCGCCGTTTGCGAGCCAAGGCATGAAGCGCGGGCTCGCCTCTTCTCGCGGCCTGCGCGAGATCAAATCGTTCCGCTGAGGTGTGACATGAAAAAACTTCTGCTCGCCGCCGCTTTGCTTGGCCTCACCGCTGCATGCGCCACCGATCCCGCCGCAGGGCGCGTGGATTGGGCGTGCGATGGCGGCGCGGCGTTTAGCGTGCGCTTTGAGAACAGCCGCGCCGAAGTGTTCGCTGGCGGGCGCACCTATTCGCTGCCTTCGGCTGTGAGCGCCTCGGGCGCCCGCTATGCGGATGGGGCGGTTGAATATTGGGAACATCAAGGACAAGCCAATTTGAACGGCGCCCATGGCGGGCCTTACGCCAATTGCCGCCGCAGCTAGGATTGATCGCATTCACATGAAGAAGTTTGTTCTCATCGGCGCGGCGCTTTTGCTTTCAGCGTGCGTTTCGCACAATTTTAAGGAGGGCGAGCGCGCGGCGTGGCGTTGCGAAAGCGGGCAAGAATTTAGCCTGCGGCGCGTGGCCGGCTATGTTGAAGTGTTCGCCGCGGGGCAAACCTATGCGCTGCAGCCTTCGGGCGAGGATGCGTTCTCCAATGGTGAAGTAACCTACAGCGTGGCGCGCGGGCGCGCTTCGCTGGCGGGCGCCGCAGGCGGGCCGTTTGAGAATTGCCGGCGCACCGGCGTGCTGCCGCGCGTGTGGTGAGATGCGCGGCTATTTTGGCATTGGGGCGGAGGAGATTTCTAAGCCCATGAATCTCGGCGCGCTGATGCGCAGCGCGCACGCCTTTGGCGCGAGCTTTTTCTTCACCATCAACGCGCACCCCAAAGTGCGCGAAGCCTATAACAGCGACACCTCCCGCAGCTTCGGGCATGTGCCCTATTATCCGTTCGAGGATGTGGCGGGGCTGCTTTTGCCCAAGGGCTGCGCGCTGGTGGGCGTGGAGCTGACGGACGATGCGGTGGAGCTGCCGCGCTTTCAGCATCCGCAGGGCGCAGCCTATGTGCTGGGGCGCGAACGCGGCTCGCTTTCTCCGGAAATGCTGGCGCGCTGCAAGCATGTGGTGAAGATCCCAACCAAGTTCTGCGTCAATGTGGGCGTTGCGGGGGCGCTGGTTATGTATGATCGCTTGCTCGCGCATGGCGGATACCCTGCGCGCCCGATCATGCCAGGCGGCCCCGCCCCGGAACTTGTGGAGCATCCAAGGAAGAAATGACCAATCTGCGCGCCACTTATGCAGGCCTTTCAGGCAATCTGCGCGGCGCGCTTTGGATGCTAGGATCATCGGCCGCCTTCACGCTGATGACGACACTGATCAAATATCTGGGCGATGATTACTCGCCCGGCTTGCAGGCGTTCTATCGCGCCGCCGCCGGCCTTGTCGTGCTGTTGCCGCTGATCCTGCGTAATCCGAGAGGCATGCTGCATACGACGCGGCCGGGGATCATGCTTTACCGCTCGCTTGCCGGCACGCTGGCGATGGTGCTTTCCTTCTGGGCGTACCAGAAGATGCCGCTGGCGGATGCGAACGCGCTTTCCTTCACGCGCACGCTTTGGATCGTGCCGCTGGCGATTGTGATCCTGCATGAGAAGATCGGGCCCTGGCGCATGGGCGCGACGCTTGTCGGCTTTGGCGGCGTGCTGCTGATGCTGCAGCCGGATGCGGAGGGGCTGACGCTTTCCTGGCCGGCGGCGGCGGCGCTGGCTTCGGCGGCGCTCTTCGCCACCACGGTGACGGGTGTGAAGGTGCTGACGCGCGATCATGGCGCGCTGACGCTGATGGCCTGGGCGGCGGTGCTAGGATTTTTGCTCTCGATGCCTTTTGCGATCATGGATTGGCGCTGGCCGAATCTGATCGATTTGGCGCTGCTGGCGCTGATGGGGATTTTGGGGCTGGTGACGCAGGCTTGCTACATCAAAGGCATGAGCCTGGGCGATGCGGCGGCGATGGCGCCGATCGACTATATGCGGCTGATCTTTTCGATCCTGATCGGGCTCACGCTGTTTAGCGAGGTTCCGAACCTCATCACCATGATCGGCGCGCTGATTGTGATCGCTTCGACGCTGTTCATCACATTGCGCGAGCTTTGGGTGAAGAAACAGCCCGCCCCGCCGATCAACTCGGACTAGCCAAAATGCGGCGCCCGCTTGCGCAGGCGGGCCGCCATCCCCATAACGCGCGGATGGCCCATGCCCTCCCCTCCAAACCCTCGCTCGCCGGGCTTTCCAAGCCCGCGCTGGCCGAGAAGCTGATCGCCATCGGCGTTGAGCCGAAAAAGGCCAAGATGCGGGCCGAGCAGCTGTGGCGCTGGATTTACCATTACGGCGTCACCGATTTTGCGGCGATGACCAACGTGGCCAAGGAGCTGCGCGCGACGCTGGCTGAGCATTACAGCTTGGATCGCCCCGAGATCGTCGCCCAGCAAATCTCCAAGGACGGCACGCGCAAATTCCTGATCCGCTTCGGCCCCGGCATCGAGGGCGAGGCGGTGTTCATCCCTGACGTTGGCCGCTCGGGCGCGCTGTGCGTTTCAAGCCAAGTGGGCTGCACGCTGAACTGCACCTTCTGCCACACCGGCACGCAAAAGCTGGTGCGCAATCTGACGGCGCAGGAGATCGTCGCCCAGGTGATGATCACGCGCGATGCGCTCTCCGAATGGCCCACGGCGGAGCGGCCGCTGAATGACGGCGAGCGCCAGCTGACGAACATCGTGTTCATGGGCATGGGCGAGCCGCTCTATAATCTCGACAACGTGGCCGAGGCGATCGACACGATCTCCGATGGCGACGGCATCTCCATCGGCCGCCGCCGCATCACGGTGAGCACGGCGGGCGTCACGCCAAAGATCAAAGAGCTGGGCGAGCGCACGGGCGCGATGCTGGCGATCTCGCTGCACGCGACCAATGATGAGCTGCGCAATCAGCTCGTGCCGCTGAACAAGAAATATAATCTGGAAGAACTCTTCGCCGCGATCCGCACCTATCCGAGCCTCGGCAACGCCAAGCGGGTGACGTTTGAATACGTGATGCTCAAGGGCGTGAATGACACGCTGGGCGAAGCGCGCGCGCTGGTGAAGCTGCTGGCGGGCGTGCCGGCGAAGATCAATCTCATCCCGTTCAATCCCTGGCCCGGCAGCCCTTATGAATGCTCGGACTGGGAGACGATTGAAAAATTCGCCGAGGTGCTGAACCGCGCCGGCTATTCCTCCCCGATCCGCACCCCGCGCGGGCGCGATATTCTGGCCGCGTGCGGGCAACTGCGCAGCGAAAGCGTGAAGCAGCGCGCGAGCGAGCGGCTGAGAGCTGAAGCTTAAGGCGCGGCCGCTTCAGCGGCGGGCGTTGGCGTGCATTGCGAATGCACCAAAGCGCAGGCGCGACCGTTGCGATGGCGGCAATCATCGACTGCGACCACCGCCGCGTCATCCTGATTGTGCGCCCACGCCAATCCCAGCACGCGATCGCCCGGGCTGATCGCCAAGGCGGCGCACACATTGCGGAACACATGCGCCTCACACCCGCCGCACGCAGCGGATGCTGCGCGCGCGGCGGCTTCCGGGCTCAGATAATCGGTTGAAAATGCAACGCGCCAAGATGAGCGCGAAATGGCGATCGCGCCGAAACTATCGGCCTCTGGCCCGCCCTCCCCGCGCGCGTGTGCGAACGTATAGCCGGGCAGCGCGGCGCGGCCTGCGCGCTCATCCTCTGCAATCTTGGCGTAAATCTCAGCGATCGCGGCTT
>DAORMO010000033.1:12958-19229 GCA_035440585.1 Terricaulis sp.
ATGCGCCCCGTTTGGGTACATCACCTGAAACGCGCGCAACGGCAGAAGGCGCGCGGGATTGGTGGCGGTGCGGAAGGCGTCGGCTTCAAACGCGGCCATCATCTCAACGCCAAGGCCAAATTGCGCAAACTCAGCCGCAACGGAGGGATTGGAAGCCAGCGCCTTATCAACATCCTCGCGCGCAGCCATGGTTTGCCGCTGGCTCCATGAGGCCACGCCACGCCCGAACACGCGCCAGGCGACGAACTGATCGCTGCCGCCCAGCCGCAGCGCCGTGTTGAAATCGGCCCACGCTTCGCGGATGCGATTTTGCTTTAAGCCGACTACCCCCCGATTGCCGAACGCGCTGGCCAGCAACGGCTCGATTTCGATCGCGCGGTCACAATCGGCGCGGGCGCGCGTGAGATCGCCGGCGCGCGCGCGCAGCCAACAGCGCTGGCTGTAATCCTCAGGAAAGGGATCGCCTTGTCTGATGGCGCGATCGAGATCGCGCTGGGCGCCGTCAAAATCGCCCTCGCCAATACGCAGCGAGGCGCGCAGACGCAGCGCATCGGCGCGGGCGGCTCGGTCAATCGCCTGATCGAGCGCGGCAATCGCTCCAGCACGATCGCCGGCTTCGGAGGCGCTCTGCGCTTGATCGTAGAGCGCTTGGGCTTCTTCTTGCGCTGCGGCGCTTGGCGGCGGGCGCACCCCAGACAGCACAAGCGCGGCTGCGCCCGCCGCCAGCGCGAGCACAACGCCCGCCACGATCATCACGCGTTTATCCATCAGAGCGCCCCACCCTTTCAGAGTGAGTATCAAACGAAATTCGCGCCAAGGATAGGCGGGCCGGCTTGAGCCGGGTAAAACGCCCCCAATTTGCGGGATAATCCATGATTGCGCCGACGCTGACTGCCCCAGGACTGGTTTTGCGCCCGCTTGAGCTTACGGATGCTGAGGCGCTCTTCGCCGCCCATGGCGATGCGGAGAGCCACCAATATTGGTCCTCGCCGGCGCACAAAAACGTGGAGGAAACCCGCGCCTATATCGAAGAGACGCTGGCCATCGCGGGCGCGCATGTGTGGGCGATCACCGAAAGCGGCGGCGTCGCGCTGGGGCGCATCGGGCTGTTTGTGTTGCGTGAAGGCGTGGGCGAGATCGGGGTGATTATGCGGCCCGAAGCGAGCGGGCGCGGGCTCGCCTCCAAGGCGCTCGATCTTGTGCTGGCGCACGGGTTCGGGCCGCTGGGCCTGCACCGCGTTGCGGCGGACATCGACCCGGATAATTCCAACTCGCTCTCACTTTTCCTGCGCGCGGGCTTTACCCAAGAAGGCGTGCTGCGCGCCAATTGGAAAACCCATATCGGCATGCGCGACAGCGTGATCATGGCGAAGTTGAGGGGTTAGGCTGATTTTCAGCCTCGGAATGCGGCGGCATCGCCTGAGGTGTCGCGGTGACCCAGTACAAATTGGAGATTAGCCGGTTAGCCGCCTCGAAAACAGCCTCCCTGAAAAACAGGATGACACCATAAAAGGTGCAGCGGCTAAAACTGCAGTCCTGTAGTACGATGGCATTCGGCGGAGATGCGTCGTTCTTGATCATCACCGTTTCCGATGGCTGAAACGTGTTACCATGGAAAGCGAGGGAACCAGAACCAGAAGTGACGGCGATGAATAGATTAGCAGGGCCGACAAGCTCACAATCGATAAAGTTCTTGTTTGAAATTACCCGGTGATACGGCGTGATGAGATCCGCAACGTTTATGCGTTTGTTGCGAAAAACCGTCTCCATCGGATCAACGGGATTCGGTGACCTGGCCCAGACCGACCTGATCTTTGCCATTGTGCGCCAGTAAGCTCCAATTCCGACCCCGGCGTAACCCAATCCTGCGATGGCCCAGCCAGCAAGGCCCGCAATCACCCATGAAAGTGGTGAATACGCACTCAAAATCTCAACTGTCGAAGCTGCCCACGCTGGCAATGCAAAACTTATTGCCCAACTGAGAAACATCGAAATCTTCGTGAGGTGATTCCAACACCACGCGATTGCCAATTTGATCCACTTCATCATGAGCCTTGATTTAATCGAGTCCCGTGAATGCAAAAAGTCAAATCGCGATCGCTCGTTCCGACCGTGATCCAATCCGATGCGCGCCCGCTTGGCGACTCATGCTAAGCGCGCGGCATGACTGAGATTGCTCAACTTCTTGCGTTTGTTCTGGCCGGCATGGGCCTTGGCTGGATTGCGCTGTTTTCGTTTGTGGTTTCGCCGGTGTCCTACACCACCTTCGATGGCGGCCGGGCTGAGCGGATCGTGAAAGCGGTGATGCAGCGCGGGCACGGGCTGCTGGGCGTGATCTGCTTTTTCGCGGCGATCGCGGCGCTTGTCGCGGGCGCAGTCGCGGGCGCGAGCGTGGCGCTGATCGCGGGGATCTTCGCGTTTCTTTGCCGCTTCGCACTGGCCCCGCGTGAGGACAAGCCGATCAAAGGCCGGCGCGTGCTGAAAACCGCGCGCATCGTCGCGTCCGGCCTCACGGCCTTCATCATGCTGGTGCTGATCGCCGCAATCGTGCTGACGGCGCTGGGGATTTAAGCCGCTTCGCTGGCTTCCATCGCCGCGCGTTCGGCGCGGGCGATCCAGGTGGCGATGTCATCGCGCGTCGGCGCAGGCGCAGTGCCCCATGCGCGTTGGCCTTCGTCGGAAATGCCCCATTCAGCGATGGCTTCGCACAGCGCGACAGCATCGTGCGCCTTGAGCGCTTCCGCATCACGCACCCCGCAGGCCACAAGCGCTTGCGCCTCGCGTGAGCGCAGGCCCGGCACGGTGCAGGCGAGCAGCGCTTGCGCCTGCCAATCGCGGATCACCTGCGCGGAGATGTGGCGCACATTGATCTGGGTTTGCTTCTCATCGGGGGAAGCGGCGAGCAGATCGGCGATGGTGCGCACGCCGACAGCTTCAAGCCGGCGCGCGGTTTTGGGGCCGATCGACGGCGCCTTTTCAACCGGCGCGCGGCCATCGAGCGTGTAGCGCGGCAGGTTCTTCTCATCCTTGGCGCGCGGGGCGCCTTCGGGCAGATCGCGCGGGAGCTTTGGCTCCTTCTCGACTTTGAGCGCTTCCTCCACGGACGCAATGGTGGGCGCGGGCGTGATCTTTTCGATCTCGGCGGGCTTGGCCGCCGGTTTTGGCGCGGGCTTGGGCTTTGGCGCAGGCTTCGGCTTGGCCTCTGCTTTTGGCTTGGGCGCGGGCTTTGGTTTCGGCGCAGGCTTGGGCGTGCCTGTCGATTGCGTTCCGATCTCGCGCGGCCATTGCGCATCGAGCGATGAAAGCGGCGTGTTCATCACCTCTGCGGCGTAGAGCGCGCGCACGACTTTATCATCATCGCCCAATGTGGCGCGGACTTTGCCGGTGCGTTGGAATTCTTGGAATTGCGCTTCGACCTCTTTGCGGGAGGCGGCGTCATCCATCAGCTTGAGCACGGCTTGGATCGGGGTTTCGAGCGCGAGGAAGAAGGCTTGCAGCCCGCCGCCAATCTTGGGCGGAGACACCGCCGCCTCCGCAAAGGCGCGATCGAGGATACGCGAGAAGCCGACAGCGGCATGGCCGACAAGCCCAGCGATGGCTTCACGGATTTCCTGATCAAGCCCGGCTGGCGGATCCTTCACGCCGACGGCGAAATTGTAATGATCGATGATCAGCTCATAATGCTGGGTCGAGGCGAGCGCCCCGGCGCGCACCATTTCGGCCAGCCATGTTTCGCTCGCGGGCGTTTCCATTTGCGGATAGCCGCCGCGCGCTTCGATGATCTTTTGGAAGATGCCGTAGGATTTGGAGAAGCTCCATTCCACCGCGCGGTGGATCACGCCCTCTTCTTCGGTTTGGTGCGTGTGGAACGGCTGGATCGGATCGCAATAATAATGGCTGAGCACCCCGGCGGACCATGCGGCCTGGCGCCAATCCTTCGCGGCCAGCGCGCGCACAGTGCGGCGATACCATTCCTCGCACGCGGCGATGGCCCCGCCCCAATCATTATCGCGCACATGCAGGACGTGGTTCTTGAAATCCTTGAACGTATCGTCCGGCGCCTTGGCGCCTTTGAGATAATCGTCGTGATAGTGCAGCAAGAGATTGCGCCAATGCTCAGCCTCTTCGCTGCGCAGATGGCGCAGCGCATCGACGGCGAGCCGGTGATGGTTGGACCGGCACCGGCTGGCGAAAACAATTGCATAGAGCAAGGACATGCCCGAACGCGCCTCAAGTATGAATAGCGCGTTAAAGCTGGGTTGATTTCCTTAGCGAGCGGTTAATTCAGATGCCCCAATCCTCAAGCAAGGCGTTCACCAGCCGCTCCTGACGCTGCTCGATGTGATCGTAGGACCAATCCATGCAGGGGCGCAGATCCTCGGTGAGCGCGTGCACCGGGGCGTGGGACTCAAAATAGACCTTGCGCTTTTCCGGGAACGGATTGTGCGCGGCGGCGTCCTGCTGGGCCTGGTTGATCAGCGTCAAATTGCCGAGCACGTGGCACACATCATCGCGGCGCTTGGGATTGGGAAAGCGCTCCTCCCACCAGGCATGGCTGCCCTTGGGCAAGATATGCTCGGCGGTGACGTCATCGCGCATATTGAGCAGGCGCCCGTTCGGGAGCGCCGCCTCGATGCGGATCAGCAACAAACGCCGTGAGCGATCGCGCTTGCGCGAGCGGTTGAGGATATCCACCAGCTTGCTTTGCTCGCTGGTGGTGAGCTCAAGCTCGGCGCCGCCATTCTTGCCTTCGGCCACATAGAGCAGCCGATCATCGCCGACGGCGGCCAGCGCTTTTTTGTAACGCGCCGCCTGCTTGCGGCCATCGACCACCGAAAGTTCGCAAGCGAAGGTGAACAGATCAAGCGCACGGAAGAAACGGCGCGCGCGCTCGTGATCTTGCCCGTGCTTGACCAGGAACGCCATGGCCGCAGGCGCCCAATCCCAACGCTCCACCTGCTTGAGCACGTGAATGCGCCGGTTCACCTCGGCGCTATAGGGGCCCACATCCACATTGCAGTGGAAAATAGCGTGCAGCACCTCGCCATAGCGCGGCAGATCCTCGAACAAGAATTTGCGCACCCCGCCCGCTTTATCAACTGCGTAGCGGAACGCGGCGAGATCACCCGGCGACAGCAGCGGGGCGCCCGTGAGCAGAAGCGGCATCATGTTCAGCAGCTCAGCGAAATCTTCGCGGCGGAAACGCTCCTCGATCCGCTCCCATTTGCGCGCGGCCTGATCGGCCTCGTGATTGGTGAGGCCCGCGTTTTCGATCAGGTCCGATTTGATGATGTCGGCGCCGGACAAAGGAGAGCCCCGCATGTTGAGCGCGTTGAAGACGGTTTGCGCACAGCCGCGCTCCTCAGCATCCACGACATTGAGCGTGCAGCTGCGGGCCACGTAGGACATGAACGCATCGAGCACGCGATCATCGACCTGCAATTCGCTATCGATCACCGATGCGGCGGTGGCGATGGCGTCGCGGGATTCGATGCCGATTTCAGGATAGCGGGCAAGCTCTGGCATTTTTCCCGGCTCCTGCACGAGGCCGCGGAAGAAATGCACGTCATCCTCGCGCAGCAGGATGCGCGCGTCATCGCCGTCCATCACCAATTGCTGATATGTTTTGGCGCGATTGGGCAAACGATCGCGCACATAGGCGATCACCATCGTGAGCGTGGCCAAGCGTTGCTGGCCATCGCAGATTTCAAGCTTGCCTTTGTTTTTCACCAGCACGATCTCACCGATGAAATAGAATGTGGCGTTGCGATCAAACGCGCCCCACAAATCCTTGATAAGCTGGCGGACCTCGCCCTCGCCCCAGGTATAGGCGCGCTGATAGCGCGGCACCTTAAGGCCGCCCTTGCGCATGAGCACGGCGGCAATGTTGAGAATTTGCGAGGAGAGGCCTTTTGGCGTCGCGCCAAATTCATCCGACATCGCGTCCCCCTTCGTTCCCGCTGTTTTCTAATTGTCATGAAATCGTGAGCGCGCCAGCGCCACGACGCAATATGACGCGCACGAAAGAATGCATCGGCGCGCGCATTGTACCCTTGCAGCAACGCTGCAGCTTAGGCGGAGGCGATGTCCGCGATCGGGGCGGTGTCAAAGCCAGGATCGGCGCCGATGCCCGCAAGCACGGAAAAGCCGCGCGCAGCGAACGCCGGCGCCAGCGCATGCGCTTGGCGCGCATCAGTGAAACCGGCCCGGCGCGCGCGCGCCGGCCCTGGCGGCGGCGACGCCGATGCCGCAGGTGTAGGCGAACAGGTTG
>DAORMO010000034.1:0-18975 GCA_035440585.1 Terricaulis sp.
CGGCGATCAGCGCCGGGTCGCTATAATAGGGCGCATTATCGCTCATGAACGTGGCTTGCGACATCGATTCAACGCCGCCCGCCAGCGCCAAGCCACTCTCGCCCAGCGCCACACGGCGGCTCGCCTCGCAGATCGCCGAAAGCCCGGAGACGCAGAAATTATTCAGCGTCAGCACGGCGCTTGTATCGGGAAGGCCCGCCTGCACGCGCGCGGCCAGCCCGATATGCCCGCCCTGCACGCCGGTCTGCGTCACGCAGCCCAGCGCGAAGAGATCGCTCTTAGCGATCGCCTCTGCGCCATGGCGCGCACGCAGCGCCTCCACCAATTGCACCGTCAGAGTGGCGGTATCGCCGCCAGCGATCCGTTCGGGCGTCCCTTGCCGCGCGGGGTGCGCACCGCGTCGAAAACAAAAACATCCATCGGCGACCCTGCAAATTTGACTAGTCAGTCCAGTTAGGCAAGTTACAAGTGTCGGATGGCCCGCACAAGAACCAGAGCAGCGGCCGGGGGAGAAACGTGACGCGCGCGCCTGATTGGATGAAGCAGGGTTTGCGGCTGCCGGCGATCGCCGCGCCTATGTTCCTGGTTTCCGGCCCCGATCTTGTGATCGCCGCGCGCCGCGCCGGCGTGATCGGCTCGTTCCCCGTCACCAATGCGCGCACCCTGGATGAGCTTGACGCCTGGATGAGCCGCATCGTCGCTGAGGCGGGCGAGGGCGCGCCCGCCTGGGCGCTCAACATGATCACGCACCGCTCCTACACGCGCTTTGATGATGAGCTGGCGCTGTTGTCCAAGCATCGCCCGCCGCTCGTCATCACCGCGCTTGGCAGCCCCGCGCCCGTGATCGAGGCCGTGCACGCTTATGGCGGGCTCGTGCTGGCCGATGTGAACACGATCGAGCAGGCGCGCAAAGCCGCCGCCGCCGGCGCCGATGGCCTGGTGCTTGTCTGCGCCGGCGCGGGCGGGCACACAGGCGGCCTCAGCGCCTTTGCGTTCGTGCCCGCCGTGCGCGAATTTTTCGATGGCATCATCGTCATGGGCGGGGCGGTGTCCTCTGGGCGCGCGGTCCGCGCCGCCGAAATTCTCGGCGCGGATTTCGCCTATCTCGGCACTAGCCTGATCGCCGCCGAAGAAAGCCTCGCGCAAGCGGACTATAAAAGCATGGTCGTGCGCGCCTCTGCGTCCGACATCGTGCTCTCCGCCGCGCTCACTGGCGCGCCCGCAAACTGGCTGCGCGAAAGCCTCATCGCCGCCGGCTACGATCCCGCCGCCTTGGTCGGGGAAAAAACCGCGATGAATCTCGGCGCGCCCGAAGATGCGGATAAAAAGCGCTGGCGCGATGTCTGGTCCGCCGGGCAAGGCGTCGGCGCTGTCACACGCATCGCCCCCGCCGCAGAAATCCGGCGACAGGAAGAAATCATAACAACGCTTGCCGCCGCGTATCAAAACGCCCGCGCGCTATAGGGAAACACCGATGAGCAAAGAGCCAGAAGACATCCGCGTCGGCGTTTACCCTTATGTGGTGGTGCTCATTCTTGGGCTGATCTACGCCTTCAATTATCTTGATCGGCAGATCGTCGCCATCCTGGTTGAACCGATCAAAGCCGATCTCAATCTCACCGATACGCAGATCGGGCTTGTCTCTGGTTTTGCCTTCGCGTTGTTTTACACCACGTTCGGCATCCCTGTGGCGTGGCTGGCCGATCGCACCAATCGCGTGCGCGTTGTCGCCATTGCGTGTTTTGTCTGGAGCCTGTTCACTGGTCTTTGCGGCATGGCTGGCAATTTCGCGCATCTGCTGGCTGCGCGCATTGGCGTCGGCATTGGCGAGGCGGGCGGCGCTGCGCCTTCGATGTCGATCATCTCCGATTATTTCCCGCCGCACCGGCGCGGCGGCGCGATCAGCATCTGGTCGCTTGGCGTGCCGCTTGGCGCCACGGCCGGCGTTGCGCTTGGCGGCTGGGTGGCGGCGGAGTTTGGCTGGCAGTGGGCGTTTTTCGCTGTCGCCGCGCCCGGCATTTTTCTTTCGGTGCTGTTGTGGATCGTGGTGCGTGAGCCCAAGCGCGGGCGCTATGACCCAGCGCCGGCGACGCCCGCGCCCTCAGAGCCGCAGCCATCGATTATGGAATGCATCCGCGATTATCTGCGCAACCCGACTTTATCGTTGCTGCTGCTCGCGGCGGCCACCTATAGCTTTGTGTTCAACGCGTTCGCCACCTGGGCGCCGGCGCTGCTGATGCGCGCCAAGGGCGCGCAAATGAGCGATATCGCCGCTTATTATAGCATCGTCATCGGCCTTGCGATGGCGATCGGCATGTTCTTGAGCGGCTTTCTGGCCGATCGCTATGCACGCAAAAACCCAAGCGCATTCGCGCTCATTCCGGCCTGGGCGCTCGCCATCGGCGTGCCGTTTTTCATCATGGGCGTGCTGGCGGATGGCTGGGGCGCGGCGCTCATTTGGTTCGCCATCCCGATGGCGATGAATATGATGTTCGTCGCCCCCGGCATGGCGATTGTGCAAAACATCGCCCCGCCCAATCAGCGCAGCACCTCCGCCGCGATCCTTTTATTCGTCAACAATCTTGTCGGGATGGGGCTTGGCCCGCTTTATATCGGCGTGGTCAGCGAGCAGCTCTCCCACACGTACGGCCCCAAGGCCGGGCTTGAGTATGCGATGCTTTCGCTCACGCCGTTTTATCCGCTGGCGGTGATTGCGCTTGTGCTCGTGGCCCGCTCTCTGGCGCGCCGTGGGTTCTTGGCGGGGAGTGCGCCGCAATCGACCTGAGCGCTAGGTGCGGCCCATTTCGTCTTCCCAATGCTTGCGGCAGAGCGAAACGTAGACGTCTTTCTCAATGGCGATTTGCGCGCCTTGCGTGGCCGCTGCGCCTGAGGCGTCGCGCCGCATCACCATGGTGGCCTTCGCGCCGCAATGGCAAATGGTGCGCACCTCGCGCAGGCTATCGGCGATGGCCAGCAATTCGCCCGCGCCCTCAAACAATTGCCCGCGAAAATCGGTGCGCAGCCCATAGCATAGCACGGGGATTTTCAGCCGATCGGCCACCCGCGCCAATTGCCAGACTTGTTCGCGCGTTAAAAACTGCGCCTCGTCCACGAACACGCAATCGACCTGCGCCGCCGCATGCTCGCGCGCGATCCAGGCGAAGAGATCGTGATCTTTGTCGAATAAATCCGCCTCGGCGCGCACGCCGATGCGTGAGCTGATCTGGCCCTCATCCATCTCCGCATAGAGCGCGGAGGTGAACAAAAGCGTGCGCATGCCGCGCTCGCGATAATTGTACGACGCCTGCAGCAAGATGGTGGACTTGCCGGCGTTCATCGCCGCGTAGGAAAAATAGAGCTTGGCCATGGCTTAAGCTTTGAGCCCGATTTCGCGCAGACGCTCCGCCAGAAATTCGCCAGCCGTAATCGGTGCGGCTTCATGTCCATTGGCGCAAGAGGGCAGCGCGGCAAGCACGGAATCGTGCGTGGGATGCATGAAGAACGGCATGGAATAGCGGCTCGCGCCCGAGTCATCGGAATTGACGACGCGATGCGTCGTCGCCGGGATCACATTGTTGGTGAGGCGCGCCATCATATCCCCGCTGTCCACGATAAGCGCGTTGGGCTCAGTGCGCACAGGCAGCCAGGCGCCGTCGCGATCCAGCAATTCAAGCCCCGCCCCGCGCGCGGCCACCAGGATGGTGATGAGGTTGATGTCTTCATGCGCCGCCGCCCGCACCGCGTCTGGATCAACATCCGCGCCAATCGGCGGATAGTGCAGCACACGCAGCACAGAATCGCCGCGCTTCACAAGCGGCGCGAAATAATCCGCCGGCAAATCCAGCGTCGGCGCCAGCGCTTCAAGCAGGATGCAGCCGGTTTCGTTCAAAGCGGCGAACAGCGCCTCGAACGCGGGGCGAAAGCCCGCCGGCGCGCGCGGCCACACATTGGGCGCCGAGAAGGGGCTGGCGGGCGCGCCCGGTTCGGGCTCATGCCCAATTTGCCAGAATTCCTTGAGATCAGGCGTTGTATTGTCGCGCGCATGCTCAACGCCAAACGGGGTGTAGCCGCGCAAGCCGCCGGCATATTGGCGCTTTTCATCCTCGGGCCGCGCAAACAGTTCGCCCGCCAGCGCGTAAGCCTGCGCCAGAAGATCGAGCGGGACGTTGTGATCCTTGAGGACGATGAAGCCATAGTCGCGCAAGCCGGCTGAGAGCGCGCTGGAAAATTCCGCGCGCGCTTGTGCATCACCATGAGTGTAGCGGCACAGCGAAAGCTCAGGCACTTGGCGCATCGCCATCTCCGTTTTTGAGCAGAGCCTCCACCGCCGCGCGCATCGGCAGGGAAGGCTGCGCGCCTTCCGCCGTCGTCGCCAGCGCGCCCGCCGCGCACGCAAACGCCAGCGCGGCCTCCGGGCTTTGGCCTTCCACCAGCGCCAGCGTCAGCGCTGCGCAGAATGTATCGCCCGCGCCGGTGGTGTCGCGCACCGCCACCTTTAACGCTGGCGCGCGCGCGATCTCCGCGCCGCGCTCAAACAAGGCCGCGCCCGCAGCCCCATAGGTGATCGCCACGCGCGCGCCGGTTTCAAACAAGCCCGCGCCATAAAACGCTGCTTCAGTTTCGTTGACGATGATAAGATCAGCCCGCGTCAGCAGCGCCGGCGGCGCCTCCATCGCGGGCGCGAGGTTGAGCGCGACAAAGCCGGTGAAATCGCTGGCGGCGCGTGCGATCGTCTCCAGCGGAATTTCCAATTGGCAGAGCAGGGCGTCGGCCGCGATCGGCCCCAGATGCGCGGGCGCAAACGCGCCATTGGCCCCAGGCGCCACCACGATCTGATTTTCGCCCTCCGCCGAAACCGCGATCAGCGCCACGCCTGTCGGCGCCTCCGCATCAACGCCGCAACCCGAAACATCCACCCCGCCCGCGCGCAGCAGCGCCAACGCTTCATCGGCGAACGCATCGGCGCCCACGCGCCCATGCAGCGCCACAGATGCGCCCAGCCGCTGCGCCGCCAGCGCTTGATTGGCGCCCTTGCCGCCCGGATGCCGCGCAAACACGGCCCCTCCAATGGTTTCCCCCGCCAGCGGCAAGCGCGCGGCGCGCACGACAAGATCAAGATTGATCGAGCCAACAATGGCGATACGCGGGCTGCTCACGCGAGCCTCCGTGCGATCAGATGGAACACCGCGTCCGCATCCGCGCGCACGCCCCAGCGCGCCACGCTGGGCTTGCTGATGCGGAATTCAACCGCTGTGTGCCCGCGCGTGAGCGCAGATTCTGTTTCCACCGCGATCTCCGCGGCCACCGTTTCAAACGCTTCCGGCGCCAGCAGATAGGCGATCACCGCCGGATCATGCAGCGGCGCGCCCTCTTGCCCGGCATGCTCGCGCTCTACCCGCTCGCCAAAGCGCAAAAATTGGCAGACCGCACGCGCCCGCGCCGCGCCAAGCGCCTCAAGCCGCGCCATGCGCGCGGGATTGGTGCGCACCTGATGCGTCACATCAAGCCCAAGCGCTGTGATCGGCAAGCCGGAGGCGAACACCATCTGCGCCGCGTGCGGATCAGCGTAGATGTTGAACTCCGCGGACGCTGTGATGTTGCCGCCCTCGCTGCGCGCGCCGCCCATCAGCACGATCTCGCGCACGCCTTGCGCCGCATCCGGCGCCGCGCGCAGCGCCAGCGCGACATTGGTGAGCGGGCCGGTGACAGCGATGGTGATCGAAGCGGGCGCTGCGGCGCGCAGCGTCTCTGCAAGAAACGCCACCGCGCCGATGCGCTCCACGCCCTTGGAAGGCGCCGGAAACGCCAGATCGCCCAGTCCGTTTTTGCCGTGAAAATGCCCGGCTTCCACAGCCTCCGCCAGCAAAGGCCGATCCGCGCCGGCGAACACAGGCACATCTTCGCGCCCAGCGATGGCGCGCACAATGCAGGCGTTCTGCGCCGTCAGCGCCCCGCTCACATTGCCGGCGACGGTGGTGATCCCGAGGATGTCCAACGCATCGGGCGCAGCGAATGCCAGCAGCAGCGCAACGGCGTCATCTACGCCAGGGTCGCAATCGATGATGAGAGGGCGAGGGGCCATGGCCGATCTTATCCGGTCACAAAAAAGCTCGCGAGCGCGGCGCTCATCAGATTGGAGAGCGAGGCTGCGGCGAGAATATGAAACCCATAGCGCGCGATTTCCGGCGCGCGCTGCGGCGCCAGGGTGTTCATCGCCGCCAGCAGGATGCCGATCGAGCTCAGATTGGCGAAGCCGCACAGCGCAAACGTGGTGATCGCCATAGTGCGCGGCGAAAGCGTATCGCCCATCTGCCCAAGATGCATGAAGGCGACGAATTCGTTCAGGATCAGCTTTTCGCCAAACACCCCGCCCGCCGCTTGCGCTTCTTCCCACGGCACGCTCAGCAGCCACATCACCGGCGCGAACACATAGCCAAGCAAGCTTTGCAGCGTCACGCCCTCAAAGCCCATCAACTCGCCCAGCGCGCCCAGCCCGCCATTGATCAGCGCAATCAGCGAAACAAACGCGATCAGCATCGCCCCGATTGAGGCGGCGAGGATCAGCCCCGTCTGCGCGCCATGCGCGGCGGCCATGATCACATTCACATGCCGCGCATCTTCCGGCTCTGCCTCAGCGCCGATTTGCGCGGGCGAGGGCGTCTCGCCGGTTTCATCTTCCGCCTCGGCTGCTTTGGGCGAGGTCTTTGCATCCGGCATGATAATCTTCGCCATCAGCAGCCCGCCCGGCGCGGCCATGAAGGCCGCCGCCAGCAGATAATTGATGTCGATGCCCATCTGCGCGTACGCGGCCAGCACGCTGCCTGCGACGGAAGCCATGCCCGCCGTCATGATCGCGAACAGTTGCGGGCCGGTCACATGCGGCAGATACGGGCGCACCACCAGCGGCGCCTCGGTTTGGCCGACGAAAATATTCGCCGCCGCCGTCAGCGATTCCACGCGCCCTGTGCCGAGCAGAAGCCTAAGCGCGCCGCCCACCCACGTCACGATCGGCTGCATCACGCCGATATGGTAGAGCACCGACATCAGCGCCGAAAAGAAGATGATGATCGGCAGCACATTGAGCGCGAAGCTGAAGCCCACCTCACTTGCCAGCGGGCCAAACACCATGGCGATGCCAGCGCCTGAAAAATCAATCAGCGCCTGCACCCCGCCCGACATCGCGCTCAACGCCGCGCGCCCGGCCGGCAGGTACAGCACCAGCGCCGCAAGCGCGGCCTGCAGCGCCAGCGCCGCCAGCACAACGCGCAGCCGAATGGCGCGCCGGTTGGTGGAAAGCAGCACGGCCATCGCCAAAATCACGGCGACGCCGATCAGACCCTGCCAATATTGCACGCCGCCTCCGCCGCTTAAGCCTCTCAGCGGCTTAGACTTGCCCGCCCGTTGGCGCAATCAAGCCGCGCGGGGCGGCACAGGTCGCCGCGCTTCGCACCCGCACAAAAACCAAAGCGCGGGAACGCCGGGGGCCGACGCCCTGCTTTGCCTCCTGCGCCATTTACGCTAAAAGATAGCGCTAACAATAAAAGGGGGAAGCGCGTGTTTCAAGCTGCACGGCGCGTGCTGGCGATCGCCGCACTGTTTATGGCGAGCTGCGCGCCCGCGCCGTCTGCGCCTGCGCATCCGGCGCCGCATCTGCGCGCCGAGGGAGAGGCGGTGCAGTTCATCGTCGATGGCGCGCCGTATCTGATGCTCGCGGGCGAGCTTGGCAATTCCACCGCGTCGGATCGTGCTTATCTCGCCGCCCGCTGGGAGCGGCTCGAGGCGCTGCATCTCAACACGGTGCTTGCGCCGATATCTTGGGAATTGATCGAGCCCGAAGAGGGCAAGTTTGATTTTTCCTCGCTCGAATTTCTGATCGAGGATGCACGCGCACATGATATGCGCCTGGTGCTGCTCTGGTTTGGCGCCTGGAAGAACTCGATGTCGAGCTACGTTCCGGCTTGGGTGAAGCGTGATAGCGCGCGCTTTCCGCGCGCCCGCACCGCCGATGGCCGCGCGCTCGAAATTTTGTCCCCGTTTTCGGAAGCCAATCAGCAGGCCGATGCGCGCGCGTTTGCGGCCATGATGGCGCGCCTGCGCGAGATCGATGCGGGCCGCCACACCGTGCTCATGGTGCAGGTGGAAAACGAGATCGGCATGATCCCCGAAGCGCGCGATTATAGCGAGCCCGCCAACACAGCGTTCGCCGCGCCGGTTCCCGGCGAGCTGCTTTCCTATCTCGCCGCGCATCGCCAAACGCTCGCGCCTGCGCTGCGTCAGCGCTGGGAGGCCAATGGCGCACGCGCTGCTGGCGCATGGGAGGCGGTGTTTGGCCGCGGCCTCGCCACCGATGAGATTTTCATGGCCTGGCATTTCGCGCGCTATACTGAGGCCGTCGCCGCTGCGGGGCGTGCGGCGTACAATCTGCCGCTCTTCGTCAACGCCGCTTTGATCCGCCCAGGCGCAGCGCCAGGCGCATATCCCAGCGCCGGGCCATTGCCGCAGGTGTTTGATGTCTGGCGCGCGGGCGCGCCCAGCATCGATTTCATGGCGCCGGATATTTATTTTCCAAACTTCGTGGAATGGGCCCGCGCTTATGATCAGCCCGGCGAAGCCTTCTTCATCCCCGAAACCGGCCGCCAGCCAGAAGCGACGCCCGCGAATGCATTTTATGTTTTTGGCGCGCACGCTTCGATCGGCTTTAGCCCGTTCGCGATTGAGGATTACGCCGCCGATGAGCTGCTCTCCAGCATCGCGCCGCTCATTCTCGAGCATCAAGCCAAAGGCTCGATCGCCGGCGTGCGCCCGGTGGTGGCGTTCGATGGCTCGGTCGATGAAAGCCGCGCCGATGTGCGCCTTGGGGATTTCATCCTGAATGTGCGCTTTGATGATCCGTGGACGCCGCGTGAGGCGCAAAATCTCGCCGCTCATGGCGGGCTCATCATCCAGCTTGGCCCGGAGGAGTATCTCGTCGCCGGCCAGGGGATCACCATCACCTTCCACACCGAAGGCGCTATCGCTGGGATCGAGAGCATTCATGAAGGGGCTTATATCGATGGCGCATGGCGCCCCGGCCGCTTGCTCAATGGCGATGAAAACCATCAGGGCCGCCACTTGCGCCTGCCGCCCGGCCAATTCGGCCTGCAGCGCGTGCGCCTCTATCGCTACAGCTAATCGCACGGCATAGTGCGGCCATGCCGCTCTTGATCTTCCTTCTCGCTTTGCTCGTCGCGCCGCTGGCGGCGGCGCAGCAGCCTGACGCCGCGCTGATCGCCCGGGCCGAAGCTGGCGATGGCGATGCGATGGACGAGTTGGCGATCGCTTATCTCGACGCGAATGATGTGGCCCAAGCGCTGCGCTGGGCGCGCGCCTCGGCTGAGGCTGGCCGGCCTGAGGGGATGAACAATTACGCGGCCGTTCTGCGCTTGAACGATGAAGAAGCCGAAGCCGAGCGCTGGGAGCGCGCGGCTGAGGCCGCCGGCTCCACGGGCGCTGCGCTCAATCGCGCCATGCGGCTCATTCTCACTGACCCGGCCGGGCCGGGCTGGGCGGAAGCTTTCGCCGTGCTTGAAAGGGTGGAGCATCCGGGCATCGATGGCGCCATCCTGCAGATCGCATTGAATTATGCGCAAACGCCGGGCGCCGATGCTGCGCGCGGGCGGCAATTGTTTGGCTTGGCGGGTGAGCGCGGCTCGGCGGAGGCGCAATGGAATCTCGCCATGATGCTCATCAATGGCGTGGGCGGGGCGGTTGATCTGCCGCGGGCCTATAGTTTAACGCGCCGCGCTGGCGAGGCGGGCTTTGTGAATGGCCAGATCAGCACGGCGGTGATGCTGGCTATTGGCCAGGGCGTCGCTGAAGATGATGTTGAGGCGCGGCTCTGGTATCAGCGCGCGGCTGAGCAGCGCAGCGCAGCAGCGCTGGCGAGCCTTGGCGGCATGTTGATGAACGGCGAAGGCGGCAGCGTCAACGCGCCCTTGGGCTGGGCCTACATCACGCTTGCGGCGGATGCGGGCGATCCGCGCGGGCGCGCTATCCAAAATTTTTTCAACGCCCAGGTTTCCGAAACGGATCGGCGCTTGGCTGAGCAATTGCGCGCCGCCTGGATTGTCCAGCACGGCGCGCCGCAGTGAAGGCGATCGCGTCGGCGCTGAAAGCGCGCGCAGATAATCTCGCCGCCTTCGCCTGGGGCGTGGCTGAGGCCAGCGTGTTCTTCATCGTGCCGGACGTGCTGCTCTCTTATATCGGCGTCAAACGCGGGCCGCGCGCGGCGGGCGTTGCGTCGCTTTGGGCCGCGTGCGGGGCGGCGCTGGGCGGTGTGGGGATGTATCTTTGGGCGCAAAGCGATCCCGACGCTGCGCGCGCCTTCGTGCTGGCCGTGCCCGCCATTAGCCTGGCCATGGCCGAGGCGGCGGCGCGCGCCATGGCCGAGCAAGGCTGGTTCCCGGCCACGCTTTCGGGCCCGCTCTCGCGCACGCCCTATAAAGTCTACGCCATTTTGGCCCCGGCGGCCGACGCGCCGCTTTGGGCTTTCGCCGCCGCCAGCGTGATCGCTCGGCTGCCGCGTTTTCTCCTGGTGGGGGCAGGGGCGGCGCTGATCGCCCGGTTTTTGCAGCCGCGCCTGGGGGCCAAAGCCATCTTGGCCATCTTCGTAACCGCCTGGCTCTTGTTTTACGCCGCCTTTTTCGCGCTCACCCCCGGCTAGGCGGCAGAGCGCCGGCTTGGCGCGGCCCCCGGGCTCGTATAGGCAGCGCCCATGACGCCCCGCGACCGCATCCGCAATTTCTCCATCGTGGCCCATATCGACCACGGCAAGAGCACCCTCTCTGACCGCCTGATCCAGCAGACGGGGGGGCTTTCCGCGCGCGAGATGACCGAGCAGGTGCTCGATAACATGGAGATCGAGAAGGAGCGCGGCATCACCATCAAGGCTCAGACCGTGCGCCTCGATTACAAAGCCAAGGACGGCGAAACCTACGTCCTCAACCTGATGGACACGCCCGGCCACGTCGATTTCGCTTACGAGGTCAGCCGCTCCCTCGCCGCCTGCGAAGGCGCGCTGCTGATCGTGGACGCCTCCCAAGGCGTCGAAGCGCAAACCCTCGCCAACGTCTATCAAGCGCTCGATCTTGATCTCGAGATCGTGCCGGTGATCAACAAGATCGATCTGCCCGCCGCCGATCCCGATCGCGTCAAGCAGCAGATCGAGGATGTGATCGGGCTTGATGCGTCAGATGCGATCCTCGCCTCCGGCAAAAGCGGCGTGGGCGTTGATGATGTGCTGGAAGCCATCGTCACGCGCCTGCCTGCGCCCAAGCAGGGCGATCCAAACGCGCCGCTCAAAGCCATGCTGGTCGACGCCTGGTATGATGCCTATCTCGGCGTTGTCGTGCTGTTCCGGGTGATTGACGGCGTGGTCAAGAAGGGCATGCGCATCAAGCTGATGCAAACCGGCGCCGATTATAACGTCGATACGCTCGGCGTGCTGCGGCCCAAGCGCCAGGACATGGCCGAGCTTGGCCCCGGCGAGATCGGCGTGCTCACCGCCTCAATCAAAGAAGTGGCCGACGCCCGCGTGGGCGATACGATCACCGAATATTGCAAGGAAACCAAGGCCGCGCTGCCAGGCTTCAAGCCCGCGCAGCCCGTCGTGTTCTGCGGGCTTTTCCCAACCGATGCGGCCAAATTTGAAGATCTGCGCGCCGCCATGAGCAAGCTGCGCCTCAATGATGCGAGCTTCTCGTTCGAGATGGAAACGTCGGCCGCGCTCGGCTTTGGCTTCCGCTGCGGTTTCCTTGGCCTCTTGCATCTCGAGATCATTCAAGAGCGGCTTTCCCGCGAGTTTGATCTTGATCTCATCGCCACAGCGCCCAGCGTTGTCTATCGCGTGCACATGAACAAGGGCGAGGTGATTGAGCTGCACAACCCGGCCGATCTGCCGGACGTGGTGCATATCAAGGATATCGAAGAGCCCTGGATCAAAGCCACCATCCTCACGCCCGATGAATATCTCGGCTCCATCATCAAGCTCTGCCAGGATCGGCGCGGCATCCAGAAGGAGCTGAGCTATGTCGGTTCGCGCGCGATGCTGGTGTATGAGCTGCCGCTGAACGAGGTGGTGTTCGATTTTTACGATCGGCTCAAAAGCGTTTCAAAAGGCTATGCCAGCTTTGATTATCAGATCATCGATCACCGCATCGGCGATCTCGTCAAGATGAATATCCTCGTCAATGATGAGCCGGTGGATGCGCTCTCCATGCTGGTGCACGCCGCGCGCGCCGAAAGCCGCGGCCGCTCCATGGTGGAAAAGCTCAAAGAGCTGATCCCGCAGCACATGTTCAAAATCCCGATCCAAGCCGCCATCGGCGGCCGCATCATCGCCCGCGAAACGCTCTCCGCCCTGCGCAAAGACGTGACCGCCAAATGCTACGGCGGCGACGCCACCCGCAAACGCAAGCTGCTGGAGAAGCAGAAAGAGGGCAAAAAGCGCATGCGCCAATTCGGGAAGGTGGAGATCCCGCAGGAAGCGTTTATCGCGGCGTTGAAGATGGATGGGGATTAGGGGGGTAAGCGCTGGTTGGAGCCCGAACCGAGTCTCGGCATAACAGCCGCGTGCCGATACCCTTTTTGCCCCGATCTATGCTAAGGTTGGCACATGACCAACGCGCTGCTCGCCCGCATCACGTCCGACCCCGCCATTTTCGGCGGCAAGCCGATCATTCGCGGCCAGCGGTTCGCGGTGGAGCATCTGCTTGGCTATCTGGGCGCGGGGATGAGCGAGGCCGAGCTTTTGACCGAATTTCCGTTCCTGGAGCCGGACGATATCAAGGCCGCGCTGCTCTATGCCGGCAAGCTTTCCGGCATGACGCGCATGTCTGGCGCGGCGGTGGGGGCGGCCAGTGAAGAAGCGGAAGCTCCTGCTCGATAGCAGCGCCGCCGCCCGCGCCGTGATCTCACGGCTGCGGGCGGATGGGCATGACCTCGCCACCGTCGCCGATCGCGGCGCAGATCCCGGTGATTCAGCGATCCTCGCCTTGGCTGTTGCGGAGGGGCGAGCCATCATCACCATCGATACCGATTTCGGCGCGCTGGTGTTTCGTGATGGGCGTGCTGCGTTTGAAAGCGGCATCTGCAGCGGCGCTTGCCGAACGCGCGAGCGCATTGATTGCAGCGCATGGTGATGAACTGGAAGCGGGCGCTTTCGTTACCGACGACGGTGATGGCGTGCGGGTGCGCCGCCATTAAGAAACGCGAAGCGCCGTTCTATCCCCCACCAAATCCCCCTCCCGCCCAGCACACGCGCCGCGCCGCACAAAATCTATCCCACACCCGCAAACCGCCCGTATCATCGCCTCACCACGCACATTGAGAGCCTTGGCCAAAGCCCCAAAGCGTGCGTGGGCGATGAAAGCGTGAAGTGCTGTTGTTTGACGCCCAGCCCCGGCATTGTCGCGGTGTCGGAAGAGGGCGCCGGGCCTTGGATGCGTGAGGCGCGAACTCCGCATCAGCGTTACCGGGCGCAGCAGCGCAAAGCCCGCGGGAAGCTAAAAGCGCGGGAAGAAAGATGGGACCGCTCAGGCTCAGAGCGGCCAGCGCGCCGCCGGGGACCGCTCCAAGGGTGTGAAACACCGCCACGTGACGGCCCGGCGAAGCATCATCGCAGAACGCGGGTGAGATCGCGTTATCAGGCGCCCCGCCTTATGGGGCGCAGAAAAAATTCGGCGCGGCCGCCCGCGTTCTTCTCTCCCTGTTTCGCCGCCGCGCAAGGCTTGCGCGCGCGCTGCTAAAGCGCGCCCGTTGTTTTGCGAAGGCGAAGGGGAGGGCTAGGCCGCTAAGGGTGCGCGCGCGTGGCCAGATAATACAAAAACGCGCCATAGCCGGATAGAGCCATCACAAGGATGATCAAAGCCGCGAACAGCTGCGATCTACGCTCCTGCCGTCTCGCTTCCTTGGTGCCGAGGAAGAAGCCTTTCTTGTTGGCGGCTTGGTTGAGCACGATGTCGGTGCGGTCAAGCTCGGCGATGATCTCGCGGTATTTATCCGCATCGGTCGCGGGCAGCATCAGCGTATCGGTTTCGAGCGTTTGCTCCATGATCAGCTTTTTGCCCTCGCGCCGCGTGACATTGCGAAAGCGCATGCCGTCGCATTCCACGCTGCGATCCCAGCCGCCGGCGGGCGGCTCGTTCGCGGTTTCGATCTCCACCCGCCGCGCCATGCGGCCAACCAGGCCGAGATAAATCGGATGCTTGCGCGGCCCAGGATCGAGCGGCTCGAACGTGGGCTTCATCACCATGTCGAGCGTGGCGAAATGCCAAGTGTGATCCACGCGCCGCCAGGCTTCGCTGATCTCATACTCTTCTTCGACGATGATCGCATTGGCGCGGATATTATCTTCGGCCACGATCTGCTTGGCGGGATGGGCGCGCGGCCAGCTGCGCTGCACGCCCTCGGCGTAAGAGCGGAACATGGAAACCTCGCCCTCGGTGGCGATGTAATCGCGCACCGATTCCGCGCGGCCGCGGCGCGAGGTGAAGCGCCATTGATAGCGCGCGGGCGTTTCGGGCGAAGGGCCAAGCGTTACGCGCTCATCTGATTCAAGCCAGGTGATCGGCAGCGGATCGGGCATGCGCTCAAGTGCGGTTTGCCCCTCGCGCAGCGGCAGCGCCCAGCCGAAATGGCATTGGCTCATCGCCGGCAGCGGGCTGGGTTGTTTAAGGCGCGTGGGATCAAGCCAATAGACTTGGCCGGAAACCTCAACCCGCACGATGCAATGATCAAACGCTTGCGCGCTCGGCAGCCAGGCGTTGAGCGCATGCCCGTCGCGCGTGTTGACCAAAGCGGGGCAAGCATTCACGCCAAGCCGGCGCGCCATGTGCACGTAGAGCTTGGACTTATCCTTGCAATCGCCATAGCGGGTGGAAAGGATGTCCTGGATCGAGCGCGGGGCGTAGCCGCCTTCGCCGATGGAAATGGCGAGATAGCGCACGCCATCTTGCGCAAAGCGCAAAATCGCCGCCGCGCGCCCGGCCTCTGTGCTCTCGGTTGCTTCAATGCGCGCGATCTCGGCTTCCACATCATCGGGCAGCGCGCCGTGATCTTCGTAGAGCGGGATATAATTGGCGGAGACCTCCGCCCAATCACGCCATTCAGAAAATTGCAGCGCCGCGCTTTGCATGATCCAGGGCGGGGTCAGCGGCTCAAACCGCTTGCCCGGCCGCTCTTTCGCGCGCCAGCGGCGATCGATCACGCCGTCGGTTTCGGTTTGCGTCGGCTCGGGCGGGGCGTTGATGGCGTATTCGCGCACGGTGCGGGTTTTCGGCAGGCGCTGGCGCACGCGCACGTCGATAATGCCGACGCCCCATTCAAACCCAAGCCAAGCCGAATGGCGCCCGCCGAGGGATTTGCGCATCCCGTAATGGGTGAAGCTGTGCTCCACGATATCGCCGGGGCGCACGTCCGGCAGCGTGAGGTGCACGGTGAGCCGCCCGTCAAACTGCAGCCGCTCCATATTCCGCTCGCGCCGCAGCACTTCGTAAAAGGCGCTCTGCGCATGCTCGATGCGCGCGCCGGCGCGGATCACGGCGATGGAGTGGATGTCGAGCAACTCGAATTTCGGGTCGAAGCTGATGGAGATTTGCGCTGCGCGCTCGGCCCCGGTATTGGCGGTGACCAGTTCCGCGCGGCGATAGAACCAGGCGCGCTCGTTCTCCACGAGGTCAATCTGGCTTTCATCCAGCAGCACGCACACGCCATTGGCGACAAAATGCGGGTTGGCGGTTTGCGGCGCGTCATAGGGCTCGATCTCGGCCCAAGCGGGCGGGGGCGCAACGCGCGCGCCCGGCGTGATTTCCCTGATTGCGGCCCCGTGCTGGTCCATCTTTTCCCCCGCGCCCACGCTAGCGGCCCCCCGCGCTATCCACAACGGGGGGAGGGCTGACCAAAGCAGCCGAAGCGCTTAGATAGCCCCATGGCCAAATCATCCGCCCCCCGCCTCTTTCTGATCGACGGCTCCGGCTACATTTTCCGCGCCTACCACGCGCTGCCGCCGCTGACGCGGGCGTCCGATGGGCTTTCGGTCGGCGCCGTCGCCGGCTTTTGCAACATGCTGTGGAAGTTCCTGGAGGAGATGAAGGCGACCGAGGCGCCAACGCACCTTGCCGTCATCTTCGATAAATCCGAGGTGACGTTCCGCAACAAGCTCTATCCCGAATACAAGGCCAACCGCCCGCCGGCGCCGGAAGATCTCGTGCCGCAATTTCCGCTGATCCGCGACGCCACGCGCGCGTTCAATCTGCCGTGCATCGAGATGGGCGGCTATGAGGCGGACGATCTCATTGCCACCTATGCGCGCCAAGCCGCCAAGGCTGGCGCGAGCGTGAAGATCGTTTCTTCCGATAAAGACCTGATGCAGCTGGTCGATGACGGAAAAATCCAGCTCTACGATCCGATGAAGCAGAAGGCGCTGGGCGTTGAGGCGGTGCTGGAAAAATTCGGTGTGACGCCGGATCGCGTGATCGATGCGCAGGCGTTGATCGGCGATAGCGTCGATAACGTGCCCGGCGCGCCCGGCATCGGCCCGAAAACCGCGGCGGAGCTGATCGCCACGTTCGGTTCGCTCGAAGCCATTCTCGAACGCGCGAACGAAATCAAACAGCCCAAGCGGCGCGAGACGCTGATCAATTTCGCCGATCAGATCAGGCTCTCGAAAGAGCTCGTCACCCTGAAGGACGATGTGGCGGTGGAGGAGGCTTGGGAAAGCTTCGCGGTGCGCGATCCCGAGGCTGGCCCGCTGCTGCAATTCATCGACGCGATGGAGTTTCGCACCCTCGGCCGGCGCGTGCGTGAGCATTTCGCCAAAGAAAAGGGCGTCGAGATCGTGGCCGCTTATGCGGCGGGTGCGGTCGCGCCAAGCGCGCTGGGCGATCATTCGCCCGCGCCGTCAAACGGCCCGGTGCTGGAGCAAGTGGAAACCTCGTTCCAGCGCGAGGCTTACAAAATCGTCCGCGATCTGCCGGCGTTGGAAGCCTATATCGCGCGCGCCATGGCGGCGGGCGCGGTGGGGATCGACACCGAGGCCGATGGGATCAACGCGGTGGGCGCATCCATCGTCGGCGTTGCGCTTTCGCTCGGCGCGAATGATGCGATTTATATCCCGCTCAATCACTGCGCCGCCGATCCAAGGGCGGGCGAGTTGTTTGCGAATGAACTCGATCTCAACCCCTCCCCCCTTGCGGGGGAGGGGCAGGGGAGGGGGGGCGAGGCCGACGCGCAAACGCCGGAGCATTTGAACGCCCCCCACCCCCCGGCCCGCAAGGGGGCGGGGGAGATGCGCAAATCCCGCTCAATGCTGCGCTCGCCGCGCTCAAGCCGCTGCTGCAAGCGCAGGGCGTGCTCAAAATCGGCATGAATATCAAATGGGATGTCGCGCTATTCGCGCAGCATGGCGTTGCGCTTGCCCCCATCGATGATCCGATGCTGATCTCCTACGCGCTCTATGGCGGGCTCGATGCGCATGACAAAACCTCGCTGGTGGAAAAGCATCTCGGCCATGGGCTAACGCCGCTTGCCGATGTGGTCGGCAAAGGCAAAGCGCAGATCGGCTTTGAGCTTGCAGCGCCCGAGCGCGCGGCGGGTTATTCGGCCGAGCAGGCGGATGCGAGCTTGCGGCTGTGGCGCAAACTAAAGCCCGCTTTGGCGCAGGAAAAATTGCGCACTGTGTATGAAACGCTGGAGCGGCCGATGCCGGCTGTGCTCGCAAGCATGGAGCGCGAAGGGATTAGAATTGATCCGCACATGCTCTCGCGCCTCTCGGGCGATTTCGCCCAGCGCATGGCGCAATATGAAAGCGAGGCGTATGGACTTGCGGGCCGCGAATTTAATCTCGGCAGCCCCAAGCAGCTTGGCGAAATTCTGTTCGATGAGCTGAAGCTGCAAGGCGGCAGCAAAACAAAAACCGGCGCCTGGTCGACCGACGCGAGCATTCTCGAAACGCTGGCGGAAGAGCACAATCTGCCGGCCAAAGTGCTGGAATGGCGCCAGCTCTCAAAGCTGCGCAGCACCTATACCGAGGCGCTGGGCCAAGCCATCAACCCTAAAACCGGCCGCGTGCATACAAGCTACGCGCTCGCCTCCACCACAACGGGGCGGCTCTCCTCCAACGATCCGAACCTGCAAAACATCCCAATCCGCACCGAGGAAGGCCGCCGCATCCGCGAGGCGTTTATCGCTGAGAAGGGCAATCTGCTGGTCAGCGCCGATTATTCGCAGATCGAGCTGCGCTTGCTGGCGCATGTGGCTGACATTCCGCAGCTGAAGCAGGCGTTCGCGGATGGGGTGGATATTCACGCGCGCACGGCCTCGGAAATGTTTGGCGTGCCGGTGGAAGGGATGCCGAAGGAAATCCGCAACAACGCCAAAGCGATCAATTTCGGCATCATTTACGGCATCAGCGCCTTTGGCCTTGCGCGCAATCTCGGCATCGAGCGCGAGGAGGCGGGCGCCTACATCAAAAAGTATTTCGAGCGCTTCCCCGGCATCCGCGATTATATGGAAGCCACCAAAACCTTCGCGCGCGCAAACGGCTATGTGAAAACCATTTTCGGCCGGCGCATTTGGGTCAAAGGCGTGCAATCAAAGAACGGGCAGGAGCGCCAGTTCGGTGAGCGCCAAGCCATCAACGCGCCGCTCCAAGGCGCCGCCGCGGACATCATCCGCCGCGCCATGGTGCGCATGGCCGAAGCATTGCCGGCCTCGGGTCTCAGCGCGCGCATGCTGCTGCAAGTGCACGACGAATTGGTGTTCGAGGCGCCGGCGGCGGAGGCCGAAGCCTTGTGCGCGCTGGCGCGCAACGTGATGGAAGCCGCGCCGCTGCCGGCCGCGAGCTTGAGCGTGCCGCTGACGGTGGAAGCGAAAGCGGGCGCGACCTGGGGGGCGGCGCATTAAGGGCAACGCTAATCTTGGACCGCCGGCGTCCTCGCC
>DAORMO010000035.1:0-17677 GCA_035440585.1 Terricaulis sp.
GTTCAAACGGCAGACTTTGTGCGGGTTTCACGCATGCCGGCGAGGGCGCCGGCGGTCCAGAGGTGTGGGATAGCCCTTTTTCTATCCCGCCATTGCTTTGCCACACCAGGGCTCTATATGAGCGGCATCGATCCTCGTCGCGTCACGCTGATCCTTCGCGTTTGCGCCGGGTGTTTGCTGTTTCCTTCGAAAATCGTCGCCTGCCGGGGAAGGTCCCCGCTGGCTATTTTTAAGGAGAAGCCCATGGCTACCGGCACCGTTAAGTTTTTCAACACCACCAAAGGCTTCGGCTTCATCGCGCCCGATGGCGGCGGCAAGGACGTGTTCGTGCACATCTCCGCGCTTGAGCGCGCCGGCCTTTCGCGCCTGGCCGACGGCCAAAAGGTTTCGTTCGAGCTCGAGCGTGACCGCCAAGGCCGCGATGCGGCGACCAATATCAAAGTTGACTAAACGCTGTTGCGTTTAAGCTTGGAAAGCGGCTGGCGCGCAAGCGCTGGCCGCTTTTTTAATTGGCGCGGGATTCTTTGATCAGCGCGACGAGAGCATCGCGCGCCACCAGCTTGATGCCGGCGCGGCCGATGCTGATCCAGCCCGCATCGCTCCATTCATGCAGCTTGCGGTTCACCTTCTCGCGGCTGGCGCCGATGCGGCGCGCGAGCTCGGTTTGCGTGATGGTGATACTCGATCCATCGCCGGCTTCATCGAGCAGGCGCTGCGCCAGGCGGCCGCCAAGATCGAGCAGCTGCGCATCTTCAAGGCTGGTATTGGCCGCGCGCAAACGGCGGCTCAATTCCGAGATCAGTTTGAGCAGCGCCTTGGGCTCGCTTTCGAGCGCGGCGAGCGCGGAATCGCGCGAGATGCGCAAGAGCCGCGAGCGGCGGATGGCGGCGATGTCAGCGCTGCGGGCGCCGCCGTCGAGCACGGCCATTTCACCGATCAGCGCGCCGGGCTTGAGTGCGGCGAGGCGCACGTCGCGCCCGGCTTCATTGGAGGTGCGGACCTCCACCTCCCCTTCGAGCAAAACGTAAAGCGCATCGCCCTTTTCCCCGCGCGCGAACAAAAGCGCGCCAGGATCAAGCGCGCAGGGCGCGCCCGCGCGGGCGAGCCGGGTGCGCGTCTCTTCGCTGAGGGCGGCCATGAGTTCCGATTTTGCGAGGGCGGCCGCCACCGCCTCCAAATCCTTGCCTTGCGCCATGGGCGATGTGTTTGCGGCGCGTTGGCCGCGCCGTCAACTTTTGGCGCTGGATGGGCGATCGCTTGACGGCGCGCGCGCCGGGGCGGAACTAAAGAAGACGCGAATTAACCTTGGGGGGATGCGATGTTGCGGCGGGCGATGATTTTGGCTGGGGCTTTGGCGGTTGCAACGCTGGCGGGCTCAAGCTTCGCGCAAGACCAGCCGGCGGTGAACCAAATCATCCATGCGGGGCGGCTGCTGGCCGATCCGAGCACGGGGCGGGTGCTGACCGAGCACTCGATTTTGGTTGGCGCCGATGGGCGCATTGTTGGCGTTGAGTCCGGCTATGTGACGCGCGCGGGCGCGGAGGTGATCGATCAGCGCAATCGCTTTGTGCTGCCGGGGCTGATCGACAGCCACGTGCACCTGCGCAGCGTGGAGCGCACATCGAACCAATTCATCGACGCGGTGACGCTGACGGCGGCGGATTTCGCGCTGCGCGCGGCGCAAAGCGCGCGCATCACGCTGAACGCCGGCTTCACCACCGTGGCCGATCTTGGCGCGCAGAACGATACGATCTTCGCGCTGCGGCGGGCGATCAATGAAGGGCGCGCGGTGGGACCGCGCATTCTTGCTTCAGGGCAAGCGATTTCGATCGATGGCGGGCACGCCGACGCCAACGGCTGGGCGCCGGATGTGCTCAACACGCTGCGCTCGCCCAATGCGTGCTCAGGCGCGGATGCGTGCCGGCGCGCGACGCGGCGGCAGATCCAGGCGGGCGCGGACATCATCAAGGTCACGGCCACAGGCGGGGTGCTTTCCAACACCGCAACCGGCGTGAACCAGCAGCTCAGCGATGACGAATTGGCCGCGATCGTGGACGCCGCGCACGCGATGGGGCGGCGCGTGACCGCGCATGCGCATGGCGTGAACGGCATCAATGCAGCGCTGCGCGCGGGCGTGGATTCGATCGAGCATGGCTCTTATCTCGACCGCGAAAGCGTGCGCCTGCTGCGGCAAGGCAATCGCTATCTGGTGCCGACGCTGCTGGCTGGGTTCTGGTCTGTGCATATGGCTGAGCAAGGCGGCATCTTATCGCCGGCGCAGGAAGCCAAGGCCCGCCAAGTGGGCGCGGACATGGCGCGCATGGGCCGGTTTGCGCGCGAGAACAACGTGCGCATCGCCTTTGGCACCGATAGCGGGGTTTCCCCGCACGGGATGAACGCGCGCGAATTCCAGCTTTTGGTGGAGGCGGGCTTTAGCCCGCTGCAAACCATTCAGATGGCCACCATCAACGCCGCCGATCACTTGCAGCTGAACGGCGTGGCCGGGCGGATCGCGCCCGGCTATTCGGCGGACATTATCGCGGTGGACGGCGATCCGCTGGCGGATGTGGCGGTGCTGGAAAACGCCATGCGCTTTGTGATGGCGCGCGGGGCGGTGCACCGGAACGATTAGGCGCCCCTCTCCTTTTCGCGGGCAAATCAGGTTAGGCAGGGCTCATGTTGCGCGTCTTCACCCGCGGCGGAGCCGAGAGCGCCTCTTGCGAGGCGCCGGATGCAATCTGGTTTGACCTTGAAGACCCGAGCGAAAGCGAAGAGCGCGAGGTTGAACAAGAGCTCGGCATCGACGTGCCCACGCCAGCTGAACGCACGGCGTTTGAGGAGAGCGCGCGCTTTTATGAGGAAAACGGCGCGCTGCATCTCACCGCCACACTGCTGGGCCGGCGCGATGAGGGCTTGTTTATCTCCGGCGCGGTGACGTTCATCTTGGCCAAGGGGCAACTCGTCACCGTGCGGCAGATACGCCCGCGCGCGTTTGAGGTGGGCCAAGGGCGCGCCTCGGCGCGGCTGGGCTCGGCCGCCAATGGCGTTGACGTGCTGCTGGCGCTGATCGAAGGCGCGGCTGAGCGGCTGGCGGATATGCTTGCGGAAATGACGCGCCACGCCAACGAACAATCCGCGGCGGTGTTCACCCCGGATGCGCGGCCTGATCTGCGTGAAAGCCTGCGGGCGCTGGGCAAGATCGGCATGATGACGGCGCTGGCGCATGAAAGCCTTTCCAGCCTCAACCGGCTGCTCGCCTATGCGCTCTCGGTGGCGGGCAATCATGGGCTGGAGCCGGCCAAGCTGCGGGCGCTGTCACGCGATGTGGTTGAGCTTGAGCGCGTGGCCGAGACGCTGCAGACGCGGATCTCTTATCTGCAGGATGGGGCGCTGGGTTTGATTAACGCCACCCAGGCCGATGTGCTCAAAGCGCTCTCGCTGGCCACCATCGCGTTCGTGCCGCCGACGCTGATCGCTTCGATTTTCGGGATGAATTTCGCGCATATGACGTGGTTCGCCGCGCCCTGGGGGCCCTGGGTGGGCGGATTGCTGATGCTGGCCGCGCCCGCTGCGCTGTTTGGCATCGCCAAATGGCGCGGCTGGTTCTGAATATTGCGCGCGGGGCCTTGCGGGCTTAAAGCGGCGGCGGCGCCCGTCTGTGCTGCGGGAATGCCCCGAGGAATGACATGGCTAGCCTTGAATTTACCCGTCGCTACGCGATGGCGCATCGCCTTTTGGCGACCGACAGCCCCAAATGCGCGATCCCGCATGGGCACAATGAGTTCGTGACCGTGCGGCTTGACCCGGTGGGCGCGTTTCGCTTTTCCGATACAAACTCGGCTGCGCCGTTTGAGGCGGTGAAGAAACGCTGGCATGGCTGGATTGACGGGCACGTGGATCACACGCTGCATCTGCGCGACGATGATCCGCTGATCGGGTTTTTCCAAAAGAACGAGCCGCAGCGGCTGAGCCAGATCATGACCTTCCCGGGCGACCCCACCACGGAGGCGCTGGCGGCGTGCTTTTATCTCAAGCTCAATGCGTTCGTGGAGGCTGAGCGGCTGCCGTTCGTGGTGCGCGAGGTGCGTATTGAGGAAACGCCGACCAACACGGTGCGGATCGACCGGGAGAATTTCAATCCGGCGATCTGCGGCTTGAGCCCACGCACATGGCCCTGGCGGGCGGATATGAGCATCAATGATTTTTGAGGCTTAGCCGAGCGCATCACAAGCACCCATTCCCGGGGCGCTGCGCCAGCAGCACCCGAACCCATAAACACCATCGTTTCAGGACGCGCGCAACTGGCGGGCGATTGAGGTTATGGGGCCCGGACTTGGCGCTACGCGCCAATCCGGGAATGGGTGGTGTATTATGGAGCCGATTCCGCACCCGGAGCGCCCATGCCTTTCCTCACCTCCCCCCAGATCGCGCCCATCTTGCTGCTGGTCGCGTCCAACGTGTTCATGACGTTTGCCTGGTATGGGCATCTTAAATTCAAATCGACGCCGCTGCTGATCGCCATCGTGGCGGCATGGGGCATTGCGTTTATTGAATATTGCCTGGCCGTGCCGGCGAACCGGATCGGGCATGCGGTGTATTCGACGGCGGAATTGAAGACGATGCAGGAGGTGATCACGCTGTGCGTGTTTATCCTGTTCTCGTGGTTATTCTTGCGCGAGCCGCTGGGTTGGAACCACTTTCTCGGCTTTGCGCTGATCGCGGCGGGCGCAGGCGTGGTGTTTCTGGGCAAGCCGAGCTAAGTGCGGCGGCGGCGCTTCCCATGCACGATGCCGATAAGCACGATCTCATCGTTCATAATGCGATAGAATATAAGATATGGCGTGCGCGTCACCTCAAGCCGACGCGCGCCGCGCCCGATAGGCGCGCCTTGCTCAGGAATAAGCAACAGATCATCGATACGCTTTAAGATGCGAGATGTAACGCGAGAGGCGCCAGACCGACTTCGCGCACTAAGATAGGTCACAATCGCGCGAAACTCGCGCGCAGCGCGCGGCGACCATGTGATCACCATCCGAACTTCTGGCGCACCTCGGCGACGATCTGTTCATGCGGGATGGTCTCACCGCGCTCGGCCTCGTCCCAGCCTTGCTCGATGGCGGCGCGATCCTCCGGTGAAAGATCAGAAAGCCACGAATCGTCAAAGGCTTCTTCCACAAGGTGGGTCGCCCACTCCTCGGGGGTTTTGCCGTTTTGCGAGGCGTGCTCAGCGAGCTTTCGAGCCGCCTCGTCCGAAATTTGAACGGTCAGCGTTTTCATATCCGCAGCATAGCAAATCAGCCGCCGAAGCGCCACAGCAGCCAGGGCGCGCCGGCGGCGACGGTCATGGCGAGTTTTGCGGCGGCGGCGAGCAATTCAAAACGCGAGGCGGCGCCGCCTTTGCGGATCAGCGCAACAACGTCACTTGCAAAAGCCCCGCCCCAGCCGGCGGCGAGCGCGGCGAGTGCGCCGGCGGCGATGACGCCAACGAGGTAGTGCCCGTTGAGCAAATATTGCGCAGTGAAAAGCAGCGCGCCCGCATGCGCGGCCGCGAGCGCGGCGCCAAGGCCAGAGACGCCGGCGCCTTCAATGCGAAACACGCGCTGCGCCCATTGCGGATCAATAAAAGCGCGCAGGCCCAGCACGATGGCGATGGCGAGCGCCGCCGCGCTGAGCCAGAGCGCAGCCTGCATCAGCGCGGGCCAGGCAAGGACACGCCCTCGCCCTTCTTGCGCGGGCTCCAGCCATATTGCGCGAGCTCGTTGAGCGCGATGGCGCGGGCGTGCACCTCATCGGGGCCGTCGGCGAAGCGCAGCGTGCGGATACCGGCGTAGGATTTCGCAAGATCGAAATCCTGGCTGATGCCGGCGCCGCCATGGGCCTGCATTGCATCATCGATGATTTTGAGCGCCATGCGCGGGGCGGCCACTTTGATCATGGCGATCTCGTTTTTGGCGACCTTATTGCCCGCCGTATCCATCATATAGGCGGCCTTGAGGCAGAGCAGGCGCGTCATTTCGATATTGATGCGCGCGTCGGCGATGCGCTCTTCCCAGACAGAATGTTCGGCGATGGTTTTGCCGAAGGCGACGCGGGAGGTGACGCGCTTGCACAGCGCCTCAAGCGCAGCTTCCGCTGCGCCGATGGTGCGCATGCAATGGTGGATGCGGCCAGGGCCGAGGCGCCCCTGCGCGATTTCAAAGCCGCGCCCTTCGCCGAGCAGAAGATTTTCCGCCGGGACGCGCACGTCCTTCAGCTCGATTTCCATGTGCCCGTGCGGCGCATCATCATAGCCGAACACGGTGAGCGCGCGCTCGACAGTGACGCCCTTGGTATCGAGCGGGACAAGGATTTGGCTTTGCTGGCTGTGCTTGGGATTATCGGGGTTGGTTTTGCCCATCAGGATGGCGATCTTGCAGCGCGGATCGCCCGCGCCCGAGGACCACCACTTGCGGCCGTTGATGACGTAGTCATCGCCATCGCGGCGGATTTCGCATTGGATATTGGTGGCGTCCGATGAGGCGACGCCAGGCTCTGTCATTAAGAACGCGGAGCGGATCTCCCCGTTCATCAGCGGGCGCAGCCATTTTTCTTTTTGCGCGATCGTGCCGTAACGCTCGAACACTTCCATGTTGCCAGTGTCGGGCGCGGAGCAATTGAACACTTCGGAAGCAAAGCTCACCCGGCCCATGATTTCAGCGAGCGGGGCGTATTCGAGATTGGAGAGGCGCGGGCCTTCAAACTCAAAGCTCTCATCCACTTTGGCGTGGCCGCTGGAGGGCGGCATGAACATGTTCCAAAGCCCTTGGGCCTTGGCCTTGGCTTTCAGCTCTTCAACGATCGCCAGCACCTTCCAGCGCCCGCCCTCATGCTGCTGCGCCTCATACACCGGCACGGCGGGATAGACGTGCGCATCCATGAAGGCCTCGACCTTGGCGATCCAGGCCTTGGTGGTGTCGGAATGTTCAAACAACATGGGCGTATCCTCACGGAGATGTTCTGGCGGCTTTGCTGCGCGCACGCTAAAGCGCGGGCGGAGGCGGAGCAATGCGCGCGATGGACCTTACCGCAAGGGCACTTGAATACGGGCGCGTGCGGCTTGAGCCGCTGGAGCCGCGCCACCGGGCGCCGCTTGCCGCGCTGGCGGAGGCCGAGCCGGACCTGTTCCTGCACATCCCCTTCCCTGTGGCGCGCGAAGGCTATGGCGCGTGGTTTGATCTCTTGATGGCGGATCAGGCGGCTGGGCGCACGATCGCGCACGCGGTGCTGGCCGATGGCGTCGTGGCTGGGCAGAGCTGCTATCTCAACATTCGACCGCCCGATGCGGGCGTTGAGATCGGCGCCACCTGGTATCGGCGCGCGGCGCAAGGCGGATTTGTGAACCCGGCTGCGAAGCTTTTGCTGCTGGGCCACGCATTTGCCTGCGGGGCTGAACGGGTGGAGCTGAAAACCGATGCGCTCAACGCGCGCTCGCGCGCGGCGATGCTGAAAATGGGCGCTGCGTTTGAGGGCGTGCACCGCAAACATATGCGGCGCAGCGATGGCAGCTTGCGGGATACGGCGTGGTTTTCGGTGATCGCGGAAGAATGGCCGGCGGTGAAGGCGGGGCTTGAGGCGCGGGTGGGAGCTTTTGATTGACGGAGGCGGCGATGTTTAGGGGCGCGCGATACTATCTGGCGGCGGCGATGCTGGCCTTCTGCTTCGGGTGCGCAACCGCCGCCAGACACGAGGACGCGACCACTTATATTGCCCTCACGCCAGACGAGCGGCTCTCGGTTTCCGTTTCACGGCAATTCATCCGCACCGCATTTACGACCTTCTGCGCCTCAACCACGGATGAGGTTTGCGATGAGCTGGAGAATTACGATATTCATGTCTCGGTGAGCGATGGCGAACGACCACTGATCATTTTGTTCCTGATGGGTCAGGCGACGTCGAGCACGGATAGAACGGCCCGCGAATTTGGCTGCGAACTCTTGAGCGATGGGCTCAATTGCGGCTCAACGCGGCCTCGGCACCCTTGGGATCCGCAATAGCGCCATGAGCGATGACTGGTTCAACAAGTGGATGCTAGGCCGCGGCCCGCCGCTGCACCAACGCGCCCTCATCGTGCTCGCGCTTCTGGCGATCTGCGTGCTTATGGCGCTGCTAGACAACGCCTTCCGGTAAGCGAGCATTCTGCCTCAACAAAGCACGTCGCACCTAACCCTGCGGCTCATCCGCGAGAACATGCGGGAAGTATTCCGCGTCCCATGCGTCGGGGCGAAGCAGGACTTTTCCGCTGCTGAACACGTCATCACCCTCGTTATACGCGATCACCGAAAGCGGGACATCGGTGGCGAACGCCATTTCGGGATCGCCGAAATGATCCAGGTGAAAATGATCCCAGCGCTGATCGAGCCCTTGCAGCTCCTTCACCAGCAGATCACGCCCCGCCTCGTTGAGATAAATTTCAAACGCCCCATTCGCGCGCGCACATATCGTCACTCTGGCTTTCATCTTCGCCGCCTTTTTCCGCTTTTATTCGGGCGCGCGTTCGAGCCCTCGAATATCGCGCCAGTATTCTTCTGCGACATCCGCGTCGATCTCGATCGGGCGCGCGCTTTCCGGGTAAAGGCGATCTTGCCCATCCTTGCGCGGGCCGGAAATCCAGAAATACTCGCCCGTTTCGAGATCAACACAATTGGCTTTGAAGCCTTTGCCTTTCAAACTCTGAAAGGTGCGCCCCTGATAGGTGAGCGACTTGCCGGTTTTTGAGAAGGCGACGCGCCCGATGCGGGCGGGCCCATTCAGCCCCGCCGCCTTATTTTCGATATACATGATGCGCGTTTTTGCTTGCGGCATGCGGTGAAAATTGGCGTGCAAGGCGACGGCGTGTCAACTCACGCTTCCCCGCCGATCGCCCAGCGCAAGCGCGGCTTTGCGTTTTAGGCGCGGCGCGCATACACTGCCCTCTGACGCGAGCGCCGCTTTTGCGGCTTGCCGGGGCGCACCCCGCCGCGCCGTTCTCCCAGCAATGGAGGCGCGCGTGGCTTTGCTGACAAGTTCTTCCCTGCTCGCCGCCGTGCTGATCACGGCGACGGTTTCGGGCGTGTTCGGCATGGCGGGCGGCATCATGCTGATGGGCGCTGACGCTTGTGCTGCCTGTGAGCGCGGCGATGGTGACGCATGGGGCGGTGCAGCTGGTTTCCAACGGCTCGCGCGCGGTGCTGCATCGCAAACATATCGTCTGGCGGATCATCGCGCTTTATGGGGCGGGATCGGCGGCGGCGGCCGCCGTGCTCTTTTCACTGACGTACAATCCGAACAAGGCTTGGGTGTATCTGCTGCTGGGGCTTGTGCCGTGGCTGGCGTGGATCCCTAAGGGCGCGTTCAATCTTGATGCGAACAAAACAAGCCATGCGATCGCGTGCGGATTTTTGGTGACGGGGCTGAACATGCTGGCCGGCGTCGCCGGGCCATTGCTGGATGTGTTTTTCGTGCGCACGGCGCTGAGCCGGCATCAGATCGTGGCCACGAAGGCTGCGACGCAAGCGTTGGCGCATATCGCCAAGATTGGCTTTTACGGCTTGCCGCTGGTGGGCGCAGCGCAAAGCGGGCTGCCGCCGCTTTGGTTCTTCATAGCTGCGGCGCCGCTCGCCATGCTGGGCGCGTGGCTCGGCGGCAAGGCGCTCGATGCGATGAGCGATGTGAATTTTCTGCGCTGGACGCGCTGGATTTTGAGCGTGCTGGGGGTGGTTTATCTGGCGCAGGCGGCGGCGTTGTTTTTGCAGAACGGCTAACGCCTCCCCGCCAAGCCCCGCACTTGATGCGGGGCGCGCGCGGGGATCCAGCGCTGCGGCCTGCGCCTATTGCCTGGATCCCGGCTCTTAGCCCCGCTTTCGCGGGGCATGCGGCCGGGAAGCGTTAGTCCTCCACATCCAGCAAATCACCCGGCTTGCACTCCAGCGCTTCGCAGATCTTCACCAGCGTTTCAAAGCGCACGCCTTTGACCTTGCCGGTGCGCAGCAGCGAAAGATTCGCTTCGGTGATGCCCACGCGCTCAGCGAGATCTTTCGCGCGCATCTTGCGGCGCGCGAGCATGACATCGAGCGTGACGACAATGCGCATCAGACGATTTCGTCATTCTCGGCCTTGATGGCGGCCGCTGCTTCCAGCACGCGGCCGATCATCATGATGAAAAAGCCAAGCGCAATGAGGCCAAGATCGAACGATTCGATCCGCACCTCCGGCGGCCCGCCGCGCGCGCCTTCGGCGACGAGGCCATAAAGCGTAGGCGAGATCACGCATTTGAACGCCATGGCCCAGAGCACGCCCTCCCCGGTTTTGCGCACGCCCTTGGCGGCGCGCAGGGTGAAGAAGCGGCCCTCAGCGTAATCGCTCAGCACCTTGCGCAGATCGAGGCACACGCTGGCGAGGATGATCACAGGCGCGGCCAGGATGGCGCGGGCGCCGATGAGGTTGATGAGCGCGAACGTGCCCGCCCAGCCGGGCTCAAGGCCGCCGAGGCGCGTCAGGGGCGGGAGGAACACATCCACCGCCGCGGACACCGAAAGCATGATCGCGGCGATGATGGCGATCACCTGGCTGGCGGCGGCGAGCTTCTGGGCGCGCGCGAGCGGCGCGGCGGCGGCGATTGTCATGATGAAGACCTCTAAGCGCCCAGCTTAAGCCAGGCAAAAAGAAATTATCGCAATACAATCATTTCGTCAAGCCATCGATTGTTTTTGTTAAGACTCTCGCAACCGCCTGGCTCGCCTGATGGAACGCGACAGATTCGGACGGCAAATTATGCCCATCATTACGCACGTCATTCTCTATATCGGCTACGCCCTCATCTCTGTGGTGGTGGGGCTGGCGCTGCAGCGCATCGGCGGCGAGGGCTTAGGGGCTGCGTTCCTCGGAGGCATTGGCCTCTTCTGCGCGTGCGCGGTGACGCATGCGGGCATCACCGCATCAGCGGCGGCGGCGCGGGCGAGCGCGGCGGAGAAACGCGTCTCCAAGGACGTGGAGCGGCTGCGCCATACCCAGCGCGAGATCAGCGCCGATATGGACGCGGTGCAAACCCGGCTCGACCAGGTGGAGGCGCACACGGCGTTCGCCCTGCCGGGGCCGCAGCAACAGGCGCAGCTCGGCCACGAGCCGCCGCTTGAGTTAAAACTGATTGACCAAATCGTCGATAAGCTGGGCGCGGCGATGGATGCGCGGCTGCAGCGCATTGAAGCTGCGGGCAACATCACCGCGATCGGCCCTGGCGCGGCGCGCGGGCCGATGGACATGGTGCGCGAGGCGCTGCTGGAAAACCGCGTTGAGCTGCACCTGCAGCCGATCGTGCAGCTGCCGCAGCGCAAGACAGCTTATTATGAAGGGTTTACGCGGCTTAAGGATTCGAGCGGTCGGCTGATCCTGCCGCAGGAATTTATTCCCGCCGCCGAAGATGCCGGGCTCATGCCCACGATCGACAATGTGCTGTTGTTTCGCTGCGTGCAGATCGTGCGCAAGCTGATGAAGCAGGATCGGCGCGTGGGGATTTTCTGCAATCTCTCGCCCTCGGCGCTCTCGGACGAGCACTTCTTCCCGCAATTCCTCGATTTCATGCGGGAGAACCGCGATCTTGCCGGCAGCGTGATTTTTGAGATCCCGCAAGCTGCGTTTGAAATGCGCACCTCGCTCGAGGCGCGGGCGATGGCGAAACTGGTTGATCTTGGCTTCCGCTTTTCGATCGACCGGGTGAGCAATGTCGAGATCGACCTGCCCGATCTCGAGCGCGCGGGCGTTAAGTATATTAAGATTTCAGCGCAAACACTGACAGAGCAGATCGTGCGCCAGGGCCTGCGCCCGCGCTCGGCCATCACGCGCGAGATCGCGGCGGCGGATATTTCGGCGATCTTCCAGCGCTACGGCATCGATCTCATCGCCGAGCGGATCGAGAACGAGCAATTGGTGCTTGAGGCGCTCGATCTTGAAGCGCCGTTTGGGCAAGGGCACCTGTTTGGCGCGCCGCGCCCGATTAAGGAAAGCCTGCTCGAAGAAACCCAGCCGCCGCGTGAAATCATGCTGGCGCGCGGGCGCATGGCTTAAGCCCCCCGTTCAAGGGAGAGACGCGCGCGGCCGCGATGGTTAGCGAGGACACACTCGCTTGCAACCCCATCGGAGCCTCAATGAATATTGCAAACGCCGCCGCACTGGCTCTCGCCCTGCTGTGCGCCCCGATGGCGGCCCACGCACAAAACGTGAGCATGGATGATGAGATCGGCCCGGCCTATCTTATCGCCACGCGCGCAGATCGGCTGACCTTCATGCAGGCCGCAGAAAGCCTGCCCGGCGCGCGCAGCGCCAACACCTTTCAGCTCAATATTTACTACGCCCCCGATGCACGCAGGGCCGGTGGGGGCAGCGTCGCTTGGGAGGATATGACGGGCGCCGCAGATTGCGCGAACCAGCGCCTGGTGATGGCGAGCACCGCGCTTTATGATGAAAACGGGCGCCTGCTCTCGAGTACGGCGCTGAACCAGGAGGTGCAGGCCCCGCCCAATTCCGCGCTCGCCACCGTGCTGAATATCGCCTGCACCGAGACGCGCCCGCAGCCCCTCACCCCAAGCAGCCGGCGCGCACGGCTTTATGCGATGCGGGTGGCGCTGCAGCAATTGGCGCGACAAGCCCAGCAATAGGCGTGATTTCCGTCAGCCCGTTCCGCCGCGCGCGTTCATGATAAACGCGCGCGCGGTTCGCCTGGGCTGTGCTGTGAACAAGCATTTTGCGCCAAACTGGCGCACGCCCGACGCGAGAACCGCACTCGCGCCATTGGCATGGGCATTGCAGACGCCGGGTTAACGCCGCCTCGCGCGCGGCGCCGGAGTTTGCGGCCATGTATATCAAAGATGACGACAAGGACGAACGCGATCCGTTCGAGCTGTTCGGCGATGCGCCCGAAGCGATCGACGATCCGCTCGAAGAGATGAGCTTCGCAGCGCCGCAAACGCGCGCGTTGGACATCGAGCCTGAAGCGCCGATCGAGGTGCGCGGGGGCTTTTCCTGGGCCGGCTTTATGGGCGGGACCGCATCGCTGGCGTGGCTCGCCGCCGCTGTGGGGCTGCCGTTTGGCTATTATGGCGCTGATGGGCTGATGCGGCTTGAGCCTGTGATGCAGGCGGGGCTTGCCGCGCTCGCGCTTGGGCCGGCGCTGCTGTTCTGGGTGGCCGCTTCCGCAGCGGGCGAAGCGCTCAAAGCACGCCGCATCGCTGCGAGCCTTGCGGCCAAAGCTGTGCGCGCGCCGTTCGAGGATGAAAGCGCCAACGCCCAACGCATCGCCACCAGTGTGCGCAACGAGATCGAAGCGCTCAACGATGCGGTCACCACTGCGATGAGCCGCCTGGCGGAGCTGGAAAGCGCCGCTCAACGCAACGCCACACTGCTCGACAGCGCCGTGTGCGCCTCGCGCGAAAACACCGAGATCATGGCCACCGCCCTGCGCAGCGAGCACGACGCGCTGCTGGAGCTGAACGGCGATCTTAAATCGCAAACTGAATCGCTGGCCCATTCTGTGGGCCGCCAAGTGCGGCTGATGCGCGAAGCCTCCAAGCTGGTGCGCACCGAGATCAACTCGGCCGAAGCTGCGCTCGAAAGCCATATGGGCGCGTTCCAGACCTCCGCCGCCGCGCTGGGCGAACGCACCGCCGACATCCAGCACGCCGCGGACGTGGCCGCCGCCGCGAGCGCTTCGCTCAATGGCACGATGACGGACATGCTCGATGGCCTGGCCGAAGCCACGCGCCTTACGGAGACCGCCAAGAAGTCAACCGCCGAAGCGGTGCTGGTTGCGAACGAGACCGCGAGCGCGGTGCGTGAAACCACGCGCAGCGCCGTGTTTGAAGCCAAGCGCGCCGCGCAACTGATCCGCGCGGAAGCCACGCAGATGCAGGAAGCAGCGAACGATACGCTGGCCACGCTGAAGCAAGCGGCGGAAGCGGCGCGCCTTGCCTCCGAAGAAAGCCAAGCGGCGGCTGAGCGCCACGCGGCCACGCTGGAAAAGCGCCTCACCGCGCTTGCCGCCACCGCCGGCGCGAAGAAAGCCCCGCTTGCGCCCAAGCGCGAAGAGCGTGTGGTTCAGCGCGCCGCGCAGCCGGCTGATCCGGCGGACTCGTTCTCGCGCTTGCACGTGGCGGCCAATGCGGCCGTGGCGCGCACGCAGCGCCCGGTTGTGCGCCCCGCGCCGCAGCCTGCGCCGCAAGCTGAGCCCAAGCGCATGTTCAAAGGCTTTGGCGGCTGGGCCAATTTCATGCCGGCGCGTGATGAGGTTGAAACCCTCCCTGCCGCCGCGAACGAAACCGTGGAAGAGCTGTTCGATCTCGTCGATTTCGGCGATCGCCCGGAAAAATCAGCCGATGCGATGCTGCAAGCTGACGCGGTGGAGCTGGTGATTGAATCAGGCGTGGACGTGGACGAAGTGCTGGCCGCGACCGACCTTGACATGATCGCCCGCGCTTCGCGCCATGGCGCCTCTGCACGCCGCGATGCGGTGATGGATGCGGCGCCGGTTGCGGTCAACCGCATCGCCCGCCACATGCGCCGCCACGCTGGCGCGCTTGCGGTGGCGCAAGCCTTCCGCGCCCGGCCCGAACTCGCCAAGAGCGAGAAGAAGGGCCAAGCTTCGGATCTGGTGCGCGCTTATCTGTTGATCGACGCCGCGCTGGCTTAATCGGCTGACGCCGCCCGGCGCGCGAGCTCGGCGGCGACAGCATCAGATGCAAACACGCCAATGCGCGCGCCGCCTTCACGGGCGGCGCGCGCAAGCGCTTGAGCGGCCACCGAAGCGGAGCGATCAGAGACGGGCGCTTCGGCGCTGATGATTTCCTGCGCGATGAGGCGCCGACCCGGCGAGGCCATCAGGCGCACATCGGCGCGAAAGCGCGCCTGCATGGTTTGGCTATCGATTTCAAAATCGAGCACCTCCCAGCGGATATCGAAATCATTGCGCGCTTCGCCCGAACGGGTGACGCCAGTAAAGCGCCCCTGACGGGCGATGGTTTCGATCAGCAGCGATTGCAAAAGATCATCAGCGCGGCCCGACCATTGCGTCTGGCCGACGTAAGCGATCTCCTGCCCGGTGCGCCAGATGAGATCGGCGCCCAGGATCGCGCGCTCGCCATCGGGATTGGCGATACCGAGGGCGGCGTCAAGGCGCGGGCTTTCGCTGCGGGCGACATCGCCGGCATCGAGCGTGAACACGCGCGGCGGCGGCGGCGGATCGGGCAGCAGCGTGATGCAGCCGCCGAGCATCAGCAGCGGGAGAAGAACAGTCACGCGCATCATGGGCGCAGCTCCACGGTGGGCCGCGGTGCTTGCGGCGTGAGAATAGAGGGGTTTTCGTCAAGGCCGTTGGCCACGCGCGTAATCGCGGCGGCGGCGCGGCGGATTTCATCGGCGGCGCGCGTAAGCTCTGGCAGAGTTTCACCCGAGGCGGTTGCGGCGGCGTTGTTGATCTCGCCCATCACCGCATCGAGTGAAGCAAGATCACGGCGCAGCTGCGCCGAAAGCTGCGTCCAATCCTCCGCTGCGGCGGTGACGGCGACGGCGGCGTGGCCAGATTGGGTGACGATGGATTGCGTGTCAGCCAGCTGGGCTGAAACGGTTTCGAGATTTTCGATGATGCGGGTGACACGGGCGATGTTTTCATCGGTGAGCAAATCGCGCACCGCGGCCATCGCCTCGCTGGCGCGCATGACGATGTTTTCGCCCTGATTGATGATGATGTCGATCTGGCTGCCGCGGCCGCGCAATTGCGGCGGCGGGCCAAAGCCGGAGGGGCGCAGCTCATCGCCGGCGCCGGGCGTCAGCTGGATCAGCGTGACGCCCGTGAGGCCGATCGGCTCAAGCTGGCCTTCGCTATCTTCGCGCACGGGCACGTCAGATGAAATGCGCACGCGGGCGATAACGCGGGCGGTGTTGTCTGGATCGATGCGCAGATTGCGCACCTCGCCCACCTTGATGCCGTTGTAGCGGACTTCGCCGCCGACTGTGAGGCCGCGCACGGGATCATCGAACACGATGTCATACTCATGCGCGCCGCGGCGCAAATCCGAGCTGGAGATCCAGGCGGCGAACATCATGATCAGCAAAAAGCCGAGCACGGCAGCCGCGCCAATGCGGACGAAGTGTGCTTTGGTTTCCATCAACCGCCTCCTGCGGCGCGCAGAGCCGCGCGTCCGCGCGGGCCTAAAAAATACTCTTTCACCCAGCCTTTGGCGCCTGCGGTGATTTCCGGAATTGTTCCGATCGCCGCGACCTTGCCGCCATAAAGCACCGCAACACGATCGCACACCGCGTGCAGCGTATCGACATCGTGCGTCACCAGAAACACGGTAAGCCCCAAAGCGCTCGCCAGTTCCTTGACCATAATGTCGAAATTTTCCGCGCTGATCGGATCAAGGCCGGCGGTGGGCTCGTCCAGAAACAAAAGTTCAGGATCAAGCGCGAGCGCGCGGGCGACGGCGGCGCGCTTGCGCATGCCGCCGGAGATTTGCGCGGGGCGCTTGTGATGCGCATCCGCGCCAAGCCCAGCCATGGAGAGCTTCAGCGCGGCGATTTCGGCGCGCAGCTCGGGCGAGAAATTCATATGCTCGCGCAGCGGCGCTTCGACATTTTCGAGAACGGTGAGATTGGAAAACAGCGCGCCGTCCTGAAACATCACGCCCATGCGCGGCGTGCGGCCCTCGCCTTCAGCGTTCGGGAAGCTGATCTCCCCTTCTGTGGGCGCATCAAGGCCGGCGATTTCGCGCAGCAGCACCGATTTGCCTGTGCCTGAGGGGCCGACGACACCGAGGATTTCTCCGGCACGCACGTCAAGATCGAGCCCGTCATGGACGGCCTGCTTGCCGAAACGCGTGACAAGGCCACGCACACGGATGGCGATATCTTGGCTCACCAATCCATCTCCAAGAACCAGAGCGCAAACAGCGCGTCGATCAGGATGACCATGAAGATGGCCTGCACCACAGATGTGGTGACGCGGCTGCCGAGCGAACCAACATCGCCGCCGACCGAAAGCCCCTGCTTGCAGCCGATCACCGCGAGCACGAGCGCAAAGACCGGCGCTTTGACAAAACCCACCCAGAAATGCTGCGCCGGCACGGTTTCGGAGATGCGCGCAAAGAACATGGCGGGGCTCACACCGAGCGCGCCCCAGCACACGAGGAGCCCGCCGAAAATGCCGGCCATCATCGCAGCGAACGTGAGGATCGGCGTCATCACCAGCATGGCGATGACGCGCGTGGCGACAAGCGCCTCCATCGGATCGATGCGCATGACGCGCATGGCGTCAATTTCCTGGCGCATCTTCATGGCGCCGATTTCGGCGGTGAAGGCGCTGTTGGTGCGGCCCGCGAGCAAAACGGCGGTGATCACCACCGCAAACTCGCGCAGCATGGAGAACGCCACCAGCTCCACGGTGAACACAGAGGCGCCGAAATCACCGAGGATACGCGCGCCGAGATAGGCGACGACAAGCCCGATGAAGAACGAGAGCAGCATCACGATCGGCAGCGCGTTCAGCCCTGCCGATTCCATAATGTGCACGACAGACACCCAGCGTATGCGCTGCGGCCGCAGCACAAGGCGCGCCAGCACGACAAGGGTTTCGCCGAGAAAGCCGACGGTTTCGATGATCTCTTCGCCGATGGCG
>DAORMO010000035.1:17698-17918 GCA_035440585.1 Terricaulis sp.
ACAGTTTCGAGAAAGCCTTTAAAGCCATGCGGATGCTCTGGCGGCGGGGCGGGCGCGACGGCGGCCTTGCGCGCGGCGGCGAGCAGCGTGAGCGCGTTGGTGTGGGGGCCGCGCACGGCGATGCGGGCGTCTCCGCCGGGGCCTTCGCGGAAGGTGCGGTCAATCAAATAAGCGCCGGCGACGTCGAACCGGCCAAGCTGGGCGACATCGAGCGCAGCGC
>DAORMO010000035.1:18120-18830 GCA_035440585.1 Terricaulis sp.
CGCGCGCGTGACGCGCGAAGCTCGCGCATCAGGGGAAAGCTTAACGCGCGTTTACCGCCGGCTTTTGCAGCAAGAACAAGGCGCAGAAGCCGCCCAGCGCGGCGATCACCGCCATCGCCCAATAGCCGGCGACCCCGCCCCAATCGTAAAGCCATCCTGAAAGCAGTGTGGCAGCGCCCAGCAAAAGCCCGCCCGAGAAAGATGAATAGATCGTCTGCGCCATCGCGGCGGCGTTATCGGGCGCAGCGCGATAGATGAGGCGCATGGCGCCGACATGGGTGGCTGCGAACGAGAGCGCGTGCAGCCCCTGCAGCAGCCAAAGCAACGCGCCATCGGGCGCAAAGCCCATGAGGCTCCAGCGCAGCACCGCGCCTGCGGCGCCAGCAAGGATCAGCGCTTCGGGCGAAACCCGGCGCTCGATCGGCGCAAGGCTCCAAAGCAGCGCCACTTCCACCGCAACCGCCACGCCCCACAACATCCCGACCATTTCAGCCGATACGCCTTGTGTACGCCAGGCGATGGTGGAGAACGCGTAGTAGAACGCGTGCGCCCCTTGGATCAGCCCGCAGGCAAGCACCACTAGCACAAATTGCCGCGAGCGCATCAGCGCGCCGAGCGCGGCCACGCGGTCACGCCCGCGCGGGCGCGTGGCGGGCCGATCGGGCTGCAGCGCCGCGAGCGCTGTCGTCAAAATGGCGGTGATGGCCGCG
>DAORMO010000036.1:0-5852 GCA_035440585.1 Terricaulis sp.
GTGAAATAATTCTTGAACGGCACCATGCCGGCATTGACGAACAGCAGCGTGGCGTCATCCTGCGGCACCAACGGGGCCGAGGCTGGCGTCTCATGCCCGCGCGCGCGGAAAAATTCCAAAAATTGCCGGCGAATATCGTTGACGCTGTTCATGCCGTTCCAAGCCAAAAGCCCGCCGGGAGCGGGCAAATCAGAGTTGAGCTTGGTATAGGTAGTGGGCGGGCCAACGCCAAGCGGCGGAACCGATTGGGCGCACGCCGCGCATGGGGCACGCTGACCTCGCCCCGGCTCAGCCCGCAGGCAGCGTGAGCGCGCCATCCGGCCCGAGGGCGAAGCCTGGATTCCAGGCTGCCTCCCAAAGATGGCCGTCAGGATCGGTGAAATAGCCGGTGCGGCCGACGAAATGCGGGGAATCCTGCGCGGGCTTGGTGATCACCCCGCCTGCGGCCGCAGCCTCGGCCAAGAGCTGATCGACCTCATCCTTGGTGCGGACATTGTGCGCCAGCGCGATGCCGGCAAAGCCCGCGCCATCCGACGCCACCCCCGCATCGGCTGCAAGGCTCGCGCGCGCCCAGAGCGCGAGCGCGAGCGGGCCCGCCTGATAGAACGCCACCTCCCCGGCGACGCTCGCGGGCGAACGGGTCCAACCGAGCGCCTCGTAAAAAGATTGGGCGCGGCCGAGATCGGCCACGCCCAGGGTAATCAGGGAAATGCGCGGCTCCATGCGCTGCGCGCTCCTTCTTAGAATTCGCCGGCCGGCCCGGAGACGGGCCAGGGCATGGGGTCGGGTCGGTCCACGGCCCCGAACCGGCCAGCGAAAACCTTAGCCGCCCTCTGCGGCGTCTTTTTCTTCGTCACCCTCGGGCGGGGAATACATCGCATCGGCCATCATGCCCGATTGCTTGCGGATCGCATCTTCGATGGTGTGGGCAATGTCCTTGTGCTCTTTCAGGAAGCGGCGCACCGCCTCCTTGCCTTGGCCGATCTTCTGCCCGCCATAGGCGTACCAGGCCCCGGACTTATCGATCACGCCGGCCTTCACGCCGAGTTCGATCAGCTCACCGGTTTTGGAAACGCCCTCGCCATAGATGATGTCAAAGCTCACCTGCTTGAACGGCGGTGCGACCTTGTTTTTCACCACTTTCACGCGGGTTTCAGAGCCGATGACCTCGTCGCGCTCTTTGATCTGGCCGGTGCGGCGGATATCGAGCCGCACGGAGGCGTAGAATTTCAGCGCATTGCCGCCCGTGGTGGTTTCCGGGTTGCCGTACATCACGCCGATCTTCATGCGGATCTGGTTGATGAAAATCACCAGCGTGTTGGATTTGTTGATCGAGGCGGTGAGCTTGCGCAGCGCCTGGCTCATCAGCCGCGCTTGCAGGCCCGGCAGGCTATCGCCCATCTCGCCTTCAATTTCCGCGCGCGGCGTCAGCGCCGCGACAGAGTCGACCACCAGCACATCGATCGCGCCGGAGCGGACGAGCGTATCGGTGATTTCGAGCGCCTGCTCGCCCGTATCGGGCTGGGAGACCAGAAGATCATCGAGATCAACGCCGAGCTTGCGGGCGTAAATCGGATCGAGCGCGTGTTCAGCGTCCACGAAGGCGCACACGCCGCCATTCTTTTGCGCTTCGGCGATGCAGTGCAGCGCCAAAGTGGTTTTGCCCGAGCTTTCTGGGCCATAAATCTCGACGATGCGGCCCTTGGGCAGGCCGCCGATGCCGAGGGCGATGTCAAGCGACAGCGAGCCGGTGGAGACCGCCTCGATCTCAACCACCGGCTTCTCGCCAAGCCGCATGACCGATCCTTTGCCAAAGGCTTGATCGATCTGTTTCAGAGCCGCGGCCAGAGCCTTCTGCTTGTCCGTTTCCACTTCCGCCTCAACAAGCTTCAGCTTCGCCATTGTCCCGCCCTCCTGCCTTGAGTCCATGCCCCGCGGCCATGCCAAATCGCCGTTCGGTGTTGGATTCGCATGTACCGCGTTTGTTCTCAGAACACAAGTAGAACATTCGCCCAGAACGCGCCGTTCTGGGGATGACGCGGCCCGCCGCAACCGGCGGCGCCTTACCAATCGCTAATCCCCAATCCCTAGCTGAGCGGCGGGCGGGCTCTTTCCCAAAGTGGGGAGTTGGGCGTTAATGTTCCCCCCAAGGAGACACGCGGATGGCCTCAACCCTCGCGCCCAAGCCCTCGCTCAGCGCCTTCCCGCCCACGCTTGAGGCGGTGGCCTCCTTCCGCATGAAAACCGCAGCGTTGATGCGCCCGGCCGATCCGAGGCGCGCGGATCCTGATGTGATCGTGGTGACAAACGCGCGCGGTGAGGTGGTGGCGTATCCGCCGAGCGAGAAGCTGATCATCCTGGCGGCGCGCCGCAGCAAAACCGAAACGCCGGATTTCGATTTTTCAGCGGCGGGTTGAGCGAAATCGCCTCGATTAGAAACGATCTCTAACGGCCCGCGGCAATCTTCAGATCGACACGCACGCCCGCGGCCGCGAGCATATTGATCAACACATCAATGCTGAACAGATCTATCTTTCCGCGCACAAGATCGGAAATCCGCGGCTGGGTGACGCCGAAAAGCTTCGCGGCTTGCGCTTGGCTGAGGCCCTCACGCTCAATGAAGTGACGCAAGGCCGTCATGAGGCGGGCGCGCAGCTTCATGTTTTCGGCTTCCGCAGGGTTTTCCTCGATTGCATCCCAGACGCTCGCGTACCGTTTGCGGGTCATGACTTCCGTTCCTTCAGCAATTGTTTGTAGCACCCTGCTGCAAGCGAAATGTCTTCGCGGCTGGTGCCCTGCGCCTTCTTCTGGAAGCAATGCAGCACGAACACCGCCTCGGCGAATTTCGCCACATACATGACGCGAAACGCGCCGTTCGCTGCGCGGATGCGTATCTCGAAAACGCCGGCGCCGATGCTCGCCATCGGTTTCCAATCATCGGGCTCAAGGCCGCTCTGCACGCGATCGAGCTGATAGCCCGCCTGCCGGCGCGCCGGCGCGGGAAAAGCGCGCAAATCGGCCAGCGCGCCGCCGAGAAAAGCGATGGGCTTTGCGACTTTGGCCACAATCAGCGCTTATACAATATTTTGTATCAACGCTCAAGCTGAATGTCAGGCAGATGGCCTCTCCTGGCGCCGCCCTTAAGCCGCCGCCAGCAGCTCCTTCACGCGGCCGACCAGCTGCTCCATCGTCACCGGCTTGCTCATATAATGCACTGGATATTGCTCCAGCATGTGACTGAAGCTTTCGGGGGCGTAGCCGGAGAGGAAGAGCACTTTGGCGGCGCCGATCACGGCGGGATCGGCTTCCTGCAGCATCTCGGGGCCGGTCATGATCGTCATCGAGACATCCGAGATGATCATATCGTAGCCGCCGGGGTTTTTCTCGAGCACCTCGAGCGCTTCTTCGCCGTTTTCGGCTTCGTCCACCTCGTAGCCACACTCTTTGAGATTGCGCACGATGGAGCGGCGCACGGCGGTTTGATCCTCGACGAACAGGATCTTGCCGCGCCCGGCGACATCCTTGGTCGGCGGAGCCAGCAGCGCGCGCTCCTTGGCGGCGATTTCTTCCAGCTCTTCGGGCGTCGGATCATAGACCGGCAGGAAGATGCGGAACGTGGTGCCCACGCCCATCTTTGACGAGAAGAAGATGTAGCCGCCCGATTGCTTGATGATGCCGTAGGAGGTGGCGAGGCCAAGGCCGGTGCCCTTCCCGGCTTCCTTGGTGGAATGATACGGGCGGAAGATCTTGGCGGCGTGTTCGGGCTTGATGCCCGAGCCTGTGTCTTCCACCTCGATCATCACGTACTGGCCATCCTCGATCGGGTTGTGGCCAAAGCCGCGCGCGGTTTCCGAGGACACAAGCGAGGTGCGCACCATCAGCTTGCCGTCTTTCGGGATCGGGGAATCCTTCGGCGTCATCGCATCGCGCGCATTGGTGGCGAGATTGACGAGCACGCGCTCAAGCTGGGTTTTATCGACCTTCACATACGGTAGATCGCGGCCATGGCGCACCTCGTACTGGATCGAGGCGCCGACGATGCGGCGGATCAGCTCCTGCCGCGCGCCGACGAAATCGCCGACATCAAACACCTCGCGCGCGAAGGTTTGCTGGCGCGCATAGGCGCGCAGCATTTCCGAAAGCTCTTTGGCTGTGACGGCGTGATCGGAAATCTCACGCAGCATGGGGTAATCTGCATCCCCCACCGGGTGGCGGCGCAAAAGCGTCGAGCATGTCTGCATCACCACGGTGAGCAGGTTGTTGAAATCGTGCGCGACGCCTGCGGCGAGCTCACCGATTTCGCGCATTTTTTCCGATTGCGCGAGGCGCGTTTCAAGCTCGCGCTGCTCGGTGACGTTCATCACATATGCAAGCCCGCGCCCATCGGGGCCGCGCGCGAAATGCACGTGCGCGGCCACAGGCGGGGTCGTCGCCAGCATCAGCTCGACCGGCTCGTTGATGGCTTGGCGCAGGCGCTGGGCGAGCGCGGCAGGGCCTTCGGAGGCGTCGAACAGATCGGCGAAGGCAGCCCCCGGCATGGCGCGCCCTTGCGTCATTTCCATCATCGCGGCGTTGGAATCGAGCAATGCGGCAGTGGCCGGATCGGTGCAATCGAGCACCGCTGCGCCAAACGGCGCTTGCGCAAACACGCCATCGGCGGCGGCGGTATCGACCTTGAGCGCGGCGGCGGGCGCCTCAGGCGCTTCGGTTTCAGAGAAAAACACGAACACGCGCGCGGCGCCTTCGCTTTCTTCGGCCGGCCAGAAGCTGAGCGTGCTGGCTTGGGTTTCCATGCCATCGCGCGCGCGCAGCGTGATGCGCGTGCGGGTGGGGCCAAAGCCGCGCCGATCTTTACGCAAGAGGCGCGCTTGATCTTCCTTGACGAGATCCTTCACGCGCAGCAGCGCCGGATCATCGCCCACGCCCAGCACGGCGCGCAATGCGCGGTTCATATAGATGATGGAGCCATCGGCGGCGGCGGCGAAGAAGCCGACGGGCGCATCGTCCACAAACAGGTTCCGCGATTCCTCAGCCGCCGCGCCCTCGCGCGCGACCGAGGCGCCGATCTCACGCAGACGCCACAGCACGTAGCCGCCCGGCATGGCGCCGACGCTGGCTTCGTAACGCACCATCTTGCCGCCGATGATGGCGGTGGGCGGCAACAGCTCGCGCCGGTTGAGCCCCTGGCCCGCCGCCTTCGCCAAGCGAAACATCGGCGCAGACAGCGCAGGGTCTGCGCCAAACAGGCGGCTCATGATTGGCGGGCGATCGCTGCCGCCCAGCATGCCAGCCTCTTCGGCGATGGCGATGTAGCCGGTGTTGGCGACAAGCGGCGAGAGCGTGCGATCAGTGATCAGCGCCGCTTCATCGAGCGCATCGATGGCGGCGAATTCCGGTTTGCCGATGGCGAAGCTGGCGGCGGCGACGACGCCGCGCTCCGGGAAGGCGCCGAACTTGCGCCCCGCCCCGCGCGACATCCACATGAACAGCACAAGCCCAGAAGCGGCGATGAGAATAAGCAGAATAGCGCCCACGCGCCCGACGCTGGGGCCCGCGGTGATGGCCACGCCAGCCGCAGCCACGCCAAACGCCACCGAAATCCAGAACAGGATTTGCAGCGGATCGAGCCGGGCGCCGCTTTGCGGCGTGGGGTGTTCTGCTTGGTCTGTCATCTGCGCGCCTATTTGGGGGCCAATTGACCCCGATTCGCCCTGCGGGGCACGGTTTGGGCCTGTGAATCCGTCCGCCATGTCAGTTCCTCACAGCCGGCGCCGCCCGCGCCGCCGCGCGAGCCGCATGACAAAGCCAATCACCTTGGCCACCGCCTCGTAATGTTCCCGTGGAATCGGCTC
>DAORMO010000036.1:5880-8696 GCA_035440585.1 Terricaulis sp.
CGCGCGCCAGGGGCGGATCTTCCACAATCGGGATGTCGTGCTCGTTCGCCACTTCGCGGATCCGTTGCGCCAGCGCATCGACGCCTTTGGCGAGGCAGACAGGCGCCGCCGTCTCGCCCTGCTCATAGCGCAGCGCCACCGCGTAGTGAGTCGGGTTGGTGATGATCACGCTGGCGTTGGGCACGTTTTGCATCATGCGCCGGCGCGAGCGCTCGATGCGCAGCTGGCGCAGCTTGGCCTTCACCATCGGATCGCCTTCGCTTTGGCGATGCTCCTCCTTCAATTCGCGGCGGCTCATTTTGAGGCGCTTCATGTAGGATTGGCGGGTGAAAATGTAATCGATCACCGCCAGCGCCGCCGCCGCGCTGACAAGCGCGATCAGCATGGAGACGATGCGCTCCTGCACAAACGGCAACAGCGCCGCGGGATCAAGCAGCGAGATGTTTTCCAGCACCGCATCGTGCGGCCACAGCGCCCAGGCCATCGCCGCGCCGACGATGCCGAGCTTGGCCAGTGATTTTAGGAATTGCGCCGCCGCCTGCTTGCCGAACACGCGCTTAAAGCCTTCGGCGGGGTTGAGCTTGCTGAGCTTGGGCGTCAACCGCTCAGCGGTGAACGTGGGCCGATCCTGCACGTAGCGTGAGGCGATCCCGGCCGCTGCGAAGGCCAGCATGAGCAGCCCGAAGATCATCATCGTTTTGAGCGACACTTGGCCAAACAGCGCCTTAAGCGCCGCAGGCTCAGCGCTTAATTGCTCGGGCACGGCGATGAAGCCGATGAAGCTGCGCGCCATCTCTTCAAGGATGGGCCCAGCCATGAAGGCGGCGACGGCGGTGAGCGCCAGCAAGGAAAGCGCGGCGCCAACCTCAGGGGTGTAGATGATGTCGCCTTTTTCGCGCGCTTGTTCGATTTTGCGCGGTGTCGGCTCTTCGGTTTTATCGTCGTCGTTCTGCTCGGCCATGGTCTACCCCAACCACTCGCCGTAGCGCTGCAGGCTATCGAGCCAAATCAGCATGCCGGTGGAGAGCCCGAGCGCGAACACCACGAGCCCGCCCATGATCTGCAACGGCAACACCACGAAGAACACCTGAATTTGCGGAATAAGCCGCGCCAAAACGCCAAGCCCGACACGGAAGATGAGGCCCGCAGCGATCAGCGGCATGGCGATCTGAAAGCCGATGCGGAACGAAGCGGCCACCGCCTCCACCGCCATCGCCGTGCCATCCTCAATCGGCGGCGGCGCGCCGAGCGAGATCACGTCATATGAGCCCACAATGCCGCGCAGAAACATGTGATCAAGCCCGGTGGCGAAAACCAGCGCTATGCCGAGCAAGCCAAGAAACACCGAAAACAATTGCCCTTGCGACATTTGCGACGGATCGGCGGTTTGCGCAAAGGCGATGCCGATCTCAAAGCCGATGATTTGCCCCGCCGTCGCCAGCGCTGAAACGAGGATGCGCGCCGCCCCGCCCAGCATGATGCCAATCACGATCTCGCCGATGATCTGCCCGGCCATGCCGAACACGGTTTGCGCCGCTTCCGGCACGCGATCGACCAAGGTGGGCGCAAGCGCGATGGCGAGCGCGAGCGCGAACGCCAAACGGATGCGCGCAGGGATCGCAGCTTCGCCAAACGCCGGCAGCAGCATCAGCATCGCGCCCATGCGCGCAAACAAAAGCGCGACCGCCCAGATCTCGACGCCGTAGAGGGTGAGGGTCATGTGCGCGGCTCCGCTGTGCGGGCAATGGGCAATGGGCAATAGGCAATGGGGGCCGGGCGCGCAGAGCCGCCTTCGCTATTGCCTATTGCCCACTGCCTATTGCCCATCTTCATCAGAACGCCGCGATCCGTTCAAAGATGTTGGTGGTGAAGCTGCCGAGCAGGCCGCCCATGATCGGCAGGAAGAGCAGGATGGCGAAGAAGATCGATAAGATCTTCGGCACGAACACCAGCGTCTGCTCTTGGATCTGAGTCAGCGTCTGCAGCAGCGAGACGACAAGGCCGACGATCAGCCCGACAATCATCGGCCCTGCGGCGACAAGCACCGTCACCCAGATGGCGTCACGCCCTAAATCGAGAACTTCGGCGCCGTCCATGTCACGCTCCGCACGCGGGAACCCGGCAAATTCTGCCGACCGCCGCCACAAGGAGCGCGTTTATCGTTAACAGGTGGTTTCCAGAGCCCTTACCCATTCCTTAAACTCGCCGAAACACATCAGAGGGACCGCTTTATGAACCTGACCCGCCGCCAAGCGCTGCTTTCCGTCTCCGCCGCCGCGCTTGCTGGTTGCGCCACCGCATCGAACGGGGCCGATCAGGGGGCCGCGCTCAACGCGTTTTTTGAGGACGCGTTCGAATCAGTGGTGGCCGCTTCGCCGCAATTGGCCACCAGCCTGGGAGACCGGCGCGGCTACGGCCAATGGGATGATCCAAGCGAAGCGGCCGCGCGGCGCGAGCTTGATGAGCGCATCGCCTCACGCGAGGCGATGCGCGCGCGCTTTGATCCGGCGCAACTCGGCGCCTCGGATCGGCTCTCCTTCCGGCTCTATGAGCATGGCATCACCCGCGCGGAGGAAAACTGGCGCTGGCGCAATCACGGCTACATCTTCAATCATATGAGCGGGGCGCAATCCTCGATCCCCGCTTTCCTGATCGGCCAGCACGCCGTCACCAATGTGAGCGACGCGGAAGCTTATGTGTCGCGCATCAATGGCGCGGGCCCGCGCCTGCGCGAACTCACGGCCCAATCGAATGAACGCTTCGCGCAAGGCATCGCGCCGCCGCGCTTTTCGTATGAGGGCATCCTGCAAACCAGC
>DAORMO010000036.1:8706-13440 GCA_035440585.1 Terricaulis sp.
AGTTCGCCGTCGCCGCGGTGATCACCGGCGCGCCCTTCACCAATGGCCCCGACAGCCCGATCTGGCGCGATTTCAAAGGCAAGGTGAACGCGCTGGAGATCAGCGAGCCTGAAAAGGCGCGCCTGCTGGGTGAAGGCCAAGCGACGCTGCTGAACAGCCTGCGCCCGGCTTATGACGATCTCATCGTCGCCATGCAGGCCCAGGAGGCGCGCGCCAGCGAAGATGACGGCGCCTGGAAGCTGCCCGACGGCGAAGAATTTTACGCCGCGCGGCTGCGCAATTTCACCACCACCGACCTCAGCGCCGATGAAATCCACGAGATCGGGCTTGAGAACGTGGCGCGGCTGCAAAATGAAATGCATGCGGTGATGCGCGCGGTGAATTTCAGCGGCGATCTGCCGGCGTTTTTCCGCTTCATGGAAACCGACAGCCAATTTTACGTGCCCGACACCGCGGAAGGCCGCGCCGATTATGTGCGCCGCGCCACCGCAGCCATTGATGCGATGCGCGCCCGCCTGCCCGATTATTTCGGCCTTATGCCGCGCGCGGCGATGGAGGTGCGCCCGGTGGAGGCCTTCCGCGAACGCTCGGCCGGCCTTGCGTTTTATCAGCGCCCCGCCCCAGACGGCTCACGCCCCGGGGTTTACTACGTCAACACCTTCGATGTGCGCGCCATCCCGCTCTATCAGCTTGAAGCGCTGGCCTATCATGAGGGCATTCCGGGCCATCACATGCAGCTTTCGATCGCGCAGGAGCTTGAGGGCGTGCCGCGCTTCCGCCGCTTCCTGAGCTTTTACACCGCCTATACCGAGGGCTGGGGGCTCTACACCGAATATCTCGGCAAGGAGATGGGCGGGTATCAGGATCCCTATTCCGAGTTTGGGCGCCTCACGATGGAGCTGCGCCGCGCGATCCGCCTGGTGGTCGATACCGGCCTGCATCACAAGCGTTGGACCCGGCAGCAAACCATCGATTACATCCTCGCAAACCAGCCTTCCGATCCGCACTCAGCGGCGCGTGACACCGGGCGCTACATCGTCAATCCCGGCCAAGCCACCGCCTACCTGATCGGCCAGCGCGAAATTTTGCGGCTGCGAGAAGAAGCTAAAGCGGCGATGGGCGATCGCTTCACAATCGCGGGCTTCCATGACGCCGTGCTGGAAAATGGCGCGGTGCCGCTCGACGTGCTGGGCGAGTTGGTGCGCGCTTGGAGTGCAAACGCCTAGTGTAACTTTGGCTTCAGCATAAAATCGAAGCGGGCCGGGCGAACAAAGCACGCGCGGCCCGCTTTTTTGTGTCGGCGCGGCAACAGCGCCAGCATGTTTGCGGTGCACTCTTTGCATCTGCGAAATTTAGCGCATCCTCAGATGCGAGGGAGCTGAAACGAATTATCCGCCCTGCCCGCGAGAGGCAGGCGTGATTATGGGGCGCTGGCAATGTTTAAGGCGATGTTTGCATGGTTCGGGCGCGTCTTCGCGCCGAGGGGCGATAATTTCAAAGCGCAATTGATGGCCGATCTCGGCATCAAGCGCTGATCGTTTCGCCCGCTATCCGCCCGGCGGCGCGCCGGAATTGAAGCTTTCGATCAAGCTGCCGGCCACCAGCCGCCAACCATCAACCAGCACAAAGAAGATCAGCTTAAACGGCAAGCTGACCGTCACTGGCGGCATCATCATCATGCCCATGGCCATCAGCAATGAGGCCACCACCAGATCGATGATCAGAAACGGCACAAACACCATAAAGCCGATCTCAAACGCGCGCCTGAGCTCTGACACCATGAAGGCGGGCGCAAGGATGCGCAGCGGCGTTTCCTCGGCGCTGGCGGGCGGGGTTTCCAGGCGCGCCATGTCGATGAAGAGTTGGAGATCAGCCTCGCGCGTTTGGCCGGCCATGAAGGCCTTGAGCGGCTCGACAATGCGCGGGAAGGCTTCGTCCAGCGGCAGCTCCTCGCGCATCACCGGGCCGATGCCAGCGTCATAAGCGGCGCTCCACACCGGCTGCATCACGAACGCGGTGAGAAACAGCGAGAGCGAGACGATCACCACGTTGGGCGGGCTCTGCTGCAGGCCAAGCGCGGTGCGCAAAAGCGAAAGCACCACGACGATGCGGACAAAGCTCGTCGTCATGATGAGGATCGAGGGCGCCAGCGTCAGCACCGTGATCAGCGCCACAAGCTGCAGCACCCGCGCCGTCAGCCCCTCGCCGGTGCCGAGATTGACGTTGAGCGTGGGCTCAGCCGCTTGGGCCAAAGCGTCGTGCGCGAAACTTGCGCCGATGGCGAGGGCGGCGACGAACAGGCCGGCGCGCGCGAGCGATGGGCGGCTCATTGCACGATCTCCGCATCGGGCTTGGCCGCCATGTCGAGCTTTGCCGCCATTTCGCTCACCACCACATCCCCCGCAGGCCCCAGCAGCAACAAATGTTCGCGATCGTCGCAGCGCACCAGCACCAGCCGCCGGCGCGGATCGAGCATCAGGCTTTCGCCGATCTTGAGCCGTTTGGGCCCCTGCGCGCGGTGCTGGATCATGCCGAGCCGGCGCGCCACGTAAGCTGCGCCCACGATCAGCGCCAAAGTGGCGGTGAGCGCAAAAAGCGCGCGCGCCCAATCAATCCAATCCACGACCCCGCCTCCGTTCTGGAGCTTTCGCGCTCCCTCGCTGGGCGGGTTTGGTAAACGGCGCGTTAACGTTGCGCGCGCGAGTTAAGCTGGAGTTAACCATGAAGGGGTGCACTAGGCAAAGTTTGCAGCCCTTGAGTCGGCCCGCCCATGGATCTCGCCAACAGCCAATTCTTCGGCCTCTTGCGCACGCGGCTCGATCAGCTGAGCGAGCGCCAGCGGCTGATTTCGGAAAACATCGCCAACGCCTCCACGCCCGGCTATCGCCCGCGCGATCTGGATACGAGCGGGTTTGAGCGCGCGCTCGCCGCCCATGCGGGCGCAAGCGGCGGCCCGGCGATGATGCGCACCAATGCGATGCACATGACGCCGGGCGGTTCGACCACGCCCGCCGGCGTCGTCACCCGCGATGACAGCGAAACCACGATCGACGGCAACGCCGTGGTGCTGGAAGACCAGATGGCCCGCGCCGCCGAAACCCGCATGCAGTTTGAAACAGGCATCGCGCTTTACCAAAAGGGCCTTGAGCTTGTGCGCCTCGCCGCGCGCGCGCCAGGGCGATGAATTGGGGCGATGAATTGGCCGATGAATTGGGACGATAAGCCATGACAGATATCCAAGCCGCCATCGCCGCCGCCGCATCCGGCATGCGCGCCCAGACTGTGCGCATGCGGGTGGCGGCCGAAAACGTCGCCAACGCCAATTCCACCGGCGCCAATCCGGGCGAAGATCCGTTTCGCCGCCGCATTCCGCTGATGGAAAACACAACGCTCGCCTCCGGCGCGCAAGGGGTGCGCGTGCGCGGCGCGGCGTTGGATATGACGGCGTTCCGCCAAGAGTTTAACCCCAACCATCCAGCCGCCGGCGCTGACGGATATGTCAATCTGCCCAATGTCGACACGCTGGTTGAGATGATGGATTTGCGCGAAGCCACCCGCGCTTACGAAGCCAATTTGAACATGATCGAAGCCGCACGCTCGATGACGACGCGCGCGCTTGATCTGCTGCGGAGATAAGTGAGCCATGGCGATTGATCCGCTTTCAGCTGCACGGGCCTATCAGCAGGCCGCACAAGCCGCGCGCAGCGCGGGCGCTGGTGAAGAAACCTCCAGCATGGATTTTGGCTCGCTGGTGCAGGAGGCCGTGCGGCAAGCCGGCGCGAATGTCGGCGCGGCCGAGCAGCAGGCGATTTCCGTCGCCGCCGGCAAAGGCGATATCGTCGATGTCGTCACCGCGATCGCAGCGGCGGAAACGCAGCTGCAAACCGTGATCGCGGTGCGCGACCAGGTGATCCAGGCGTATCAGGAAATTCTGCGTATGCCGATCTAGCGCGGACGCTCGCGCGCGGCGCTTTCTTCTTGCGCGCGCGCCACGTCTTCGACGCTTTGGACGCCTTCGGGCAATTGCACCGGCGCTTCCCAGCCATAGGACCAGGCATTGCCTTCGCGCATCAGCCGAAGGCCCAGCTCATACGTATGCAGCATCGCCTCTGGGCTGAAATCGAGGCTATCGCCGCCGGCGAAATCAGGCGGGATCGCCGCGACGTGAAATTGCATGCTGTTGCGCTCCGCGAACACGCGGTTGGCGGTGAGGTTGGCGCGCAGATTGGCCTTGAGCGACGCATCCAGCGCGCGGCCCAGCACATCAGGCGCCGCATCGCGCATCAGCACGGCCACGGGCGCGGCCTTGCCATTGACGATCACCCAGATGCGCCCGCCTTGCAGCGTCTGGCCGCGATCGCGCCACGTCCACAACATTTGCGGCAGCGCCACAAACGGATTGAGCACCCCGCCATCGACATGCATTTCATCAAACGGCTCCCCGGTTTGGACGCCGTTTTGATCCTGAATCTGCGCTTGGATCATCACGGGGGGAAACGCGCCGGGGATCGAGGCTGAGGCTTGCAGCACGTCGCGGAAGAGTTCGAGCGCTTCGGGCCCGCCGCGCGCGGCGATCTCGCCCATGTTCCAGAGCACGCCGCGCTCTTGATCGAGATTGGTGGTGGCCACCAGCAGCACGCGGCCGCGCCGATGCTCCACCGCGATCGCCTCAAGCAGCGGCGCATCGACAAAGCGCTCAATCAATTCGCGCAGCGGCTGCGCCTGAAAAACGCC
>DAORMO010000036.1:13456-16149 GCA_035440585.1 Terricaulis sp.
AAGCCGCGCCCTTGCAGCAGGTTGGCGGCGTAGCCCCCGGTATAGGCTTCGCGCAGACGATCATCGTATTCGGGGCCGAGGAAAACAAACGGCGCGGCCAGCGCCCCGGTGGAGACGCCGGTGACAACCTCAAAATCCGGGCGCTCGCCAGACTCGCTCCAAGCCGAAATCACGCCGGCCGCGAACGCGCCGCTGGCGCCGCCGCCCGAGAGCGCGATGAGATCGAAATGCCCGTCCGCGCCTTGCGGCACGCCTTGGGTGAGGCCTTCACGCAAAATCTCGGCGGTGCGCAGATCTTCGATGGCGAAGCGCACATTGGGAAAGCCCGGCGGGGCGCTGCTTTCGCGGAAGCTGAGATCTGAGCGCGCGCCGCTGGCGCAGGCGCCCAGCGCCGCAAGCAACACTCCCGCAATGATCGCACGTGCGCGCCGCATCCCGCCCCCGCCTTCTCGCTCAGCCAGCTATATCGGGCGCGCTATGGGCTCGGCAATGCGCATCAGCGCACACGCGATCGTGAGGCCAAGGCGCCCGATTTTGCACCGCAGACGGGAAAAATCGCACGGAACTTGGCCGGGGAAAGCGGCGTTGGTTCCGCAAGTTCGAGATCAACGGAGATCATTCCCATGCTTGGCTGGGCGTTAGGTTTTTTCATCGCGGCGCTGATTGCGGCGGTGTTTGGTTTTGGCGGCTTGGCGAGCGCGTTTTCGGGCGTGGCCGTGCTGCTGTTCTGGGTGTTTGTGGCGCTGTTTGTGCTGTCGCTGATTGCGGGCGCATTTACGCGTTCACACGGCGCGGGCGTGGCCGCTGGCGGGCGCACGGCGCTTTTGGTGGCGGTGACGGCCGTGGTCGCCATCGTGGCCTACACCTGGGTCGATAATGATTGGAGCGCCGAGCAAGCGGGCCGCGAGGTGGATCGCGCCGCCTCGGAGCTGGCCTCCAACACCACCGATGCGGTGGAGGACGCCGGCGACCGGGCCGACCGCTTCCTGCGCGAAACCAGCGCCGAAATCCGCCGCGACGCCGCCCAAGGCATGGACGAAGCGGGCGAGCGCGTGAGCCCGGAGAGTGAAAGCTAAGAGCGAGAGCTAAAAACGAAAGCTTCAGAGCTTCGAGCGAGCACCCCTAGCCCCCCAAACGCTCGCTCAAACGGCCCGCTTCATTGCGGGCCGTTTTTTTGCGCGCTTATTTCTTTTTCTTATCGTCCTTGTTCTGCTTGGGCTTGCGCTTTTCTTTGTTCGATTTGACCTGACCCTTGGCCATGGCATTACTCCGTCGCTAACGCGACGGAGTAGGCAATAGGCGGCGGGCAATAGGCAATAGGGATTTCGCGTGGCGGGCGCCGGTCTCTATCCCTAAGCCCGCGCCTCGTTCACGCCGCGCCCCAACGCAAGCAGTGCGGCGTTCACGATCGCGTCCGCATCCAAACCAGCGGCGGCGTACATGGCTTCGGGCTTGTCTTGATCCTGGAACACGTCCGGCAGCGTGAGCGTGCGGATTTTGAGGCCGCGATCGAGCAGGCCGTCGCCGGCGAGGAAATGAAGCACGAACGCGCCGAAGCCGCCGGCGGCGCCCTCTTCGATGGTGAGCAGCACCTCATGCTCGCGCGCGAGGCGCCGCATCAGATCTTCATCGAGCGGTTTGGCGAAGCGCGCGTCAGCCAAAGTGGTGGAAAGGCCCATGGCGCTGAGCTTATCGGCGGCTTTGTACGCTTCGATCAGCCGCGCGCCGAAATTGACCAGCGCCACTTTCGTGCCCTCGCGCAGTATGCGGCCCTTGCCGATCTCGAGCGGGAGATGCGCGTCAGCGCCGAGTTCGCCCAGCGCATCGCCGCGCGGATAGCGGAAGGCGCTGGGGCGATCATCGATGATCGCGGCGGTGGCGACCATGCGCGACAGCTCGTTCGCGTCGCCGGCGGCCATCAGCACCATGCCGGGCAGCGCGCCCATGAAGCCGACATCAAAACTGCCCGCATGCGTGGGCCCATCGGCGCCGACAAGGCCGGCGCGATCCATCGCAAAGCGCACAGGCAAACGCTGGATCGCCACATCATGCACGACCTGATCGTAGCCGCGCTGCAGGAAGGTGGAATAGATCGCGCAGAACGGCTTCATGCCGTCTGCGGCAAGGCCGGCGGCGAACGTGACGGCGTGCTGCTCGGCGATGCCGACATCGAAGCTGCGCTTGGGAAATTGCGCGCCGAATTGATCAAGCCCGGTGCCCGAAGGCATGGCGGCGGTGATGGCGAGGATTTTGTCATCCTTCTCCGCCTCGCGGATCAGGGCTTCGGCGAACACTTTGGTGTAGCTGGGCGCTGTGGCGCCTTTGGCCTGCTCGCCGGTGACGACGTTGAACTTGGCGACGCCGTGATATTTATCGGCGGCGTTTTCGGCGGGCGCGTAACCTTTGCCCTTCTTGGTGACGACATGCACCAGCACCGGGCGATCGCCGATATCCTTGGCGTTTTTCAGGATCTGGACGAGGCCGTCCATATCGTGGCCGTCGAACGGCCCGAGATAATAAAAGCCGAGCTCTTCAAAGAAGGTGCCGCCGGTGACGAGCGTGCGGGCGAATTCTTCGGCCTTCTTGCCGACATCGTGGATCGGCGCGGGCAGATGCTCGGCGACGTTTTTCGCGGCTTTGCGCAGGCGGCGATAGGTTTTGCTGGCGGCGAGGCGCCCGAGATACGAGCTCAT
>DAORMO010000036.1:16195-16823 GCA_035440585.1 Terricaulis sp.
CAGGATGACGATGAGGCGCTTGGTGCATTCGGCGGCGTTGTTCATGGCTTCATAGGCCATCCCAGCGCTCATCGAGCCGTCGCCGATCACGGCGATGACGTGATGATCTTTGCCCGCCGCATCGCGCGCGGCGCAGAAGCCAAGCGCGGCGGAGATCGAGGTGGCCGCGTGCGCGGCGCCGAAGGGATCGTATTCGCTCTCGGCGCGCTTGGTGAAACCGGAAAGCCCCTCGCCCTGGCGCAGCGTGCGGATGCGGTCGCGCCGGCCGGTGAGGATTTTGTGCGGATAGGCCTGGTGGCCGACATCCCAGATCACGACATCCTTCGGCGTCTCGAACACGTAATGCAGCGCAACCGTGAGTTCGACCACGCCAAGCCCGGCGCCAAGATGGCCGCCGGTTTGGCTCACGGCGCTGATGGTTTCGGCGCGCACCTCATCGGCCACCTGGCGCAGCTGGCTCTCAGCCAGCGCGCGCAGATCGGCGGGGAGCTTTACGGTGTCGAGCAGCGGGGTTTGCGGGGCCATGGAGCCTCTCTGATGCGGGCGCGCCGGCATAAAGGCTAGACCCGTTGCTGGCAAATATCGACGCCCGCTGACGGCGGGAACAAGGAAAAATCTGGCGTTTTTC
>DAORMO010000036.1:16865-17246 GCA_035440585.1 Terricaulis sp.
CAGCCGGCGCACGCCCCTCCCCTAAATAGAGGATGGCGGGCTGGGTTGCATGCGGCAACGATGCGGCCGTCGGCGCGCGCGGGCGTGCGAACTTTTGGGGCTAGGGGGCTAGCGCCAGCCTGCTTCGCGCCGACAGCTATTCCCAAATCTCGCGCGGCGCGGCCTCACCGGGGCGGACGCAGGCGTAATCGCCATTTCCGCCGCGCCGCTGCTCCACCCGGCCATATTGCGCGCATTCGGCGGCGGCCTCCCCGCGCTCGGCGCGGCGATCGCTGCGGTTGCGCGGCACGCTGACCTCAAGATCACTCGGCCGCGCGGTTTGCGTTTGCCGCGGCGTGCTCGTGCCCGTGATCATCGTGCCCCTCGTGGCTGACCACTGCC
>DAORMO010000036.1:17293-18813 GCA_035440585.1 Terricaulis sp.
CTTCAATAGCGCCGTTCGACGATAAAATCGACCGCTTCGGTCAACACACGCGCGCGCGGGCCGAAGAGGGCGAGGTGTTTTTTGGCTTGATCGGCGAGCAAGCCCACGCGCTCCTTCGTGGCGGGCACGCCGAGCACGGTGACGAAATTCACCTTGCCGCGCGCGCGATCTTTGCCGACGGCCTTGCCCGTATCGCGCGCCGCGCCTTCAGCGTCGAGCAGATCATCGACCATCTGAAACGCAAGGCCGACATCGTGCGCGTAGCGTGAAAGCGCTGTGCGCTCGGCATCGCCGGCATAGCCAATCAGTGCGCCAGCCTCGACCGCGAAATTGATCAGCGCGCCAGTTTTGAGCCGGTTCATGCGCGTGACGGCGATGAGATCAGAGCCGATATCCCCGCCCGCCATATCGGCGGCTTGGCCCGCCACCATGCCGTGCGCGCCCGACGCCTTGGCGAGGCCAGCGATCAGCTTGCAGCGCATTTGCGGATCGGCGTGCGCGGCCGGATCGGCGAGGATCTCAAACGCGAACGTCAGCAGCGCATCGCCGGCGAGCACGGCGGTGGCTTCATCGTAGGCGCGGTGCAACGTGGGGCGGCCGCGGCGCAGATCGTCATCATCCATGCACGGCAGATCGTCATGGATCAGCGAATAGGTGTGCACGCATTCGATCGCGGCGGCGGCGCGCAGCAATTGGCCTTCATCGGCGTCAAACAGCCGGCCCGCTTCGAGCGTGAAGAACGGCCGCAGGCGCTTGCCGCCATCCAGCGCCGAATAGCGCATGGCGGCCATCAGGCGCGCCTCGGGCCCCTGCTCTTTCGGCAAAAGCGCGTCGAGCGCGACATTGATGCGCTCTGCTGCTTCTTTCAGGCGATTTTCGAGATGGCTCATCCGGACCTAGAATGTTGGCGCGCGTCTTGGGGCTCGGGTGTTAGCAGAGCGGGCGCGGCGCGCCTACACCTTGCCGCTTTGCCGACGCAAGAGCGGCCTAAACTGGCGGGAGGCTTCCCAAGCGCGCGCGCCGAAGGCATCATGTGATGCGGGGGTTCGCGCTGATGCGGCGCCTTGGGCTTGAAACGGTAAGGAAATTTCGATGCCAAGTGTGGTGATCATCCACGCCGCCGACGACGCGCTGCCGGCGCGGGCGCTGGGCGAGAAATTACGCCAGATCAAGCTCACGCCGGTGATCGAAACAGCGCCGGGCGCGGCGCGGCAAGGCGCAATCGGCGATGCGGCGCTGGCGATCGTGCTTTGGTCTCCGCGCTCGCTCAATGATGAGGGCGTCAATGATGACGCGGGCTTCGCCAGCAGCATCGGCAAGCTGGTGCACGCGGGCATGCAAAGCGTGCATCCGCCGCCGGAATTCAAAGGCGAGCCGCGCGTGGATTTGACCGGCTGGCGCGGCGAAGAAGATTTCCATCCTTGGCTGCAATTGGCGGCGCTGCTGGCGGAAAAAGCCGGCGTTGCGCCGCCGCCGCCGCCACAGCAGCGCCCGCCCTCCGGCTTTTTCCAGCCTGGGCG
>DAORMO010000037.1:0-4602 GCA_035440585.1 Terricaulis sp.
TCAAGGGCAGACGCGTTTGAAGGGGCTGGGCCATCAACGTCATCCATCACCTCGACAATCCGGTGACGAGTTTAATGCAATGCGCCAGCCTGACGAACAGGCAGCTGATAATTGAGTTTCCAACACTCGACGATCCAATCTTCGCAGGCGTCCCTCCAGAGATCGCCGCAACGATCAACACCCTTCCCCTCATGGGCGTGAGTACGAGAAAAGCAGATCAGACCTTTCTTTTCACGCCGATGGCGCTGGAGCGCATCCTGCTTGACCATCACAAACTTTTTGCAAAGGCGACCTTTGTACCGTCCCCCATGGGAGGCGGGCGCGTTATCGGAATTTTCGAGAGGTAGATAGCAGAACAGCAATGTCGCACGCCCAAAAACGCCCGCTCAACATCTTGATGATTTTGGTTGATGATCTGAACACTTGGATCGGGGCCTACAATGAGCGGCATTCCGCCAAGACCCCTCACCTCGATCGACTCGCCGCCTCCAGTGCTTTCTATCGGCGTGCATATTGCTCAGCGCCATATTGCAACGCCTCTCGCGTGGGCATTTTTTCCGGGATGCGGCCATCAACAACGGGTGTCTATCACGATGAGCCGCTTTTGGACGACACGTTCCAGACATTGCCCGAAGAATTTCGACGCGCCGGCTATTACACGTTTTGCGCCGGCAAAGTGCTTCATGGCGTGTTTAACTACGAGGAGGAAATCCAATCCGGAAGCGGAAAGGCCGCTTGGAAGAATGTCTCCAATCGCGACAACTGCTGGTCGGAACGACATGATTTAAGTTTCGAGCCGCTTCCCGATGGGCGCCCACATATCTCGCTCTTCGGGGACACTCCGCGTTCAAATTGGCCGCCGATCTATCGGCATTTCGACTGGGCGGCATTTGACGCCGATGAGGCGCCTGACATGCGCACATCGGAACAAACCATCGATTTCTTGAAGCGCCAGCACGATGCCCCGTTCTTTTGCTGCGCTGGGTTCTATCGTCCGCATTTGCCGTGGTTCGCGCCCAGTCAATATTTCGATTTGTACCCTCTCGATGAGATCATACTGCCTGTCGTCAAACCGGATGATCTTGAAGATGTACCAGCCCAAGGCGTTGAGTTTGCGCGCTGGCCTTTCGATCACGATAGAATCGTGAACGCTGGGCAATGGAGGTCAGCTGTTCGCGCCTACATGGCGTGCATCAGCTATTGCGATGAAATGATAGGTCGGGTGCTCACTACGCTCGATCAATCGGCCTACCGGCACAATACGGTCGTTGTTCTGGTGAGCGACAATGGCTTCCATCATGGTCCGAAACTACACTGGAGCAAATTTGCTTTGTGGGAAGAGGCCACCCGCGTGCCGCTCATGGTCCGCTCGCCGGCAACCACACCTGGAGCCGTCGATCATCCGGTCAGCTTGCTGGACATTTTTCCGACACTGCTTGAATTGACGGGCAAGGATTTGCATGCGCCGCTCGACGGACAAAGTCTGCCCTCTCCATTGCTATCGAATTATACCCGGCGAACTCCCGTCATCTCGACCTGGAAAAGCGGCAACCACAGCATACGCGAAAATAGCTGGCGATATACGCGTTACAGCGACGGGGGCGCTGAGCTATACGATCATCGGACCGACCCTTACGAATGGACCAACCTCATCGACAACAAAGACTATGATCGCGTGCAAAAGCATCTCGAACTTCGACTCCAAACCGTTTCGTGAGTCTGCTCCGTTGCGGAAAGAACTTCTTCGCTTAAGCAACAAATACGGCTGCAGACCCGCCTGAATCCATTTCTGGGCCTGCACGTCTATTCGGCGCAGCTCTTCAGAATCGGCATCATCGCACGCACATGCGCATCGATCCGTTCGAGGACGGGCTCAGGCACTGCATCGCGTTCGGGAAGAGTCCACCAGCAGGCATCGACGCGCTGAACCGTCTCCACCACCGCCTTCATAACCGCAGGCTCGGGCAATCTGGCGCGATTGGCGAAAGCCTTCCAGCGCGGCGCCGACAGCGCTTTGAACGATCGCTCTCCGCCCAGCGACAGCGCCAGATTGTCGGCGGGAATATAAGGAACGGTCGACAGCAGATCATAGGCCGGCGCGAGCGTAGGCGTGCTACCCTCGCCCGGATAGATCAGCGACCAGTTTTTCAGGTGCATGTCGCCATTGCCGGTCATGACCGCCAGCGCCAGACGGCGGACGAACTCCAGCGCGGCGGCGGGCGAAATCGCGGCGGTCAACGCTGCGGCAATGTCGTGATAGGCCGCGCCTTCATATTTACGGGCGGGATAGACGCCGAAGACTTGGGCGAAATCTTCGATATGAATGCGCCTCCCATCGGTCCCGCGGTCGAAGCGCCTGACAAGGAGCACCCGGCCTTCGGCCAGCGTGTCGAACTCTTGCGGTATCCCCTCGAAATCCGATTTGGCGACCAGCTCGCGCTCCGGGACATCTATGCCGATCGCGGCCGCAAGCGCGAGCGCGGCGAATTCGTTTTCGGAAACGCCGGGAAACGCCATTGATGGAAACTTGGCGATATATTGCCCATCCCCGTCGTCGAGCGGAAGCGTCAGCCCGCCGCCCTTGCCGGAGTTCTTCATCACCGACAGCTTCATCTGCACGCCGGCGAGAGAAAAGCGCGCTTTAGGCTTTTCGTGCGCAGCGGTTTGCGGAGGCTCGTTCATACCCTGGCCGGGCACGACCCGCACCGCGCCCGGCAGATCCGCGCCGAGCGCTGCGAGCAGGTCGAAATCATTGCCCGGACGCACATCGCCGGCATGGTGCTTTTCCATGGCCTCGCGCAGCTTGTCTTCTGGCAAGAGGTTCGCAAAGAAGGCCGGAAGCGCGCCGGCTAGAGGCTTGGGGTCTTTGCGCAAACCGCCAATCGCCGCCCGGAACGAAAGGCTTAATGTCGGCGAACCGCCCGTTGCACGATACGCCTCGTCGAAACTGAACGCATTATAGTCACCCGGCGTTCTGACGATCGCGCCGACTCTCAGCGCGTTCAGAAACACGTCCAGCGACTGGACCGCCCTGGGTGCAAATGGCTTTTCAGCCATGCTCGTCTCCCACCTCCGGCTGCACGGCGAAGGCAGGGCGGTCATCGTCGTCGTGCGGATGCATCAGCGCTTCGATGGCTGGAACCATGGCTTGCGGCGCCAGCACCATCTCCAATCCGAGCGCGCGCGCGATATTGATGAGTGTCGTGGCGCGGGCGGCAGCCGCCCCCTTCTCGATGTCGCGGTAGCGCGGCCGGGATATGCCAGCCAGCTCGGCAACTTGCTCCTGCGTCAGCCCAGCAGCCGCCCTGGCCAGCCCAAGGCGCCTGCCAATCTCAAGCAGCGTTGCCGATTCAGGTCGCATGGAGTTAGATCCCTTAACATATCTTCACCACCAATAATGATGCTAAAACATATCATTTCCTTGAGATTGTCAAGCCTGATGATCCTTTTTCGTATCATATTGCGAGTAAATGATCTGCATCCGAACGCTGCGTCCTTCATTACGAAACAAATCTCCGGCCTTCGCCATCCTCCTCTGACGCTTCGCCGCTGAAGTTCCCTTTGGCTTAGTTGGATTGAATGCCCACGCTCACGGCGCAATGCGGATCGCATTCCACGACACCAGCGGGAAGCGATAGGCTTCAGAAGTTTGCCCGGACCCGGTCGTGGGCGCTCGCTACGAATTTCGTCGAGGCGCTGGTGACGCCAGCGGCTTTGGCAAACTTAACCCAGTCGCCAACAGCGGCCTTCACCTCCTCTACCATCACCTGCACATCATTGACGCCAAGGCCATGCCTCGCGCCGAGAGCGTCGATGTGCTTGCGGGTCGGTTTGGCGCCCTCGCCCTCAATATCGAGATAGTGCTCGCCGCCCGGACCTGGGGAAAAGGTCAAATCGTAAGCCGGCGAGAGCGACCATTCTCCATGCTCGTTCATCAGATAGGCGTGCTGGCGCGCATGATCATCCCTATTGTGCGCGAGCACATTGAAGACCATGCGCCGGAACGCGCGCACGACATCCTCCGCGTTGCGGGTGATGGCCTGCGTGGCGCGCAACAATGTGTCGTAGCTTACCGCGCCGGCCGTCGTCGGCGCTTCAATCGCCCCGGCAAGCGACACCATGTGTAACCGCGCGCTGGCGCCTGGACGATCAAAGCGCTTCGTCGCGAAATAGCCTGGACCTTGCTTGGCGGGAAGCAACCGATGCTCGGCAAGCCTGAGGCCCGCCGCCTCGGCCATCAAGGCATAGGCTTCCTCAAGTGGACCGATGTCTTGCGGATCCTCCGCAGCTCTAAATTTTACGATCCAGGCGGTGTGATCGGCAGGCAGTTCGCTGTCGCCGACGGACACTTCGCCATTTGGACCAAATCCCACATGCACTTTTGGCCGCGCTCCACCTGAGCCACCCGCCGCTTTGGCAAGCAGGTCCGCAAGCGTTCCCTCCTCACCAGAGAGAACGTGCGCTGCCTCTTCAGCCAACCCATCGAGGTCAACGCCCATGCTGGTGTCGGCGTCCGGTGTCGTTGCGGGATGAAATACAAGTGCGCCCCGGCCGCTTTCGCCGACAAGCGCCAAGCGTTCGACGGGCGTTAGCGAGCCGATG
>DAORMO010000037.1:4620-18767 GCA_035440585.1 Terricaulis sp.
AAGCCGCTTGCGCATGACGAGATGGCCCCAACCTTCAGGCAAACTATCCGCCAAAAAGCCGTGCAGGCCATCGAAGTTACGCGTGCGCGCGCCCTGCAGGCCGAGGTCGCGCGGATATCGTGGCAGCGGATCGACACTTAGCTTCTTGGCTATAATCTCACGCGACCATTCGAGCTGTGCGGTCTGCAACACCCAAGCAAGGCGTCCGGCCGGCACGCGCAAGTCCGGATCGAATGCGAGCGCGATATTGAGCGGTGTCCCTGGCGCGAGTTTCATGACTTGCCCGCCTTGCGCGAACTGCGCTGACGTTTTGGCGCAGCCACATGCCGACGCTGCTGCTCCAACAATTCGTCCATGCTGAGCGGAGAGGTTGCGGGAAAGAGTTGGGTAAAGCCGTCCTCGCAGCGCAGGGCGATGGCGGCGCTGAGGAGGCTCTCAGTGGTTGCCTGTCCAGTCGCTTCGAGGCGCTTCCAGGTGCTGCTGCTCATGCCGGCTCGCTTGGCGGCCTCGTTCTGCGACCAGTTCTGGGCCAAGCGGCGGGCGCGAACCGCCCGCCCGAGGTCGATTCGCAACTCTGACACCGTCTTTAACATGGATCATATATGATCCTTTAGATTCAAAAAATCAAGTTAATGGATCATATAAGACCCCAGGCATCAAGTTGCCGGTCCTTAGGCTGGTTGGTGAGCCTGCTTTGTCCGCCGCCCCCAAAGCCGAGCCAGCTCGGGCCTTTCGCACCAACCGCAAGGCTCTGGGCCTATAAGCAAGATCAGCTGGTGATGTTCATGGTCGAGCTTGGGTTTCATATCACCACCATCGAACAAGCCTCTGCAGGCGCATTTGGCTTAGTTGATTTGAATGTCCACGCTCACGGCGCAATGGTCAGACAAATTCTCGCCGTCAAACAGCCATTCGCGAAACGCCCAGGGCGAGCCAAGATCGGCAGTCACGATATAATCGATGAAGGTGCTGAAACGCGGATCACATTGCGGACCTTGCAGCCCTGACGCTAATCGCAAGGGCTGCGGGTCGCCGTCATTGAGTTCGGCCCAGAGACTGTCTTCGGCCAAGGAGAGCCGCCGGTTAAAGTCACCGAGCACAGCAAAGCGCTCGCCCGCGTCACGCGCGTCAATCCAGCCCTCCAGCACTTGGATCTGCTGACGCAACACCGCACAAGCTTCTGCGCTTTCACCAGCAGCGCATCCTGATTTCAAATGAACCGATAAGAGTCTCACGGGCTCTTGGCCGCTCGGACGCAGCGTGATGTCCACCGCCGATCTTAAATTGGCGTCGCCGAGCTGTAAGGCAACAAAGTCCGCATGGCGCTCAAATGCGATGCCGCGGCGGATCGCAAACCCTGTCGCCTGCCGATTAAGGAAATGCCCAGGCAGGCCTCTGCATTCCAAACGCGCGCCGCCCCCTTGCCGCTCTTCAATGATGATCTGATAGCGCCCAGGATCGAACACACGCGCCGCCGCCGCCGCCGATTCCACCTCTTGGAAGGCGATTACATCCGCGTCCAAATGCTCCACATACGCTCGCAGCGCGGCGTGATCTGCTTCTGTTCGCGGCTTGCATCCGGAGCTGTCAGCTTCCGCCAAATGCTCGAGGTTCCAAGCCGCGAGTCGGAGCGGTGAAGCCTCCTGCCGCGGCGCCACACACCCAGCAGCGAAGACAGCGGCAGCCAAAAATGCAAATCGACGCAACATGCCCAAACTCCCGCAGCAGACCGCGCGGAATGTGCCGTGAACCCTCCGCTGATGCAAATAGGCGCAAAGCGGATCCATAAGCGCACCTGCCCGCCAAGAAAACGCTAGCGCTGCCTTGACGGCCGCCCAGGAAGAAAAGCATCGCCCTCAGATTTTCGCGGTTAGCACGAAGTGATGCTTAGCTGAACCAGATTTGCCGCTTCCGCTCACGCACCCCCGGCTCGCCGCCAAGCAATCCGCATCATTAAAGCGTTTAAGAAGAAAGACCTCATCGCCCCGCCCCATCCGGTCCCTGATCAGTGAGCGGCAGTCCAATCGTGAATTTTCTCCCCTTGTTGAGCCCGGCGCAAAACACCGAAATGTAGCCATCGTGCAATTCAGCCAATCGCTTGCCCAACGCCAATCCAACCCCAAGCCTGAACGATGGGACCAAGACATACTTTGATAACGGCGCATTCGCTCGCGCAAGCTCGCGCGTAGATGATGGCTCGAACCACAGGGCCTCCCCCCGCGCCAAAAGAAAGGCGCCCCGAGCGCGTACGCCCGGGGCGCCTCAGGGAGGAGCCGACGTTAATTGATCTTGTAGTTGAGCCCCAACATGTAGGTCGCGCCATATTGCTGGAAATCACGCACCTGCCGCGGATCGCCATTGTAGAATGTGACGAACTCCTGATCGGTGAGATTCTGCCCCTGCAGCAAGATGCTCAACCCGCGAAGAGGGCCGCCCGAGAATTCGTAACCGATCTGCGCATCAATAATGGTTTCCGCCTCGACGAAGGTGTGATCGCGGCCGTTGCCGAATCCAGAAACCTCACCCAGGAAATCCGAGCGATAGCGCGCACTGGCTCGCGCTTGGAAACCATAGCGCTCATAATAAAGCGTAAGGTTCGCCACCTCTTCGGAAAGGCCAGGCAACGAAGACCCCGTGCCTGGACCATTTGGCTCGATGTCGCTCTCGTTGAACGACGCGCTGAAGATCAGGCCAAAGCCCTGCAGCGCGTCATGGATCACCTCGAATGGCAGCGACAGTGTCAGCTCGAGACCGCGAATTTCGCCGCCATCGCCGTTTTCAGGCGTGGTAAGCCGCCCGAGCGTTGTTGCGGGGACCTCCGCGCCATTTGCCGGGAAGCCGGCGAAATCTACGATCGTGTCTTGATTGAAGATGTAGTTCTCAAGGTATTTGTAAAACACCGCGACGGAGAAATATCCGCCGGCGCTGAAATAACGTTCAAACGAAAGATCAAACGCGTCAGCGATCCATGGGCGGAGCTGCGGATTGCCGCCATTTGAACTCCAGTACGAATTGTACGGATCGGTGCTGGTCAAGCGGCCAGCGTCGCGATTAATGGTTTGGCTCGCATTCATTTGATCAAGCCGCGCGCGTGAGAGCGTACGTGCAACACCTAAGCGCAAGAAGCCACGATCGAAAATTTCGAGAGATCCGTTAAAGCTCGGCAAAATTTCTACGTAATCATCGCCGTCGGTGAAGGCCTGGATCGCGGTGTCAGGCGCAACGCCTGAGGCACGATAACCACTCGAGCTCTGATCCGTGAACACGGCTTGCAGACCCACATTGCCGCGGAAGGGCATGCCAGCCCACTCATTGTTCCAATTCACTTGCGCGTAAGCGACAATCACATCCTCTTCGACGCCCCATGTCTTGGTGATGACGTCGGCATTGGTATTGGCGGGAATATCGAAAACGCCACTATTGAGCAACGCGAATGGATCGTAACTCACCATCGGGCCTAGGCCGAGATAGGTGAGATCGGTGGGGCTCAGCAGGTATTGCGTAGGGATCGGCGCCTCTGCCATCCCGCCGGCCACCGTCAGGAAGAACTCATCAGCCCGCTTGGATTTTTCACGACTGCTGATGTTGACGCCAAACTCCATGCTGCTCATCACGCCGCCGCTGAAATCTCGCGTGGCGCTGATGCGCAGCGTACGCAATTCATCCTCGACGGTGGGGCGATTGAGATAGCCCGCCTGCCCGAAGGGCCTCCCAGCTGCAGCATCCGTGCCCCATCCCTGCGGGCTGGTGAGCAGAATGAGCGAGGGATTCGAATAGTCCAGAGTCGGCGAAAAACGTGTGCCGTTGGGGCCCGTGGTGAAGCCAATCGTGTCGGCCGCGCCGCCCGGAACACCGTAACCGGTGCCGGAATTGGTTTCCAGCAAATGGTCGGTGCGTTCAACGCGCGAGACAGCGAGATCGAATTCCGCACTCCAATGCTCGCCCAAGCGCAGATCTGTATTCCAACCCACCGAGAGCAAGGTCGCTTCGCGTTGGTTGATATCATTGCGAACGACACCCTCCACGCCAGTGTACACACCAGACGTGACTAGACCATCGGTAACGCTATAGCCCGGCTGCAGCACCGCCGACGACCAAAACAGCGGCAACTCGATGCCGCGCAAGGTCTGGGTTTCTTCGAACTCAGAATAATAAACGTCAATCGCGGTCGAAAAATTCGCGCTCGGCGCAAATTCCAGAATGCCAATCACGCCGGTACGCTCGAGTTCGTTCGATTGGACGTACGGCTTTGCCCCGCCAATCACCAGCGCGCCGCCCGTATCGGGATAGCCCCAGGCATTGAAGCGTTCGCCTTGGGAGGGCGATTGCAGATGCGCGAAGCCCACAGCCCAGCCCCATCGTCCATCGGCGCTTTGATCAACGTACGATCCACTGAAGCGCTGACCCGTGTCTTCGGTGCCAGAATTGAGCGCGCCATATTCGTTCCACTCGTAGCGATAATTGAACGCGAGCGCGCGGCGGCCGAACTCAAGCGGACGAATGGTGCGCATGTCTGCGGTGCCGGCCAACCCTTGCCCAATTAACGAGGCATCCGGCGTTTTATACACCACCACCTGGTTCATCAGTTCGGACGGATATTGGTCAAACTCGACCCCACGATTATCGCTGGCGCTCACCTGCTCGCGACCGTTCAGCAATGCATTGGTGAAATCAGGCGCAAGCCCCCGCACGCTCAGCACTTGGCCACGGCCGTTGAGCCGCTGCGCCGTCAAGCCCGGGAGCCGGGCGAGCGATTCAGCGATGCTGACATCTGGCAGCGACCCAATGTCTTCTGCGGACACGACCTCGACGATCGAGGTCTGTTCACGCTTGGTCTCCTCGGAATTCTGCAAACTGGCGCGGATACCCGTGACGACAATGTCTTCGGATACCTCGCTCGCGCTCTGCGCGCTCGCCATGCCTGTCGACGCCAAAAGCACGGCGATCCCGCCTGCCGCCGTGCACAAAAGCCGCTCACGGCTCGAAAGCCCAACCCTCATCGCGTTTCCTCCGCTTTCCCGCCCCCGCTATTTTTTTTGCGTTCGGCTAAGCAAATTAATGCAATTCTTTTAAGATCACACAAGGCCGCAGTTGGATTTTGGTCGATACTTTCTTCTATCCTCTTGTTTTTCTTTATTTCTTTTTTGTTTGACACGCCGCCGCCATAGTGCAAATCTATGCAAAATTAATCCCGTCAGCCATGGCGAGGAACAAAAAGGGGGAAGCCGATGGGCAGATGGGCTGGCACGCTGGCGGCGTTCGCTTTGGTTTGCGCAGCCGCTTTTCCTGCTGCGCACGCGCAGGCCCCCAGCCCCGAACGCGACGTCCGCGATGAGGTCATTTATTTCGTTCTGCCGGATCGATTTGAGAACGGGGATCGTCGCAATGATCGCGGCGGCCTGCGCGGCGGCCGGCTGCAAACGGGCTACGACCCAACGCATAAGGGCTTTTATCACGGCGGCGACCTATCAGGCTTAATCGCCCGCCTCGATTATATCGCAGGACTTGGCGCCACCGCCGTTTGGCTAGCGCCAATCTTCGTCAACAAGCCCGTGCAAGGCCCAGCAGGCGGGGAATCGGCCGGCTATCACGGCTATTGGGTGACGGACTTCACCACTATCGATCCGCATTTTGGCACACGTGAAGAATTTCGCCGCTTCGTCGACGCCGCACATGCCCGCGGGATGCGCGTGTTTATGGATATCATCACCAATCACACCGCGGACGTGATCCGTTATCGCGGCTGCACCGATTGCCCTTATCGCTCACGCGCGGACTATCCTTACACCCGCCGCGGCGGGCCGGACGGGCCAGCGATCAATGACGGCTTCCTCGGTGATGCGACCGAGCACCAAACCGCTGATAATTTCGCACGACTCACTAACCCGAACTACGCCTACGACGTTTATATCCCCGCAAGCGAGCGGCGAGTTAAAAAGCCCGAATGGCTCAACAACCCCTTATACTATCACAATCGGGGCAACACGACGTTCCGCGGCGAAAACTCCATGCACGGGGATTTTGTCGGCCTGGATGATCTCTTCACCGAGCATCCGCGCGTCGTTGAAGGCTTCATCGAGATCTATGGCGCATGGATCGACGAATTCGGCATCGACGGCTTCCGCATCGACACGGCGCGCCACGTCAACCCAGAATTCTGGCAAGCTTTCGTACCCGCGATGCTGGAGCGCGCGCGCGCGCGCGGGATCGATGACTTTTATATTTTTGGCGAGGTGATGGAGTTTGAGCCAGGACGACTTGCGCGTTTTACCCGCATTGACCGGCTGCCTACAGTGCTCGATTTCGCCTTCCAAACCGCCGCATTTGAAACCATCGCCCGCAGCGGCGACACCGCATTGCTGAATCGCCTCTATGAGGGCGACGCCCTCTATGAAGGCGGCGAAGAAACCGCAATGCGCTTGCCGATCTTTCTCGGCAACCATGACCTTGGACGTTTCGGCCATTTCATCCTGCGCGAAAACCCCGACATCTCAGACGACGAAGCGCTCCAACGCGCTACGCTCGGCCACGCCCTCATGATGTTTTCGCGCGGCGTGCCTGTGATCTATTACGGCGATGAGCAAGGCTTCACCGGCGACGGGAACGATCAGGATGCGCGCGAATCCCTGTTTGCCAGTCAAGTTGCGTCTTACAACGACAATCGGTTGATCGGTTCACGCGCCAGCACCGCGACCGCCAACTTCGACACAAGCTCTCCGCTCTATCGGGCCATTGCCGGAATGGCGGCTATCCGCGCCGCTCATCCGGCGTTGCGTCGCGGGCGGCAAATTGTCCGCGCCTATGGAGATGCGCCAGGCGTCTTTGCGTTCTCGCGCGTGCTCGACAATATCGAAATCCTCGTAGCGCTTAACACCGCCAACACACCAATCTCCGCCAATGTGGAAATCGACCCGCGCTCTGCAACCTGGCGCGCGCTTCACGGCGCATGCGCGACAGCGGCTCGCGCGCCTGGCGTCATCGCCGTCAACATCGGCCCGCTTGATTACATCGTTTGCATTTCGGAGCGCCCGTGAGCATCAGCACCCTCTCTGCACCCACGTCGCAAGCACACGTAGATGACGGCGCCTGGTGGCGCGGGGCCATCATTTATCACATCTATCCGCTCAGTTTCTCCGATTCCAACAATGACGGTTTTGGCGATTTGCGCGGGATTATCGAGCGCCTCGATTATATTTGCGCGCTTGGCGTCGATGCGATCTGGCTCTCGCCCTTTTACACATCGCCCATGCGCGATTTTGGCTACGATATCTCAGATTATTGCGATGTTGATCCTGTTTTTGGCGCGCTGGCTGATTTCGACGCGCTGGTTGAAGCCACGCATGCGCGCGGCCTGAAGCTCATCATCGATCAGGTCTATTCGCACACCGCCGACAAACATGCCTGGTTTCAAGAAAGCCGGCGCGACAAAGATAACCCTAAGGCCGATTGGTACGTCTGGGCTGACGCCAAACCCGACGGCGCGCCGCCGAACAATTGGCAATCGGTCTTCAAAGGCCCGTGCTGGACATGGGATGCACGGCGCCAACAATATTATCTCAGCAATTTCCAGTCCGATCAGCCCGATCTCAACGTTCATAATCTGGAGGTTCAGGCCGCGCTGCTCCGCGTTGCCGAATTCTGGCTCAAGCGCGGTGTCGATGGCTTCCGCTTGGATGCGATCAATTTCGCGATGCACGATCCATCGCTGCGCGACAATCCGCCCGTTCTCGACACTGCCGCCAAGCGCACGCGGCCGTTTGATTATCAGCACCACTTTTTCAATCAATCACACCCTGACATCCCCAATTTTCTCACCCGCGTGCGCGCGCTCTGCGAATCTTACGGCGGCGCGTTCCTGGTGGCCGAGGTCGGCGGCGAGCAAGCCTCAACAGAAATGCGCCTCTACACGCAAGGTGATGATCGCTTGCACAGCGCCTACGGCTTTCAATACCTATATGCTGACACGCTTTCGCCGGATCTGGTGCGCGCAGCCAGCGAGAATTGGCCAGATATTAGCTGCGAGGGCTGGCCCGCCTGGGCATTTTCCAATCACGATGCGCCGCGCGTCGCTTCACGTTGGGCGCACGGCCGCGATTCTCAGGCGCTCGCGCGCATGACGATGCTTTTGCTCGTGTCGTTGCGCGGCTCAATCTTCGTCTATCAAGGCGAAGAGCTGGGGCTTCCGCAAGCGATCATCACGCAAGATCAATTGCGCGATCCAGAAGCGATCGCCAATTGGCCGCTGACACTGGGGCGCGACGGCGCGCGCACGCCGATTCCCTGGCGCGGCGCAGCGACGAATGCCGGCTTCTCGGAAACAGCGCCCTGGCTACCAGTCCCGCCGCAGCACTATCTCCTCGCCGCGGACACGCAAGAAGCGGACGCCCACTCGACGCTGCACGCCGCGCGATCAAGCCTAGCGCTGCGGCGGCGCTTTCCGGCCCTGCGCACCGGCGCGATCGCGTTTCAGGCGGCCTGCGGCGAACTTTTGAGTTTCTCCCGTAGCGCGAACGGCGAAGTGCTGCTGTGCACGTTCAACCTTGGCGCCGCGCGCGTTGATTGGACCCTGCCGGCGGGGTGGGAGATTGTCTACGCCGTCAACACTGACGACGCGGGCGGCTTGCCAGGCTTTGCTGGCCTTATTGCGCGCGCCCAATGAGCCTGCCGCTAGCCCCCGCAGGACTCGCGCACGATCAGCTCCGTCGGCAAACGTTCGGACCGTTGCGTCTTCTTGCTGTCGCCAGCGTCCAGCAGCTTGGACACAAGCAGCCGCCCGGCTTTGAGCGTGTCCTGCCCGATGGTCGACAAAGCGGGCGAGGCATACCGCGCAAAGCGCACGTTATCGAACCCGATCACCGAGACATCGCCTGGAACGGTACGCCCTGCGCGTTGCAAAGCGCGGATAGCGCCCAGGGCGATAAGATCGCTTGCCGCCACCACGCCATCGAACTTGGCGCCATCCTGCAGCAACGACTCTACCGCCGCGACGGCGGATTCGAGCTCGAAATGCGCCGGCACTGTGAGCGTCGGATCGATTCGAACGCCCGCATGCGCAAGCGCATCAAGATAACCGCGATGCCGCTGCATCGGCTCTGGATCAGCGATATCGCCCAAGAATACGATTCGCTTCCGGCCCAGACGGAGCAAATGCGCCGTCGCCCGGCGTGCGCCCGCCGTATTATCACTGCCCACGGAGCAATAGAGCTGTCCGGGCAATTGCGCGCCCCAGACAACAAACCGGCTCTCAGATTCGGCGAGTTGATTGAACGCGGCGTGCAGTGTGCTCTGCCCCAGGAACACAACGCCATCAGCACGCGACGTGCTCATCAGCACGGAGATATCTTCAAATGTCGTCGGCGCCACATGGCTCACGAGCAAATCGCAATCACGCGCGCGCGCCGCTTCGCCGAGGCCGGACAGCAGCTCCAGAAAGAACGGATCATTCAACAGCAATTCGCGTCCCGACGGCCGCGGGACGACAACAGCGATGGTGGCTTCGGCGCCGATCGGTCCTGCGGGCATGTAGTGCCGGAACGGATAATTGTGCTCGCGCGCCAATCGCCAAATCGTTTGCTTGGTTTGCCGATTGATCGCGGGGCTATCGTTCAGCGCGCGGGACGCCGTGGAAATCGACACGCCGGCAAGCTTCGCCAAATCCTCCAGCTTAGTGGTTCGCTTGCTCACGCGGCGCCGCTCTATGCAAAATTTTTCACAGCCCCGTTCATGCACCAATCGCGCCGATTTGCAAGCGCGCGCTAAATCCGGAGATCGCCCATGCTGATGCGTACCGCCGCCCTGCTTGCGAGCGTGTGGTTGCTAATTTCCCCGGCGTTGGCCGCTCCGGTGGCGCGCATCGCCTCGCCGAACGGCGACATCGTGGTAGAAATCGACATCAATGGCGAAGGCCGCGCGAGTTACGCGATCAGCCGCGACGGCGCGCCTGTTATAGCGCCATCGCGGCTTGGCTTTCTGTTTGTCAATGCGCCGAAATTTGAGCGCAATCTTGAGATGACGTCGCAATCATCGCGCTCCTTCAACCAACGTTGGGAGCAGCCTTGGGGCGAACAACGCTTCGTTCGAAATCACTACAACGAGTTGCGCGCCACGTTCTCCGAGCGCAATGGCCCGCGCCGGCAGTTTGACGTGGTGTTTCGCGTCTATGACGATGGCGTTGGATTTCGATATGAATTGCCGGATCAGGAGGGGCTGCGCGAGGTTCACATTCTCAACGAGCTCACCGAATTCGTCTTCGCTCAATCCGGTGAGGCTTTCTGGACCGAGGCGTTGGGGTGGAATCGTGAAGAATATCTCTACAATCGCACGCCGATTGAGGGCGTCGGCGTTGCGCAGACACCTCTCACGGTTAGGCTTGAGGATGGTGTGCATGTCTCGATCCACGAGGCCGCGCTGATCGATTATTCTGGCATGAACCTCATGCGCACAGTGGATCGGACGCTGCGCGCAACGCTTACGCCCGGCGTCGGCGACGCCGCGGTCACGCGCACTGCGCCGTTTCATACGCCTTGGCGCACGCTGCAGATCACCGGCAACGCTGGCGCGCTGATTGAATCCAATTTGATCCTGAATCTGAACGAGCCGAACGTGATTGGCGATGTGTCATGGTTTCAACCCGGAAAATACATCGGCATCTGGTGGCAAATGCATTTGGGCACGGCCACCTGGGCGTCCGGTCCACAACACGGCGCCACCACTGAAACAACACTGCGTTATATCGACTTCGCGGCGCGCCACGGCTTTTCCGGCGTGCTGGTGGAAGGCTGGAACATCGGCTGGGACGGCGATTGGTTTGGCAATGGCGAGGAGTTCAGTTTCACCGAAGCCTATCCCGACTTCGACATTGAGCGCATCGCCCATTATGCACGAGAGCGCGGCGTGCGCCTGATCGGCCATCACGAAACCTCCGCGAACGCGGCTCACTACGAGGCGCAGCTGGATGACGCCTTCGCGCTCTATGAACGCCTCGGCGTCCACGTCGTGAAAACCGGCTATGTTTCCGACGCGGGGCAAGCGCGCGTGCGTATGGACGATGGTTCTGTGCGCTATGCCTGGCACGAGGGCCAGGAAATGGCGCGCCATCATCTGCGCGTCGTAGAGGCCGCGGCGCGCCGGCGCATCGCCATAAACCCGCACGAACCGATCAAGGACACGGGCCTGCGCCGCACCTACCCCAATTGGATTACACGCGAGGGCGCGCGCGGCATGGAATACAACGCCTGGGGCAACCCCGGCAATCCGCCGGAGCATGAGCCGATGCTCGCCTTCACACGCATGCTCGCTGGCCCGATGGACTTCACACCCGGCATTTTGGGCATGGAAACGCGCGCGCCGGATGGCGTGGCCACCACTTGGGCGAAGCAACTTGCACTCTATGTCGTGATCTACAGCCCGATCCAAATGGCGGCGGATTTGCTTGAGCATTATGAGGCCAATCCAGGCCCCTTTCAGTTTATCGTCGATGTGCCCGCAGACTGGGCTGAGACGCGCGTTCTTAACGGCGTTGTTGGCGATTACGTCACGATCGTCCGCAAAGATCGCGCGAGCCATGATTGGTATCTCGGCGCCATTACCGATGAAGAGCCGCGCACGCTCACCGCCGCGCTTTCCTTTCTAGATCGCGGCCGCCGCTATCGCGCGCAAATCTATCGCGATGGCCCAAACGCCGATTGGCGCGGCATCGCGCGCACCGACATCGTCATTGAAGAGCGCATCGTCACGAGCGCCGATGTGCTCACCCTTGATTTGGCGCCTGGCGGCGGCCAGGCGATCCGCTTCACGCCCGTCAGACGCTAATCTAAAGCGGGATCAACCCGCCACCGAGGGAGAACACTGCATGGAACGCGCGCGGCTCAGTTTCATACAGATCTGGAATATGTCGTTTGGCTTCTTCGGAATCCAGATCGGCTTTGGGCTTCAGAACGCAAACACCAGCCGCATTTTCCAATCGCTCGGCGCGAACATTGACGACCTCGCGATCCTTTGGATCGCCGCGCCCGCCACCGGCCTGCTCGTGCAGCCGATCATCGGCTATCTGAGCGATCGCACGTGGACCAAGCTTGGCCGCCGCCGCCCGTACTTCCTTATCGGCGCAATCCTAACGACTCTCGCCCTTATGGCGATGCCGCATTCGCCCACGCTATGGATCGCGGCCGGGGCATTGTGGATCATGGACGCATCCATCAACATCACGATGGAGCCATTTCGCGCCTTTGTGGGCGACAACCTGCCGGAACGACAGCGCACTACCGGCTATGCGGTGCAGAGCTTCTTCATCGGCCTGGGCGCGGTGCTTGCCTCAGCTCTGCCGTGGATGATGACCAATTGGTTCGGCGTTTCGAACACGGCGGCGGGCGGGGGAACACCCGATTCCGTGAAACTCGCCTTCTATATCGGCGGCGCGTGCCTGCTTGCGGCAGTGTTGTGGACGGTGCTTTCGACGAAGGAATACACTCCCGAAGAATTAGACATTTTTGAACGAAAGCGTATCGGCGGCCTAGGAGAAGCGCCCCGTCAAGCGTTAAAATCTGAATCCTATTTTCGCACGAGTGGCGCAAGCTGGTTTGCCGCCGGCCTGGGCGCGACGGCCATCGTCTACGGCTTTCGACTCGAGAAAGAACTTTTCTTGTTGGCGGCGCTTATCAGCGCCTTTGGCGCCGCACAGATCGTAGTTGGCGTCCTTATCGGCCGCGGCCACACCAATCATGGCGTTGTCGAGATCATCGGCGACATGTTCAGCATGCCGCCGACCATGCGCGACCTCACGATCGTTCAGTTCTTTTCTTGGTTCGCGCTGTTCGCGATGTGGATATACGCAACCGCCGCCGTAACCACCCATCATTACGGCACGCTCGACACCACCTCACAATCCTTCAATGACGGCGCCGATTGGGTTGGTGTATTGTTTGCGATTTATAATGGCGTTGCGGCGTTCGCCGCAATCCTCATCCCATTCGCCGCCGCACGCTTGGGCCGCCGCGCTGCGCATGCGTTCAATCTTGTTCTTGGCGCCGTAGGACTATTCTCGTTTCTTTGGATCAGCGATCCAGCGCTTCTCTGGCTTCCCATGATCGGCGTGGGCTTTGCCTGGGCATCGATTTTATCGATGCCTTACGCCATCCTCGCGGGCTCGCTGCCGACCAAAAAAATGGGCGTCTTTATGGGAATTTTCAACATCTTTATTGTAGCGCCACAACTTGTCGCGGCCACCGTTTTGGGCGTCTTACTGAAAACGTTCTTCAACGGAGAAGCGATCTATGCGCTCGCCTTGGGCGGCGCCTCATGGCTGATCGCCGCACTTTGCACGCTGCGCGTGAAAGACCAAGCCGAAAGCCAGACCGCGCCGAGGCCGACACGTGATTCACATTAAGCGGTCGCCGATTATACAAGACGATGGCGCAGGTCATGCCGATATCGTTGTGGCTGACATCGGCGGCACACACGCACGCTTTGCGATCGCTTCGCGATCGATCGCGGGAGATATCTCACTTTCGCATGAGATACATCTCGCGACGAGTGACTTCGCGGATCTATCTTCGGCCTGGGCCACCTATGCGGCGAAGCTTGGCTACCCCGCGCCGCGACGCGCCGCAATCGCCGTCGCCTGCCCCGTACAGGCGGACCTGCTGAAGTTCACGAACAACCGCTGGGTTATTCAACCAGCCATCCTCCCCGCACAACTTGGGCTCGAAGGCCTGAGCGTGCTAAATGATTTTGAGGCGGCGGGGCACGCGCTCGCGCACCTTGCACCAAGCGCCACACTCAGGTTGCAAGGCGAATTCGGCATAGGCGCCGATAGGATCACCAGCGTCATTGGCCCAGGCACCGGTTTGGGCGGTGCACTGGTGATAAATCGCACCGGTCATACATTAATCGTGCCCACAGAAGCGGGACATATAGGGTTTTCGCCGCGCGACGAAATCGAACGGGCAATCGCCACGCATCTTCAGAACCGCTTCGGAAGGGTGTCTGTTGAGCGCGTCGCTTCAGGGCCGGCATTGCTCGACATTTATCAGGTTCTCGCCGCGCGCGCATCGCACCCCGCCCCTCTTTCCGACGACAAACTTATCTGGACTGGCCCAGCCCCTTCAAACGCGTCTGCCCTTGAAGTTAGGATGGACCGGAAAGTTGGA
>DAORMO010000038.1:0-6898 GCA_035440585.1 Terricaulis sp.
CTCAAAATAGCGCAAACGCCACGCCTGCAGCGTGATGGCTTCTTCATCCACGCTAGGCTGCGGCGCGGCCTCCGGCTCGGGCTCAATCACGTGCGCGGGCTCAGGCTCAGCTTCGCGCGCCTCAAGCATGCGCTGCAATTCTGCGGCCTGCGCGGCCGCGCTATCTGCGTTGGAGCGCGCGGCGCTCAGCTGGCGCTCCAATTCAGCAATGCGGGCGATGTGGATTTCACCCATGCGCCGGGCGACGTCATTATCCCGCTCCGCCGCTGCATCATCATTGGCGGCGCCGTTTTCACCAGCGGCGAGCGCCACGATATCGCGCAGCACCCGCTCTCGCTCGCGCTTGATCGCCGCCTCTTTGGCGGCATCGTGTTGCAAGGACAACGCCCAGCCGGCCAACATGGCGAACGCCACGGCGAGCAAGAGAAATGGCGCCAATTGCGCGATCAGATGGATCATGGCGTTTGTCCTCGGTCAGCCCGCCACATTGAACTCAATCCTACGGTTCTGCGCCTGGCCTTCTGGCGTGGCGTTGCTCGCGCGCGGGCGATCTGGCCCATAGCCGCGCGCGGTCAGGCGCGCGCGGGCCACGCCTTGGCTCGCCAAATACGCGGCCACCGCATCGGCGCGGCGGCTGGAGAGCTCCATATTCATCTCACGCAGGCCTTGGCTATCGGTGTGGCCGGCGACCTCGATTGCAAAGCGATCACAGCGCAGCGCCACTGAAGCCAACGCATCCAGCACCGCGCGGCTAGATGGATCGATCGCCGCCGAGCCTGTCGCGAAATTGATGACATTGCGATCCATCAGCCGATCAAACGCCGCCGCGCACGTATCCGCATCGCCGCGCTGCAGGTTGAGCCCCTGCAATTCGGGATGGCGCAGATCAATGCCATCGGTGGTGACGTCAAAGCGCGCGCGGAACGGCGCGGGCGGCTCCGCGAAGGCCGATTGCAGCGCTGCAACAGCGGCGCTCGATCCATCGCCGATAAACACGATCTGCTCGTTGACGATGCGCGCCTCGCCCGTGGTGAGCGCCGCCACCCGCGCAATCGCCTCACGCGCCATATCGGCAAAGCGCGGCGAGGCCGCCCCGCCGGCGATGCGCATGCCGTCCACCACGTGCGCGTTGGGAAACGCCGCCGCCGCATTGCGCATCAGCATGCGCTGGGTTGCCTCACTGGGCACGGCGCCGTCGAGCACGATGGTGTCGTCCTGGCGGCGGATGTTCCAAATGAAGGGCTGGTCCACGCGGCCAACCTCGACCTCCGAAACATCAACGCCCGTGACCCCGCCTGCCCAAGCGCCGCCTGCGCCAGCGGCGCTGAGCGCCACCCGCCGCGCCGTTTCAATCGCAGCTTCATCAGCAACGACGCCGCGCAGCAGCGCGCGCTGGCCATCCATCCGCACCTCGAGGCCGCCTTGGCCGCCCGCGCTCAGCGCCTGCTCAACCCGGCCCTCAAGCACGGCCGGCAAGCGCCACACCGAGCCGTCATGCGCGCCCACCATCCCGGCAATGGCGCAAACCATCACGCCGGCGATGCCGATCCAGAACGCGATCGGGCGGCGCGCGGGCTCATCAGAGAGGCTCATGAGAGGCGCGCGCGGCGCACTTGCGCCTCCGCCAGATCACCCCGGAGCTTTTCAAGTTCACGCTCATCGGCCTGCCGGCGGGCGGCGATCGAAAGCAGATACAGCCGCCACCCCAGCGCAAAGCCAATGAGGGCGGCCGCCGCGAACAGGATCAACTGAGAGAAGAACAGGCTGATCATCTTTCCCGCCGCGGGCGCAACACATTCAATCCGCTTAACGCCCTTCTAACGCGGGGTGAAATAAGCGAAAACCAGAAAACCCCGGAGGGCGAAGAAAGCGCGGCGATGGCCCATCAGATTACCAGCGCGGCCAACCCGCTCATTAAAATGCTGAAAGCACTGCACGCCAAAAAAGGCCGCAGCGAAACCGGCCTGTTCCTGGCCGAAGGCGCGCGGCTGGCGTTGGAGGCCGCCGATTTGGGAGCTTGGCCCGATATTCTGCTGTTTTCCCCCGCCGCGCTTGAGCGGGCGCCGGTGCGGCAGCTGCTGGATCAAGCCGATGGGCGCGGCGTGCGCCTGATCGAGACGAGCGAGAGCATACTCGCGCAAATCGCGAAACGCGACAATCCGCAGACGGTGATTGGCGCCTACAGACAGCGCCTCGCCCCGCTCGAAAGCTTGGAGGGCGCCACGATCGTGGCGCTCGATGGCGTCCGCGACCCTGGCAATCTCGGCACGATCATTCGCACCGCCGATTCCACCGGCGCGGGCGGGGTGGTGCTGATTGGGGAAACCTGCGATCCGTTTTCGGTGGAGGCGGTGCGCGCCACCATGGGCTCGATCTTTGCGATGAAGCTGGCGCGCGCTTCGTTGGACGAACTTGTCCGCTACCGAGACACGCGCGGCGCGGCCATGATCGGCGCTTCTCTGAAAGGCGCTGAGATGAGCGTTGACGCAGGCCTGCCCGAACGGGTGATCGTGTTCATGGGCAATGAGCAATCGGGGCTCAATGCTGAGATGGAAGCGGCCTGCGATACGCTGGTGAAGCTGCCGATGCGCGGGCGGGCCGATAGTTTAAACCTCGCCGTCGCCACCGCGGTGATGCTCTACGATGTGTGGCGGAGACGCGGGTATGACGGCGCACGCGCCTAAGATTCTAGTGGCCGATGATTGGCGCGATTACCGGATCTTGGATTCCGGCAATGGCGCCAAGCTCGAGCAAGTGGGCCCCTACCGCTTTGTGCGGCCAGAGCCGCAAGCGCTTTGGGCGCCGGCGCTGGCTGCGCGCGAATGGGATAGCGCCGATGCGATCTTCGCGCCCTCTTCAGTCGATGACGAAGATGGCGGCCGCTGGCGCTTTAATCGTGAGCTGCCGCAAACCTGGACGCTCGCATGGGATGATCTGCGTTTCCTTTCGCGCCCCACGCCCTTCCGGCACCTGGCGTTCTTCCCCGAACATTCGGTGCATTGGCGCTCTGCGCGCGAGTGCATTAAAGCCCATCGCGGCCCCCAGCCTGAGGTTTTAAACCTCTTCGGCTATACCGGGCTTGCCTCGCTTGCCTGCGCCAAAGCGGGCGCGAAGGTGACGCATGTGGACGCCTCGAAAAAAGCCATCGGCTTTGCGCGCGATAATCAGGCCGAGGCTGGCCTTTCCCAAGCGCCGATCCGCTGGATTTGCGACGATGCGCTGGCTTTCGTGCGGCGCGAGATCCGGCGCGGGCGCCGCTACGATGGCGTCATCCTTGATCCGCCCAAGTTCGGGCGCGGGCCCGATGGCGAGACCTGGCGGCTAGAAAGCGATCTGCCGGCGTTGCTTGAGGCCTGCCAGCAGCTTCTGCGCACCAATCCTGATGATCGCGCCAGCGCTAAGGGCTTCATGATCGCCACGGTGTATGCAGTGCGCCTCTCTTACATCGCGCTCGATCAGGTGGCGCGGCAATTCTTCGAGGGCGGCGATTGGGAAGCGGGCGAGATGGCGCTGCCGCATGCGGGGCGCGATCTTGTTGTGCCGACCGCGATCTTCTCGCGCTGGCGCAATCAGTGAAAATTCCGCCCCTTAGGCATGACGCCTGCAGCGGCGGAAACATCCAGATTGATGCGCACATTGCGCGGATGCGGCTCACGCGGATCAGGCCCGCGATTGGAGCGGGCTTCATCGGCGCGCGTGGATGGATCGAGCGAATGTTGCGTTGAAAGCTGCGCCAGCATGGGCGTCCAATCATGAATGCGCTCGGCGATCACGTGGATCACGCCGCTTTCGCTCTGCACCGGGCCGTCCACAGCCACCAGCCGCCCCGCCAACACCTCGCGCCGGAATTGCTCAAACACTTTGGGCCACACCACGATGTTGGAAACCCCAGTTTCATCCTCCATCGTCATGAAAATAACGCCCGAGGCTGTGCCCGGCCGCTGGCGCACCAGCACCAGCCCCGCCACGCGCACACGCTGGCCGTTCGGAATGTGCGCCAGCTTTTCAGCGCGAATGGCGCGGCGGGCGGCCATCTCTTCACGCAGCAGCGCGGCAGGGTGCGTTTTCAGCGAAAGCCCCAGCGTGCGATAATCTTCCACCACATGCTCGCCCATGCTCATGCCCGGCAAATCAAAATCCGGCTCACGCGTGGGATCGTGCGCCTGGGCGAACAACGGCAGATCCTCCTGCCCGCCCACGCGATTAAGCCCGCGCACGGCCCATAGCGCGTCGCGCCGCTCAAGCCCGAGCGAGCGGAACGCATCTATATCGGCCAGCCGCTCAATCGTGGAGGCCGGCAAGCCGCTGCGCAGCCAGACATCACGCACAGAATCGTAGCCCCGCCCACGCCGGGTGGCGAGTTGCTCCATCTCTTCTTGTTTGAGGCCCTTGGCTTGGCGGAAGCCAAGCCGCAGCGCGTGCGTGGCGCGCACATCATCTTTCATCTCCGCGTGACGCCAATGCAGACGCTTGGCCGCTTCGGGGCCCTGCTCCAGCGTATTATCCCAATGCGAATGATTGATATCGATCGCGCGCACCTCAACGCCATGCTCGGCCGCATCGCGCACGATCTGGCCCGGCGCGTAAAACCCCATCGGCTGCGCGTTCAGCAGCGCGGCGGCGAACACGTCCGGGTAATAGCATTTGAGCCAGGATGACACATACACAAGAATAGCGAAGCTGGCCGCGTGGCTTTCAGGAAAGCCATATTCGCCAAAGCCTTCGATCTGCGTGAAGCACGCTTCGGCAAAGGCGCGCTCATAGCCTTTTCCGATCATCCCATTGATGAACTTATCCTTCAGCGCGCCAATCGTGCCGACACGCTTAAACGTCGCCATCGCACGGCGCAGCTTATCGGCCTCAGACGGCGTAAAGCCGGCGGCGACGATCGCGATCTGCATCGCCTGCTCTTGAAACAGCGGCACGCCAAGCGTGCGCTCAAGCACCCCTTGCAATTCCTCCGAGGGATAAATGACCGGCTCGCCCTGCCGCCGCCTCAGATACGGATGCACCATCCCGCCCTGGATCGGCCCCGGCCGCACGATGGCGACCTCGATCACGAGATCATAAAACTCCTTTGGCTTAAGCCGTGGCAGCATCGTCATCTGCGCGCGGCTCTCCACCTGGAATGTGCCGAGTGAATCGGCGCGCTGCAGCATGGCGTAAACACGCGGATCATTCTGCGGCGAAAACCACGCGATCTCTGCCTTTCCGGCCGCGTTTGGCAGCGGCTTTTGCCAGCCGGGATAATGCGCCTGCATCATATCAAGCGCTTTTTTCAGGCAACTCAGCATGCCCAGCCCCAACACGTCGACTTTCAGTATTTTCAGCGCTTCAAGATCATCCTTATTCCATTCAATTACCGTGCGATCTTCCATCGCCGCGTTTTGAATGGGCACGACATCGTGCAAACTCTCGCGCGTGATCACAAAGCCGCCGACATGCTGCGAAAGGTGCCGCGGAAAGCCCTGGAGCTCATTCGCCAGCGCAATGCACTGCATCAGCCGCGCATCGCCGATATCAAAGCCTTTCTCGCGCAGATCGTTCAGATCCACCCCGCGCGACCACCAATGCAGCATGGAAGAGAGCGCCCCAACGCTATCTTCGGAATAGCCAAACACTTTGGCTGACTCCCGCACGGCGCTGCGTCCGCGATAGCAGATCACGACGGCGGAAAGCCCGGCGCGCGCACGGTCATATTTCTGGTAGATGTATTGGATCACCTCCTCGCGGCGCTCATGCTCGAAATCGATATCGATATCGGGCGGCTCGTTGCGTTCCTCTGAGACAAAACGCTCGAACACGAGATGGCCGCCGTCGGGGTTCACCTCTGTCACGCCGAGGGCAAAACAAATCGTCGAATTCGCGGCCGAGCCGCGCCCTTGGCAGAGGATGGGATCAATCGTATTCCCGTGCCGATCCTTGCCCGAACGCGCAAAGGCGACGATGTCGGCCACCGTGAGAAAATACGACGCATATTTAAGCCGCGCGACAATGCCGAGTTCGCGCGCAAGCGATGCAATCACGCCCTGGGGCGCGCCGTTTGGATAGCGTTTTTCCAGCCCCTGCCACGCCAGATGTTCAAGCGCCGCTTGCGGATCAGAGAAACCTTCCGCCGTTTCCTCAGGATATTCATACGCAAGATCATCCATCGAAAACGAAACGCCGCCGAGGAACGCCAGCGTTTCATCCACCGCTTCAGGCGCATCATGGTAGAGCCGGCGCAGCTCCGCTTCCGGCTTCAAATGCCGCTCTGCATTCTTCGCCAGCAAAAGCCCTGCATCGCTGAGCTTTTTCTTCTCCCGAATGCAAGTGACGACATCCAGCAGCGCCCGCCGCGCCGGACCGTGCATCAGCGGCTCTGTGGTGGCGATCAGCTGCGCCCCGGTTTCGGCGGCGAGCGCTTTCAGCACGCGGATGCGGCGGCGATCCTCGCCGTCAAACCGGAATGGCGCCGCCAACCATACCGCCCCGCACGCTACGCGCAGCGCGGCAAGGGTTTCTGACATAAGGCCAAACGCCGTCACATCATCGGGCGGAATGAGGATGCAGCGCAGCCCTTCGGCGTGCGCAAGCAGATCCGCAAGATCGAGAAAGCACTCCCCCTTCGGCGCGCGTAAATTTCCTGTGCTTAACAACCGCGCGAGATTGGCGTAAGCGGCGCGATTTTTCGGGTAAGCCAGCACGTCTGGCGTTCCATCACGAAACACCAGCCGCGCGCCCACGATCAGCTTGAGCGCGCCCTTGCCCTCCGCGCGTAGCGACTTGGCCATCACATGCGCGCGCACCACGCCGGCCAGCGTGTTGCGATCGGCGATACCGATGCCAGAAAGCCCAAGCGCCAGCGCGGTTTCCACCATCTCCTCCGGATGCGAACCGGAGCGCAGGAAGGAAAAAT
>DAORMO010000038.1:6979-18702 GCA_035440585.1 Terricaulis sp.
CGCCATACAAGCCCTCGCGATAGAGCCAGTACCGTCGCCCCTCCTTATCCTCCACGCGATAATAATCGCGCGCCGCCGCTGCGCTCATCCAGTCGCCGCTGATGCGCTCTGGCCCTTCGGCGCGCGCCACCTCGCGCAGCACGCGCCGCCAGCGGAAGCGGATTGGCGGGCCATCCGGCACGGCGGCGAGCGTTTCGATCGGCTGCGGGCGCGCAAACAGCGTCAGCGGGCGGCGCATCACGCCATCGCGCGGCGGCGAGTGGCCGCGCTCTCTTTTCTCCCAACGCCGCGCTCCAGGCGCCGGCTTTTTCCGGGACGTGCGCCTCATGCAGCTTGGCGCGCAGCACGCGCTTGGGGCCAAGCCGCGCGCTCAGTACATCCACGATCGCGGCGATCTGATCTGCGCTCGCGTGCACGGTTTCGGCGGCGACAAGCCCGCTCTGCGCATGATCGATCCGCTCAAGCCGCACAACATCCAGCCGCGCCGCTTCGATGCCGAATTCGGCGTTGAGATTCTCCGCCGCGCGCTCGAGCTTTTCACGCAGCAGCCGCATCAGCGGCTTGAGCTGACGCTCCGGCCGGCTCACGCCCACGCTGATGACGCGATCGCGGCCATCGACGCCAAACAGATGCAGCTCCAGCGCCCGCGCGCCGGCGCCGCGCAGCTCCAGCTTAGCGATCACATCAAGGCAGAGCCGCTCACCCGCTTGCAGGATGGTTTCCGTGCTGAACAGCGGCTCAAGAAAACGCCGCAGCGCAAATATCGGCGGCGCTGGCCGTCTCGGGGCAAGCACCTCCGGCGCGCGGCCCAAAGCTTGATCCAGTCGCAGCATCGCCTTCTCCCCCGCGCGCGCCGTGAAAGACGCGCGCGGCGCATGCAAAAGCGAACCGATGGTTTTCAGCCCCAAGCGGCGCAGCAGCGCAGCGGCCGCATCATCCAAGCGCAGCGCCGCCACTGGCAAGGGCGCGAGGCTTTGCACCGGATCATCATGCGCCTTCATGTGTGCGCCATAGCGCGCCAACGCCCAAGCTGCGCCGGGCGTCTGCGCCAACGCCGCGCGGCAGGCAAAGCCCTGCGCCTCCAATCGCGCTGCGATCTGATCGCGCAACGCCGCAGCGTCGCCAAAGAGATGTCCGCATCCGGTGATGTCGAGAAACAGCCCATCAGGCGCATCTAGCACCACAATCGGCGTAAAGCGTTCGCACCATGCCGCGATATGATCGAGCGCGCGCGCATCCTCCTCCGGCTCCGCCTCCATGGCGACAAGATCAGGATGGATCGCGCGCGCATCCGCAAGCGACATCGCCAGCCGCAAACCCAAGGATGAAGCGCGCGCATCCACGCCTGTCAGCAAAAAGGCGCCGCCTTGTTTGGCGTAGGCGGCGAGCGCCCGGCCCTCAGGCGCGCGCTTGGCGCGGATCAGCCGATCCGTTGAAAGGCGCGGCAAATGTAGCGCGAGCCAACTCGCGTTCTGCGAAGCAGCGTTCATGGGCGTTCCATTCAAGAATAAAACGCGCGCCAGCCGGCCCCGAACGGCTGCGCACAAGTTCAAGCGCATAAGCAGGCGCGCCAAGCTCGCGCGCTTCACCAAAGCTTGCCGCCGGCGCGACGCGCCAGCGTGTGAACGCCGCGCTCGCTTCCGCCAGCGGGCGCACAAGCAAGCAACGCGCGCGCGTGCGCTCAGCAAACAAAAGCAAACGCCGCGTGGCTTTGAGATCGAGCGGCTTGCCGCCTAGGCTCAGCGTGCAGATCACTGTGGCGCCGGGCAGCGAAAGCCCCTGCTCAGCCGCCCAAAGCGCCTCCTCGCGCTTAGCCGCACGCACAACAATGAGTCGATCGGGCGTCAGGCCAAATTGCGCCAGCCCTGGGGGGTAAGGCGCGCCCTCTTCCGCGAACACGCCCTCTTCGCCCGCCCAAATCACCGGCCCCGCCGCCTGCGCCGCCAGCCCCAGCGCCAAGCCAAGCGCCGCCGCCTCCGCCCCAGGCGCCGCCGGGCAAAGCTCATGCAAAGGCTGGCCCGCCAAGATGGCGGCATGGCCGGCAAAATCGGGGGCTGGACGGGGCAGCATGTTCGCTATATGTTCTAATCCTTCGAGTCGTTTTCGGCAAGACTTGCGATGCACGCCTACGCCCTGTTCGACACCACAATCGGCCGCTGCGGCATCGCCTGGGGGCCGCGCGGGGTGATTGGCGTGCAATTGCCGGAAGCTACGTTCGAGGCCACGCGCACGCGCCTGCTCCGCCTTTGCCCCAGCGCCGATGAGATCGAGCAGCCGCCCAAGCCCATCGCGCACGCGATCGAGGCCATCAGCGGCCTCTTGCGCGGCGAAAAGAAAAATCTCCGTCTCATCCAACTCGATATGAGCCGCGTGAGCGCCTTCAATGCGCGCGTCTATGACACCGCGCGCGCCATCCCGGCCGGCAAAACCCGCACCTATGGCGAAATCGCCCACGCCATTGGCGAGCGCGACGGCGCGCGCGCCGTGGGCCAAGCGCTCAGCCGCAATCCGTTTGCGATCGTTGTGCCCTGCCATCGCGTGGTCGGCGCCAATTTCCGGCTGGTTGGATTTTCCGCGACAGGCGGCATCGCCACCAAGCTCAGGCTGCTGCAGATCGAAGGCTGGCGCGCCAAGGAGCCCGGATTGTTTGACGGGCTGATTTAGCCCTCAAGCGCCGCCATCTCATCGGCGGTGAACGCGCGCGCCCGCGCGAGGAAGCGCTTCTCCCGCCCGTTATCGAGCGAGAACATGCCGCCGCGCCCAGGCACGACATCGAGGATCAGCTGCGTATGCCGCCAGGCTTCAAATTGCGGGCCGCTGATAAACACGCCCACGCCGTCAACCTCGCCCAGCTTTACATCGCCTTCGCCGACGCGAAACTCCGCCGCCGGATAGCACATCGGTGAAGAGCCATCGCAACAGCCGCCCGATTGATGGATCAGCACATCGGGATGATCGGCGCGGATTTCGCTCAGCAAATCCCGCGCCGCATCTGTAGCCACGACACGTAAAGGCGTAGGCATATCTCCTCCATCGCTTCCCGAACCAAGCAAGGAGCGGCGCCGGCCTGGGGAGGAAACGCCGGCGCCGCCCTTTAGCCTCAGAAGAAGCCGAGCTTCTTCGGGCTATACGAAACCAGCATGTTCTTGGTTTGCTGGTAGTGATCGAGCATCATCTTGTGCGTTTCACGCCCGATGCCCGATTGCTTATACCCGCCGAACGCCGCGTGCGCCGGGTAAGCATGGTAGCAGTTTGTCCACACGCGGCCGGCTTTGATGCCGCGGCCGAAGCGATAGCAGGTGTTCGCATCGCGGCTCCACACGCCGGCGCCGAGGCCGTAGAGCGTGTCGTTGGCGAGTTCGAGCGCCTCGTCAGACGTTTTGAACGTCGTGACGCTCACCACCGGCCCGAAGATTTCCTCTTGGAACACGCGCATCTTGTTGTGCCCTTGCAGCACAGTGGGGCGGATATAATAGCCGCCCGCAAGCTCGCCCGGCAGATGCGCCGCCTCACCGCCCGTCAGCACCTTCGCACCTTCCTGGCGGCCGATATCGAAATAGGCGAGGATCTTTTCCTTCTGCTCGAATGAGGCCTGCGCGCCGATCATCGTGGCCGGATCAAGCGGGCTGCCCTGCACGATCGCTTCAACGCGCTTGAGCGCGCGCTCCATGAAGCGATCATAGATGCGCTCATCAATCAGCGCACGCGAGGGGCAGGTGCAAACCTCGCCCTGATTGAGCGCAAACATCACAAAGCCTTCGATGGCTTTATCGAGGAAATCGTCATCCTCACGCGCAACATCGGCGAAGAAAATGTTCGGGGATTTTCCGCCCAGTTCCAACGTCACCGGAATGAGGTTTTCTGAGGCGTATTGCATAATGAGACGGCCCGTCGTCGTCTCACCGGTGAACGCGATCTTGGCGATTCGCTTGTTGGTGGCGAGCGGCTTGCCGGCCTCGAGGCCAAAGCCGTTGACGATGTTGAGCACGCCCGGCGGCAAGAGATCGCCGACGATTTCGGCCCAAACCAGGATCGAAGCCGGCGTCTGCTCAGCAGGTTTCAAAACCACGCAATTGCCGGCGGCAAGTGCTGGCGCAAGCTTCCACGCCGCCATCAGAATGGGGAAATTCCACGGAATAATCTGGCCGACAACGCCGAGCGGCTCATGGAAATGATAGGCCACGGTGTCATTGTCGATCTCGCCCATCGTGCCCTCTTGGGCGCGAATGCAGGAGGCGAAATAGCGGAAATGATCGATGGCGAGCGGGATGTCCGCCGCCATGGTTTCGCGGATCGGCTTGCCGTTGTCCCAGGTTTCAGCGGTGGCGAGCAGCTGGAGATTTTGCTCCATCCGATCAGCCATCAAGTTCAAAATCCGCGCGCGCTCAGCGACGGAGGTTTGGCCCCAGGCGTCTTTGGCGGCGTGCGCGGCGTCGAGCGCGGCTTCAATATCGCTGGCGTCCGAGCGCGCGATCTGGCCGACGACCTTGCCGTTGATAGGGCTGAAATTATCGAAATATTTGCCAGCTTTCGGCGGGACAAAGCGGCCGCCAATGAAATTGTCGTAGCGCTCTTTAAAAGGCGAACGCAGGCCGGAATTGGGAAGTGTTGCGGTGTCCATCGTGTTTCCTCCGGATCAGGCTGTCTTGTGGCAGCGCTTGAGGAGGAAGGTGCGCCCGCGGGGCGGAAAGCTTAAGGCGCCGAAAACAGCGGAACCGCGCCATTGTCTCGCCGCTGAGACAGCAGCGCTGCGAAAACCGCGTTAACGCAGGCCGACCCGCGCCATGCGCCGATAGAGCGTGGCGCGGGAAATCCCCAGCGCCTTGGCCGCCTGGGACGCATTGCCGTTTGCGCCCGCCAGCGCGCGCCGCAACTCGCCGCGCTCTGCTGCATCGAGATCTGGGCCGCCAGCGCCGAACTCTTGCAGCACGTCACGCGCGGGCTTGGGGTTGCGGAAATTCTCATGCGAGAGGCTGAACGCCTTGCGCGCGCGACGCGTGGCGCCGATGAGCAGATCATCCCGATCCACCGCAAACAGCACCGCCCCACCCGCGCCATCGCCGGGGCCGACGATGATGCGCTTGCCCGCGAACGACGCCTGGAAATTCTCCGCCTCAATCCGGCGCGCCGCATCCGCCACCGCATCGCCAATCAGCGCCACCATGGGCTCACCGAGATCGGCCCGGCAGGAAGAAATATCGAGAACGCCCGCGAGTTCGCCCTCATGATCAAAGATCGGCGCGCCCATGCAATTGAGGCCGATATTGCGGCTGGCGAAATGCTGATCGCGTTGGATCACCACCGGGCGCTGCTCCACCAGGCAGGTGCCGATGCCGTTGGTGCCTTCGCGCGCCTCGCTCCAATCGGCGCCTGTCCAGAGGCCCCATTGCTTGAAGGTTTCGTCATCCTCGGCGCGGCCGCGCCGCTCAAGGATAATGCCGGAGGTGTCGGTGAGCACGATGCTGCAGCCGCTAGAGCCAACCGCGGCGAACAGCCGCTCCATCATCGGCGCGGCGATCGCCGCAATCCGCCCTAAGCGATCGCGCGCCTCCACAAAGGCCGAATGATCCGCGCGCCCGCGCGGAGCCGCCACGTCCGGATCGAGGCCATGCACGACAAGCGAACGGTTCCATGAGGCCGCGAGCGCAGAAACGGCGCCGCCGGACTTGGAAAGCGCGGTGTCGCGCACGGTTTTCGCGTGATCGCCCATAGGTCAAGCATCGCATGCCCTATGGGAAGCGCAACCCTCCGCGTGCAGCGGGCGCCGGTTAGCGGCCCGACGGCAAATCCTTAAACGCCACGCCTTTATCGGCGCGCGGCTCCTGCGGCAGGCCCAAGACGCGCTCGGCGATGATGTTTTTCAGGATTTCGTCAGTGCCCCCGGCGATGCGCAGGCCCGGCGCGAACATATAGCTCTGGTGGAACGCGCCTTCGAGCGCGGCGTAGGCCGGATCATCGATGATCCCGTAAAGATCCTGCGCCTCAATCGCGGTGTTGGCGATGTCCATCATCTGATTGGCGTTGATCACCTTGCCGATCGAGCTTTCAGGCCCCGGCGTTTGCCCGCGCGAAAGCGCTGTCATGGTGCGGAACTTGGCGAGTTTGTAGCCTTCCGCGCGCACGATCCAATCGGCGAGCTTTTGCCGGAAGCCTTCATCCTTGATCAACGCGCCCTCGCCGCTCGGCGAGGCGACCCCTTTGGCGAACTCAAAGATCTCTTTGTAATCGGGGCCGTAAGAGCCGCCCACCGCGAGCCGCTCATTCATCAGCGTCACCAGCGCGACGTTCCAGCCCATCCCCGGCTCGCCCAGCCGGTTTTTATCGGGGATGCGCACGTCGGTGAAATACACCTCGTTGAAATCGCGCCCGCCGGAAGCCTGGTGGATCTGGCGCACGTCAACGCCGGGCGCTTTCATGTCCACGATGAACATCGTCAGCCCTTTGTGCTTTTCCACGTCCGGGTTGGTGCGCACCAGGAGGATGCCGAAATCGGAAAAGTGCGCGCCCGTGGTCCACACCTTTTGGCCGTTGATCACCCAATCATCGCCATCGCGCACAGCTTTGGTTTTGGAGGCGGCCACATCCGAGCCCGCGCCGGGCTCGGAGAAAAGCTGGCACCAAATTTCTTCGCCGCGCAGTGCTTTAGCGACGTAGCGATCCTTCGTCGCTTCATCGGAAAACGCGATCACCGTCGGCACGCACATGCCAAGCCCGATCGAGAACGGCTGCGCCGGCGCATCAAACTTCGCCTCCTCGGAATTGAAGATCACCGCATAGATCGGCGGCAAGGCGCGCCCGCCCTGCTCTTTGGCCCACGTGATGCCGGCAAAGCCCGCTTCGGCCTTCTTGCGTTGATAGTCCTTCGCCGCCGCGAGAAAATCCTTCGGCGAAAGCTTGCGCGAGAGGCGTTCGGCCTCTGCGCTCTTGGGCTGGCAATTGGCTTCGAGAAAGGCGCGCGCCTCAGCGCGGAACTTGGCTTCCTCGGGCGTGTCGTTGAAATCCATCTTCTGATCCCCTTAGGCCGCGTTGCGCTGTTCGAGCCGCTTCACCAATTTTTCCTTCCACACAGCTGGGCTGCCCGCTTGCAGCGCAAGCAGCTTGGCGCGGCGGAAGAAGAGGTGGCAATCAACCTCCCAGGTGAAGCCCATGCCGCCATGGGTTTGGATGTTTTCTTTGGCGCAGAGATAATACGCGTCGGACGCCGCCGCACGTGCGGCCGCCGCCGCAAACGGCAGCTCCGCCGCTTCAGTCGAAAGCGCCCACGCGCCGTAATAGGCGTTCGAGCGCGCCACCTCGATGGCGACATACATCTCCGCCAGCTTATGCTTGATGCCCTGGAATGAGCCGATCGGGCGCGAGAACGCATAGCGGTTTTTTGCGTAATCGATCGCCATTTCCAGGCAAGCTTGGCTGCCGCCGATCTGCTCAAACGCAATCAACGCCGCCGCGCGATCAAGCACCGCTTCGCCCAGCGCCCAGCCTTGCCCCGCCGGGCCCAGGCGCTCGGCCTTGGCATTTGTAAATGTGAGCTTGGCCGCGCCGCGCGTAGGGTCGATGGTTTTCAGCGTCTCGCGCGCAACGCCCGCTTGGCTGAGATCAACCAGCACCAGCGACACGCCCGCGCCTTCTTTGGCCACGACCACCGCCCAATCGGCGCAATCGCCATCGGTCACCGGGATTTTGGTCCCGCTCAGCGTTGCACCATCAAATTTCGCTTCGATTGAGGCTTCCGCCGGAGCGCCCGGCCCCTCGGAAAGCGCGAAGCAGCCAATCTGTTCGCCCGCGGCGACCTTTGGCAGATGCGCGCCCTTTTGCGCATCGGAGCCCGCGAGCATTAACGCCTCAGCAAAGAAATAAACTGTCGAGGAAAACGGCAGCGGCGCCACCGCGCGGCCGATCTCCTCAGCCAGCACGCACAGCTCCAGCCGCCCAAGGCCAAGCCCGCCGTGCTCTTCTGGGATCGCGGCCCCCAGCCAGCCCAGCTCCGCCACGCCCTTCCACAGCGCAGCGTCAAACGACGCGCCCGCATCATTCAGCACAGCGCGCACGGCTTTGCTGCTGGATTTATCGGCCAGGAATTTGCGGGCCTGATCTTTCAGGGCCTTCTGGTCGTCGGAAAAGTCAAAATTCAAGGCCGCGTCCTCCCGGCTTATCGTTGACGCGAGTTTAACGCGGGCGCCCCCCGGGGCGAAAGATTGTCTTGGCGTCAACGAAGCCGAAAGCGCGTTCTGTTACACAGGGCGCTTGGATTTCGGGAGTTAAGGCGATGGCTAAGGCTGTCTTCCATAAGGGCCAGCGGGTCTATGTTAAGCCGGTCGGCACCTGGGCGCCGATCGAGCGCGTGAACCCGCAATGGGTTAAGGGCGTCGAAGAGCCTCTGCGCATCAGCTATGATGTGGGGCTGGGCCGGGAGTTCCAGGCGCACGAACTTGCCGCCGAAGACCTTGAGCACGCCAAGCCGGATCTGATCGAGACGGAAAATTGGCGCGTGCTGCGCGCCGTCAACCGGCTTTCGGCCGATGCGCGCGATCCGCGCCACCCCCACCCTGGCACGTATCCCGTCGTCGTCACCGACGAGCAGGATTGGGGCGGCTGGCGCGTGCCCGTGGCCGAATATGACCGCGATCCCATCCGCATCGAGCATCAGGCGCGCGTGATCGCCAACGGCCTGCGGCTCATGCGCGTGGCGCGCGAGCTGGTGCAATTTGCGCAAGATTACCCGCAAGACACCCCCGCCCACCTGCAAGACTTGGCGCAACAGGCGGAAATGGTGTTCGCGGCGATCTATCATGAGCCGGGCCAGAATTTCGCGGTCGACACTGCGGCCGAGTAACCCCGCATTGATTTTGCGGCCGTGTCAGCACATGTGAAGGTTTCCCAATCGGAGATCTTCATGCGCGACGCCGAAGCCGTCACAATCCGTCTGTCCGAGTATCGGCCGCCAGATTACCTGATTGATGAGATGGCGCTGGTGTTCACGCTGGAGCCGGGGGCGACGATCGTGGCAGCGCGCAGCCACGTGCGCCGCAACGGCCAAGGCCCCGCCCCGCTCGTGCTCGACGGCAAACGGCTCGAACTGCAAAGCATCAGCATCGACGGCAGCCCGCTCACCAGCGAGCAATACGCGCAGAGCAGCGACGGGCTCACCATTCATAACCCGCCCGCCGCCTTCGTGCTCGACATCGTCACCCGCATCAATCCGGCGGGCAACACCCAGCTCGAAGGGCTCTACATGTCGGGCGGGCGCTTCTGCACGCAGTGCGAAGCCGAAGGCTTTCGCGCCATCACCTATGCGCTTGATCGGCCTGACGTGCTCGCGCGCTACGCGGTGCGCATCGAAGCCGATAAAGCCGCCTACCCAACCTTGCTGGCGAACGGCAATCGCACCGAAGCGGGCGATCTTGAAAATGGGCGCCATTATGCGGTGTGGATCGATCCACACCCCAAACCCTCATACCTTTTTGCGCTTTGCGCAGGCGCGTACGAATCCATCCACGATGATTTCAAGACGATGAGCGGCCGCGACGTGGCGCTCGGCATCTATGTCGACCCCGGCGATAGCGAACGCGCGCGCTATGCGATGGATGCGCTCAAGCGCTCCATGCAATGGGATGAAGAGGTGTTCGCCCGCGAATACGATCTCGACGTGTTCAACATCGTGGCTGTGCGCGATTTCAATTTCGGCGCGATGGAAAACAAGGGCCTCAACGTCTTCAACTCCTCGCTCATCCTAGCGGATGCGCAAACCGCGACCGATTTTGATTTCGAGGCGATCGAGGCTGTCGTCGGCCACGAATATTTCCACAATTGGTCAGGCAACCGCGTCACCTGCCGCGATTGGTTTCAGCTCTGCCTCAAAGAAGGGCTCACGGTTTATCGCGAGCAGGAATTTTCCGCCGATCAGCGCTCGCGCCCCGTGCAGCGGATCAAGGATGTGAAGCGCTTGCGCGGGCGGCAATTTGCCGAAGACGCAGGGCCGCTCGCCCATCCAGTGCGCCCCTCCAGCTATCAAAAGATCGACAATTTCTACACCGCCACCGTTTATGAAAAAGGCGGCGAGCTGATCCGCATGCTCAAGCGCGTGATTGGCGCAGACGCCTTCGCCTCCGGCATGCAGCTTTATTTTGAACGGCGCGACGGCACCGCCTCCACAGTCGAGGATTTCATCGCCTGTTTTGAAGAAGCCTCGGGCCAAAGCCTGGCCGATTTCTTCAAATGGTATGAGCAAGCCGGCACCCCGCACGTCACCGCGCGCGGGCGCTTTAACGCCGAAGCTGGAACCTACGAGATCGCGCTGAGCCAATCGACGCCGCCGACGCCCGGCCAATCCAGCAAGAAAACCCTGCCCATTCCGCTTTCCATCAGCTTCATCGCCGCAGACGGCGAGCCGCTCACGCTGACGCGCGATGGCGATGCGCGCGCCAGCCATGACATCGTCTTCACCGAGGCGGAGATGATCTTGCGCTTCACGGGCGCGCACAAAAAGCCCATCCCTGCGCTGCTGCGCGGCTTTTCGGCGCCGGTCACGCTTGATGATGGGCTCAGCATCGATGAACGCCTGGCGCAAATGGCGCATGAAACCGATCCGTTCACGCGCTGGGAGGCCGGCCAGAGCATTGCGCGCGCCATTTTGCTTGGCCGCGCCGAGATCGGCCCCGAAGCGCTGGCGAGCGCACTGGCGCGTGAGCTTGAGCGCGCGCAGGAAGACCCAGCCTTCGCCGCGCTGGCGCTGCGCCTGCCGGACCTCAACGAGCTGATCCTCGCTTCGCCCGCGCCGGATCCGGATTCAACGAAGTCGAGATTCCCGGCGCGCCGGATCCGGATGCGATCTTCGCCCGCCGGGAAACGTTGCGCCGCACGATCGCCTTGGCCCTGCGTGATGGGCTCAAGGCCGCGGCCCTCAGCAAAAGCGAAACCCCGTTCTCACCCAGCGCCGAAGGCGCCGGCCGCCGCTCGCTGAAAAGCGTCTCGCTCGATCTTCTGGCCTCGCTTGGCGAAGAAGAGGCGCCGGCGCTGCTGCAAGCATTCGATGACGCCGACAACATGACAGCCTCGATCGCCGCGCTCGAAGCGCTCGGGGCCTCAGGCTCGGCCGGGTTCGACGCTGCGCTCGATCGCTTTTACGCCCGCTGGCGCGCCAACCCGCTGGTGATCGATAAGTGGTTCGCCGCCCAAGCCTCGGCGCAGCGCCCCGATGCGCTGGCGCGCGTCCAAGCGCTCAGCGCCCACGCCGATTTCAACCCCCGCAATCCGAACCGCGTCCGCTCGCTCGCCGCAGCCTTCGCCATCCGCAATCCGCGCGCGTTCCACGCCGCCGATGGGGGCGGCTACCGCTTCCTGGCGGGCCTCGCCGGGGATATCGACGCGCTCAACCCGGCCCTCGCCGCGCGGTTACTCACAGCTTTCGAATCCTGGCGCCGCTTTGATTCTGGCCGCCAAGCGCACGCCAAAGCCGCGCTGGAAGGGCTCGCCGCCCGGGATTTATCCCCAAACTCGGCCGCGCGCTGGCCTGAGGATGAACGCTTTTTTCGCAGCGCCGGGGCGCAGCCGGCGTTAACCCTCTCCTTACGAATTGCGCTATGGAAGGTTTGGGATTCCGATTCGCATCGGCCGGGGCAGACGTGTCGAACGCATCAGCAACTGAAACAGGCGCACCCGCGCCTGAAAAGGCGAGCGGCGCCTTCATGGCGCTCGTGTTCGTCTTTATTGCTGCGTTCGCGGCG
>DAORMO010000039.1:0-221 GCA_035440585.1 Terricaulis sp.
TGCGTTTGCGCCTCAGCCGTCTTCCAAAAACGCCACCAGCGAGAGCGCAATGAACACCCCGGCCAGCGGGGCGCTCCAGGCCGCCACCGCGGCGGGGACAGTCTGCGTCAAGGCGAAGGCCCCGGCGAGCTGGCTATAGAAAAACAAGAACAGGCCCACCCCGACGCCCGCCGCGCCCCAGCGGGCCAGGTTCCCTAAACGCTGCAATTGCAGAGAGAAGG
>DAORMO010000039.1:231-625 GCA_035440585.1 Terricaulis sp.
CCCCAATAGCGCCATCGCCGCCAGCAGCAGCGGATAGGCCAAAAGCGCCTGCCATTTGATCTCATAGCTGGTGGGCGCAAACCCCGCTTGGCGCGCCTCGGCGATAAAGCCGGGCAGCTCCCAGAAGGAAAGCGTGGCTGGGCTCACAAACCGGTTCACCAGCTCCGTCGGATCCAGCGAGGTGGGGATGGCGAGGTGCGTTTGAGGCACAGGACGTGCGCCGGGGGTGGCTTCCACAAGATCGGTCAGCTGCCAGAAGCCGGGCTTGAGTTCGGCCCGCTCGGCGCGGATGCGGCGGGTGAAGCGCAGGGCCTCTTCGCGTACGTCAAAGAAGATGAAGGTGGCGCCCAACAGCGTCGCCCCGCCCGAATCCACGCCTTCGGCGTGAATAACA
>DAORMO010000039.1:660-4959 GCA_035440585.1 Terricaulis sp.
CGGATCCAAACGCCATTGTCGCCGGCTTCGGCGTTGCGATTGGAGAGCTGGTTTGACACCTCGCCCTCAAACACGCGGTAGCAATAGGCGCCCAGCGGATTGAGCAGCGTGATCACCACAACCCCGATCACCAGCCCAAGCATCGCCGAAGGCGCCAGGAAGCGCCACGCCGAAACGCCGGCGGCGCGCATCGCCACCAATTCGCTTGAGCGATTAAGCCCGACGATCGCCATCATCACGCCGGCAAGCACGATGAAGGGCAGCGTCTGCTCAATCAGCATCGGTGTTTTCAGCAAGGTCAGCCAAAGCGCTTCGTTGATGCTGAGCTCAGTGCGTGAGCCCACCGTGCGCATCTGCTCGACCATGTCGACCAGCAGAATGGACACCGTCACGCCTGCAAGCGCAATGATTATGCCCGCAAGCCCGCGCATTGTGACGTACCAGCCAAGCCGAGAGAACAGAAAGCCCATGCTTTAAGCCTCCGCCAGCACGGAAGGGCCGATCGCGCGGCGTTTTTTGCGCGGCGCGCGCCCGCGCATCACCACAATCGCGCCGATAATCACAAAGATCGGCACAAGATATTGCAGCGCGTTGAGATCGGGCTCGTCGGTGGCGATCGATTGCGTCGCCAGCGCCGAAAGCCGCACCACCAGCGCGATAATCGCGGCGATCATAATGCGCCGGCCATAGCCGCGCCGGCTAAACTCGCCCGAAAGCACCCCCGCCAGCGCGATCAAGGCCAATGCGATATTCAAGAGCGGCGCCGAAAGCCGCGCATGCGCCTCGGCGATAAACTGATCGACATTGCGCTGGTCATAGTGAGCGGTGAGGTCTGGGTAGAACAATTGATGCAGCGTGCGGTCAGAGGCTTTGAGGTAAAAGAAATCATCGTCATCAAGCGTGGCCACGCCCAATTGCAGCACGTAGCGATCGAAATCGAGCACGTCGACTGAGCCGTCCTCCACTTGGCGCTGCACTTGCCCGTCGCGCATCACAATCGCCGGCTCGCCGTCGATCGTCACGATCACGCCGGCGCGGGCGGTGTAGGTGATGTCATGGTCGGGGCGGGCGTCATTGATCAGCAGATCGCGCAATTCGCCCCCGCCGCCGCGCTCGCGCGCATAGAGCGTGAGATCCTTGTTGGGAAACGTGAACGAGCCCTCTTGCACCAGGCTCGAGGCAAGATCGGTGCGCAATTCGTAAAACGTCTCGCGCCGCTCGGCGAAAGACCAGGGCTGGATCACCACATTGATCGCCAGATGCGCCAGCGCCGCCAGCACAGCCAGCTGAATGATCGGCCGCGCAATCCGCCCGCGCGACATGCCCGCGCCGAACAGCACAGCGATCTCGCTGTCATTGTGCATGCGGTTGATCGCGTAGACCACGGCGATGAACACCGCCATTGGCAGGATCAGCGAAATCAATTGCGGCAGCGTCAGCAGCGTCACCCACGCAAAGGCCAGCCCCGCGCGGCGATTGTTGACGATGATGTCGAGCTGGTTGAGCCCCTGGGTGAGGATCGCAACGGCCGCCAGCGCCCCCAGGATCGCCAGGAGCGGGCCCAGCGCCTGCCGGAACACGTAAGCCGAGATTGTGTTCATGCCGTTCCTTCGCGGCGCGCCGCCTTGCGCCTACCGTTCCCTAACGGCTGGGGCGCGCTTTTCAATCGCCCCGCTCACGGCTACCTAAGCGCAGAGCTTGCCGCATGCGCGCCGCCCGGCGCCGGCGGCGGGCGGCTTCCTTAGGGGAAATTATGGATATCCGATTTTCGGCCGCGGCCAGCGGCGATGTGGTTGTGGTAATGGCCGGAGACGGCGCGGCGCTGACGCCTGCGGGCGAGGCTCTGGATAAAGCCGCCAATGGCCGTCTCACCAAAGCGATGGCGGCGATGCGCTTCACCGGCGCCGCCGGGCAGGTCGCGGACATTCTGGCCCCGGAAGGGCTAGAGTTCGCCCGCGTGCTGGTGATCGGCCTTGGCAAGCTGGAGATCGCCGATGGGCTGGCGGTGGAGCGTTGGGCCGGCCACGCCGTCAAGCGCACGCTGACCACCGCCGAAAAACTGGTGCTGCAGCCTGACGCGCTGCCCGGGGTATCCAAGGCCGACGCCGGCGCGCACGCGGCGCTCGGCGCGCGCCTCGCCAGCTATCGCTTTGACGCCTACCGCACCAAGCTCAAGCCTGAGCAGAAGCCCACGCTCGCATCTGTGGAAATCGCCATGGACGGCGCCGCTGCGGCCCGCGCCCGCGCCGATAAGGATGCGGCGATCGCAGAGGGCGTGTTCTTCGCGCGCGATCTCGTCAGCGAGCCGCCGAACCTGCTCTATCCCGAAACCTTCGCCGAACGGCTGCGCGATCTTGAAACGCTGGGCGTTGAGGTTGAGGTGCTTGAGCCGGCGACGATGGAAAAGCTCGGCATGGGCGCGCTGCTCGGTGTGGCCCAAGGCAGCGCCCGCCCGGCGCGGCTTGTGACCATGTTCTGGAAAGGCGCCAAAAACGCCAAGCCGATCGCCCTTGTCGGCAAGGGCGTGACATTCGACACCGGCGGCATTTCGCTGAAGCCGCCCGCCGGCATGGATGAAATGAAGGGCGATATGGGCGGCGCCGCCGCCGTCGCCGGCGCGATGAAGGCTGTGGCGCTGCGCAAGGCCAAAGCCAATGTGGTTGGCGTTGTGGCGCTGGTGGAAAACATGCCGGGCGCGAACGCGCAGCGGCCGGGCGATATCGTCACCACGATGTCGGGCCAAACCATTGAGGTGCTCAACACCGACGCTGAAGGACGGCTCATTCTTTGCGATGCGCTCACCTACACGCAGGATAAGTTCAGCCCCTCCACGATCATCGATCTCGCCACGCTGACGGGCGCGATCATCGTCGCGCTCGGGCACGAGAATGCGGGCCTGTTCTGCAATGACGATGATTTGGCGCACGCGCTGGCGCAGGCCGGCCAGGCTGAGGGTGAGCCCGTGTGGCGCATGCCGCTGGGCGCTGGCTACGATAAGCAGATCGATACGCCCAACGCCGATATGAAGAACATCTCCGGCAAGCCCGCTGGCGGCTCGATCGTGGCGGCGCAGTTTCTAAAGCGTTTCGTCAAAGACGGCACGCCCTGGGCCCACCTCGACATCGCCGGCACCGCCTGGAAGCCGGGGCCTTTTGAGGATCCGCTCTCGCCCGCGTGGGCCACCGGCTATGGCGTGCGCCTGCTCAACCGGCTGATCGCGAACAAATTCGAGGATTAGGTGGACCGCATCGACATCCTCTTGCGCGGGCCGATTGACGATCTCGAAGAGGAGCGCTTCCGCGGCTACATCGAAGCGGTGTGGCGCGCGGCGGCGCAGCAAGGGTGGGTCGATCTTGCGGCCCTCGATGCGCGCATGGCGGCGCTGGAGGATTTCTCGATCCCCGTTCCGGCTGAAGCCGCGGCGGACGCGCTGGCGCTGATCCATCGCGCGCTCGATGATCCGCAACTGCATATGTACCTGACGGTTCGCCATGTCGTAGGCGGCGCTGATGGCTGAACTTTGGTTCTACCATCTTGAGCGCACCGAGCTTGATCGGGCGCTGCCGCCGCTCTTGGAGAAATGCCTGCAGCGCGGCTGGCGCGCCCTGGTGCGCGGCGGCAGCGCTGAGCGGCTCGAGGCGCTCGATACAACGCTGTGGACCTGGCGCGACGACAGCTTCCTCCCCCACGCGCGCGAGGGCGAAGGCGAGGCCGCGCGCCAGCCGGTTTGGCTCACCACCGCGCAGGGAAACCCGAACGGGGCCCAGGCGTTGTTCCTTATCGACGGCGCCGAGGCGGGCGATCTCGCCAGCTTCGAGCGCGCGTGCCTCATGTTCGATGGCCGCGATGAAGCCGCCTTGGATTTGGCGCGGCGGCGCTGGAAAGAAGCCAAAGAGGCGGGCATCATCGCCTCCTACTGGCGCGAGAGCGCCCAAGGAAAATGGGAGAAGCAGGCATGATCCGCGCGACGCTCTTTGTCACCGCCGCCTTGTTCGCCGCCGCGTGCAGCCAGCCTGCGCCCGAGCCCGCGCCGGAAACGCCGGCTGAGACGGCTGAGGCCCTCCCGCAAAATCAGCAGGAAGCGACCGAGCAGGACACCTGCGACGCCTCCCGCTTTCAGCACCTGATCGGCACGCCCTTGGCCGATATCGATCAATCCACGCTGCCCTCGGGCGCGCGGCTGCTGACGCCGGACTCGATCGTCACCCAGGATTTCCGCCCCGATCGCCTCAACATCATGAGCGGGACGGACGGGCTGGTCTCCTCGCTGGCGTGCTATTGATGCGCGCGGGCTTGTTT
>DAORMO010000039.1:5059-7621 GCA_035440585.1 Terricaulis sp.
CGGGACGGACGCTGGCGCGATTGATCGCGCCAGCTTGCCCCCGCGCACGCGCATCATCGGGCCGAATGACGCTGTCACCATGGATTTGCGCGAGGATCGGTTAAACATCTTAACCGACGCAAACAGCCGCGTGACTGAGCTCCGGTGTTTCTGACGCACTTGGCGCAGGGCGTCGGCGCGGCTATAGACCCGGCTCAAATTTCCTCCCGGAGCCAAATAAATGTCCGCCGAACGCACGTTCTCCATCATCAAGCCCGACGCCACCAAGCGTAACCTCACCGGCGCGATCAATGCCGTGATCGAAGGTGCGGGCCTGCGCATCATCGCGCAAAAGCGCATCTGGCTCTCCGAAGGCCAAGCCGAGGGCTTTTATGACGTCCACAAAGAGCGCCCGTTCTTCCGTGATCTCGTCACCTTCATGATTTCCGGCCCGGTTGTGGTGCAGGTGCTCGAAGGCGAGAACGCGGTGGCCAAGTATCGCGACGTGATGGGCGCGACCAACCCGGCCAACGCCGCTGACGGCACGATCCGCAAGCAATTTGCGGAATCGATCGAAGCCAATTCGGTGCACGGCTCCGACAGCCTCGAAAACGCCGAGCGCGAAATCAAATTCTTCTTCAACGATCAAGAGATCGTTGGCTGAGCGAATAGCGAATAGCGAATAGGGCGCTTGCGGCAACGCAGGCGCCCTTTTATTTCGCTACTCGCTACTCGCTACTCGCTACTCGCTACTCGCTACTCGCTACTCGCTCTTTTGCGCCAACTCCGCCAAGCAGCGCGGATAAAGCTCGTGCTCAAGCGGCAAGAGCCGCGCGGCCAGCGTCTCGGGCGTATCGCCCGGCAGGATCGGCATGCGCGCTTGGCCGATGATGGCGCCCGCATCCACCGCTTCGACCACCAGATGCACGGTGCAGCCATGCTCTGCGTCGCCCGCTTCCAGCGCGCGCTGATGCGTATGCGTGCCGGGATATTTTGGCAGCAGCGAGGGGTGAATGTTGACGAGGCGGCCCTCCCAGACGCGCACGAAAAACGGCGTCAGCACGCGCATGAAGCCCGCCAGCGCGATGAGATCGACATTGCGGGCGCTGAGCGCCGCATGCATCGCGCGCTCAAACGCTTCGCGATCCTTGCCGAACGGCTTGTGATCGATGGCGAGCGCTTCAACGCCCGCCGCGCGCGCGATGGCAAGGCCCGGCGCATCCGGATTGTTGGAGATCACGAGAACGATCTCATAAGCGCCTTGCTTGGCTTCAAGCAGCGCTTGCAGATTTGAGCCCCGGCCGGAGATGAGGACGGCGACGCGTTTCGTGCTCATGCGCCGCCGCCTTCGTCCTCCCCCGTTAGGGGGAGGTGGCGCGCGCGTTGCGCGCGACGGAGGGGTGAGCGCTATGGTTTGCAGCCGATGGCGCCGCCCCCTCAGTCAGCGCTGCGCGCTGCCAGCTCCCCCTAACGGGGGAGCACGCGTGTGGGCAGGCGTTTTGCACCTAAGCGGCCTTCAGAACGCCAATTTTGAACGCAGCTTCGCCCGCGGCGCTCAGCTGCGCGATGACGTCATCGGCGCGTTCAGCATCCACGATCAGCGCCATGCCCACGCCGAGATTGAAGGTGCGGCGCATATCTTCTTCAGGCACGCCGCCGGTTTCCTGCAGCCATTCAAACACGGCTGGGCGCGTCCACGCGGTCCAATCAAATTCGGCGGCAAGGTGCGCAGGCAGCGCGCGCGGGGTGTTTTCAACCAGGCCCCCGCCAGTGATGTGCGCTGCGCCCTTCACCAGCTTGGCGTCGAACACCGGTTTCAGCGCCTTGGCGTAAATGCGCGTGGGCGCAAGCAGCGCTTCGGCGAGGCTCTTGCCCGCTTCAAACGGCGCGGGCGCATCCCAGCCAAGGCCCGAGCGCTCAACAATCTTGCGCACCAGCGAGTAGCCGTTCGAGTGCGGCCCGCTTGAGCCAACGCCCACGATCACATCGCCCGCGATCATTTCATCGACGCGCGGCAGCAGCGTGCCGCGCTCGGCCGCGCCGATGGAGAAGCCGGCGAGGTCATATTCGCCCTTGGCGTACATGCCCGGCATTTCTGCGGTTTCCCCGCCCGCCAGCGCCGCGCCGGCTTGGCGGCAGCCCTCGGCGATGCCCAGCACCACTTTGGCCGCATCCTCGGCGTTGAGCTTTCCGGTGGCGTAATAATCAAGGAACATCAGCGGCTCAGCGCCCTGGGCCGAAAGATCGTTCACGCACATGGCGACCAAATCGATCCCCACCGTTTCGTGACGGCCGCTTTCGATGGCGATTTTCAGCTTGGTGCCGACGCCATCGGTGGTGGCCAAAAACAGCGGGTCTTTGAATCCAGCCGCTTTTGGGTCGAACACGGCGGCGAATCCGCCCAAGGCGGCCTCAGCGCCGGGCCGGGCTGTGGATTTCGCAGCCGGCTTGATGAGATCGACCAGGCGCTCGCCCTCGTCGATATCGACGCCGGCGTCACGATAGGTCAGGCCGTTGGTTCCTGCGGGTGGTTTGGGAGCTTGGGTCAAGTGCTGTTTCCGAATGTCGCCGCATTGATAGGCG
>DAORMO010000039.1:7682-7961 GCA_035440585.1 Terricaulis sp.
AAAGCTGCGCCCTTGGCCGCCCTGGCCGCCTTCGCCCTGGCCTTGTGCGCGTTCGCGCCGGGGCTCGCAAGCGCCCAGGTCCGCGACAATGTCTACGCCGTGGGCGGGGTCCAGGTGGACGAAACCGCCGCCAACGCCGCCGCCGCGCAGCAGGCCGGCTTCTCCGCCGCCCAGCGCCAAGCCTTCAACCGCCTGGTGCAGCGGCTCACCATCCCCGATGAGCTTTCCCGCACCAGCCTGCCGGCGATCGATGAAGCGGTGCTTGAGCGCCTGGTGCTG
>DAORMO010000039.1:7971-9513 GCA_035440585.1 Terricaulis sp.
CCGGCGGGTTTCTCTGGGTGCCGAACAATCCGGTATCCCGGCGCGACGGTATCGAGGACACCGTCGACGCGGTGCGCACCTATCTGCGCGGCCACAATCTCGCGGTCGTCGATACACGCACCGCGCCGGTGCTGGCTGTGGCGACGGCGGCGCCGGATGTTGCGCCGGAAACCGCCGCGATCTGGCGCCAAGTCTGGGCCCAGGGCGGCTTTGGCGATGAACTCGCGCCGCTGACGCTCGCGCCCGAGGGGCTGCAAGGCGCGCCCGATTGGGCGGCGGCTCAGCCCTATGCGCAAGCGGCGGGCGCGGCCTCTGTGCTTTACGCCACCGTGCGCGTGCTGGGCCAAACAGCCTCCGCGAGCCTGGTTGAGCTTGACGGCGCCAACCGCCGCGAGCGCGGCGAGGTGACGGCGCGCATCAATGGAAGCGATGCAGCGGCCTATCGCGCCGCGTTTGCATCGCTGGCCGATCAAGCCAATCTGCGCATCCAGAATGAATGGAAATCGCGCATCGCCATTGGCGGCGGCCAGCGCGGGCGGCTTTCAGCTTCCGCGCTCTACACCGATCAGGCGCAATGGGAGCGCATCAAGCAAGGGCTCGAAGGCGCGGCGCAAACGCTGATCTCCGAAATTCGCATCGAGGCGGTGGGGCGCGAGGGCGCGCTTGTCTCCTTCTCCTTCGTGGGCGATCCCAGCCAATTGCAGGCTGAGTTGCAGCGGCGCGGCGTGCGGCTTGAGCAAACCGGCATGGGCCCCGTGCTGCGGGCCGCAAATCGATAGATGCGCCAGCCGCGCCTTTTTGAGTTCCGCATGGGCGAGCGCGCCCCAGAGACGCACGTTGTCTCGCGCGCCAACGAAGATGCGGTGCGGCTCATCAAGGATTGGCGCACATGGCCTTCGGGCGCGATGGCGCTGGTTGGCCCCAAGGGCTCTGGCAAAACCCATTTGGCGCTGGCGTGGGCGCTGGAAGCGGGCGCGCGGCGCATCGCGCCAGGCGCCGATCCAGATGATGCAGCGGCGATTTTCAGCGCCGCCCAAGGCCGCGTGCTGATCGATGACGCCGATGCGGGCGCTGATGAAGCCATGCTCTGGCGGCTGCTGGATTTGGCCCGCGCGCAAGGCGGGGCGCTGCTGCTGACGGGCGCGGCCGCGCCCGTTCACTGGCCGTCAACCATACCGGATTTGCGCTCACGGCTGCAAAATCTCGCCATTGCGCGCCTTGGCGAGCCCGATGAGGCGCTGATGGAGGTGGTTTTACGCCGCGTATGTCGCGAACAATTCATTCTCTTGAGCGATAGTGCTGCCCGTTACTTGGCGCGCCGGCTGCCGCGAACCTTCGCGGCGGCGCGCGATTGGGCCGCGACGTTGGATGCGGATTTGGCCAAAGCCGCCAAACCCGTGACCCTCAGCGTGGCGCGCAAGGCGTTGGAAAAGGCTGAGGCCCAATGGCGGGCCGCTGGAGACGGTTAATCAATGGCGAAGGCGCGCAAGAAATCGCGCGGGCAGGCGCAGAACACGCCAACTTTGACAAGCCCGGACCGCT
>DAORMO010000039.1:9552-13890 GCA_035440585.1 Terricaulis sp.
GCGTGATCGAAGAGGCGGAGAACACCGCCCATCCGCTCTTGGAGCGCTTGCTCTTTGTCTCCATCTCCGCGTCCAACATCGATGAATTCTACATGGTGCGCGTGGCCGGCCTGCATGAGCAGGTGAAGGCTGGCGTCTCCATTCTGAGCCAAGATGGCCGCACCCCGGCGGAGCAGCTTTCAGCCATCCATGCCGCAGCAACAGAGCTGATCGCGCGGCAACAACAAAACTGGCGTTTGCTGCGCGGCGAGCTGCGCGAAGCGGGCGTGAGCGTGCTCGATGTCGAAGAGCTCACCGAGGCCGAGCGCAAATGGCTCAAGGCCTTTTTCATGGCGGAGATCTTCCCGCTGCTCACCCCGCTCGCGGTTGACCCGGCGCACCCTTTTCCGTTCATCCCCAATCTTGGCTTCGCCATCGCGCTGAAGCTGAAGCGCAAGCAGGATGATCGCGCGCTCAATGCGCTCATCCCAGTGCCGAGCCAAGTGGCGCGCTTTATCGAGGTGACGGGCGCCGAAGAGAGCGCGCAGCGCGGCGCGCGGCGGTTTCTTTCGCTTGAGAACACCATCACGCTGTTCCTCAACGAGCTGTTCCCCGGGCACAAGCTGGTGTCGCAGGGTGTTTTCCGCATCGTGCGCGATAGCGACATTGAAATCGCCGAAGAGGCCGAAGATCTGGTGCGCGAATTTCAAGTGCGGCTCAAGGAGCGGCGCCTCGGTGAAATCGTGCGCCTGAAGTTTGAGGCCTCAACGCCGGAAGATCTGCGTGCGTTCATCATCAGTGAAATTGAAGCCAATCCGCGCGATGTGATCATCGTCGATGGCATGCTGGGCCTATCGGGCTTGGATGAGCTTGTGGCGATCGAGCGCGCGGATCTGAAATTCCGCCGCTATGAGCCGCGCTTTCCTGAGCGCATCAAGGATTTTGGCGGCGATAGTTTCGCGGCCATCCGGGCGAAGGACATTCTGGTGCACCATCCCTATGAGTCGTTTGACTCGGTGGTGCAATTCATTCGCCAGGCGGCGGCGGATCCCGCCGTGGTGGCGATCAAGCAAACGCTCTATCGCACCTCGCGCGATTCACCGATCGTCGCGGCGCTGGTGGCGGCGGCTGAGGCCGGCAAGAACGTTACGGCCCTTATCGAAATCAAAGCGCGCTTTGATGAAGAGGCGAACCTGCGCCAGGCGCAGATGCTCGAGCGTGCGGGCGCTTCGGTGGTGTATGGCTTTATCGAGTTTAAGACGCACGCCAAGGTGAGCCTTGTGGTGCGGCGCGAAGCTGATGGCCTGCGCACCTACACCCATTTCGGCACCGGCAATTATCACCCGATCACCGCGCGCGTGTATCAGGATCTTTCGCTGTTCACCTGCGATCCGGCGCTGGGGCGCGATGCGGGGCGGCTCTTCAATTTCGTGACGGGCTATGCGCGCCCGGCTGAGCTTGAAAAGATCGCCATGAGCCCGATCAATGTGAAATCCACGCTGCTGCAGCTGATCGATGAAGAGATCGCGCACGCGCGCGCGGGCCGGCCGGCGAACATCTGGGCCAAGCTCAATGCGCTGGTGCATCCTGAGATTATCGATGCGCTTTATCGCGCCTCAAATGAGGGCGTGAAGATTGATCTGGTGGTGCGCGGCATCTGCTGCCTCAGGCCCGGCGTTCCGGGGATGAGCGAAAACATCCGGGTGAAATCCATCGTCGGGCGATTCCTCGAGCACTCGCGAATCGTCTGCTTCGGCGCTGGGGCGAAATTGCCGCACCCGAAGGCCAAAGTGTTCCTCTCCTCCGCCGATTGGATGCCGCGCAACCTGGATCGGCGGGTTGAGGTCATGTGCCCGGTTGAAAATCCGACCGTACACCAGCAAGTACTGGATCAAATCATGGTCGCGAACCTCAACGATGAGGCGCAATCCTGGTACATGGACCAGGACGGGGTGTTTAAACGGGTCGATGTTTCCAAGCTGCCGGACGAGCCCTTCAGCGCGCATAACTACTTCATGCGCAACCCGAGCCTCTCGGGCCGCGGGCGCGCGATCAAAGGCGATGCGCCCGCAGCGTTCGATCATATCGGCGCGCGCGGCTATTAAGGCGGTGCGCCCGTGAGCGGGCGCGGGCGCCTCAAGGACGGCCAAGAAGCGGCTGTCATTGATGTCGGCTCAAACTCCGTGCGCCTCGTGGTCTATAGGATCGACGGGCGGGCGATGACGCCGATCCTCAATGAAAAGGTGATGGCCGGCCTCGGCCGTGATCTCCCCAAAAGCGGCTTTCTCGCTGAAGATGGCGTCGAGGCCTCGCTGCGCGCGCTCAAGCGTTTTGACACGCTGGTGGAGGCGCTCGACGTCAAGGACGTATTCCCCGTCGCCACCGCCGCCGTGCGCGAGGCGCGCGATGGCGCGGCCTTCGTGGAGCGCGTGAAGGATGAAACCGGCTTTGCGCTGCGCGTGCTGAGCGGCGCTGATGAAGCGCGGCTTTCGGCGCTGGGCGTCGCCGCCGGCGCGCCGGAGGCTGATGGCGTCGTTGGCGATCTTGGCGGGGCGAGCCTTGAGCTCATCCCGATGAGCGCTGACGGCCCAGGCGGCGGTGAAACCTTCGCGCTCGGCCCGCTCGCCCTCGCGCGCGATGACGGCTTTGAGTACGCGCGCGTCTCAAAGCATGCGGGCGAGGTGCTGGCCGGGGCCAAAGCGCTGAAGCGCAAAGGCGGCAATTTCTACGCGGTGGGCGGCGCCTGGCGCGCGCTGGGGCGCATCGACATGGCGCTGCGCGATCATCCGCTGGGCGTGCTGCACCATTACGAGATCGCGCGCGCGGATGTGCTGAAGCTCGTGGACGTAGTGCGCAAGCAGAGCAAGCGCTCGCTCGAGCGTTTGGAAGACGCCGCCGCAAAGCGTGCGGATTCGCTACCCTATGCGGCGGCGGTGCTTGAGCAAGTGATGCTGCTTGGCAAATTCGATCGCGTGATCCTCTCGGCGCTGGGCTTGCGTGAGGGCGTGCTGCTGGAGCGGATGAGCAAAGAGGCGCTGCTCGTGCATCCGCTGATCGCGTCGGCGGCGGCGTTCGCTGGCCGCTCCCTGCGCGCGCGGGCGTTTGGCGCAGCGCTCGATCAATGGCTCGCGCCCGTGTTTGATGCGCGCACGCCCGTGTTCTCGCTGGCGCAGGATCGGGTGTTGCGCGGGGCGGCGGCGCGGCTTGCCGATATCGGCGGCCAGCTGCATCCCGATCAGCGCGCCGAGGTGATGTTTGATCTGGTGCTGCGCTCCCCGCTTGTGGCGGTGTCGCATGAGGAGCGCGCCTTCTTGGCCGCTGCAATCCACCATCGCTACGCCAAAGCCCCGCCGCGCCTTTCGCCCGCTTATGCGCGCCTGCTCAATGACGACCAGCGCGCGGGCGCGGCTGCTTTGGGCGCGGCGCTGCGGCTCGGGGCCGATGTTTCGGGGCGCGATTCTGGCCGCCTTTACGCTTTCGGCGGTTGACGGAAGACTCGAGCTTCGTGTGAAGAAGGCGCTCGGCCATTTGGCCACGGAAACCGCACAGCGCCGCCTGGACGCCGCCGCAAGCGCGCTTGGGCTGGCCGCAGATATGAGGACGACATGAGTGAAGCCCCGCCGGACCGCCTCTCGGTCGACCCCGACAGCCCGTATTACGACGAGGCCGTGCTGGCGCGCGGGGTCGGCATTCGCTTCAAGGGCGAAGAGAAAACCAACGTGGAAGAGTATTGCGTCAGCGAGGGCTGGGTGCGCCTGGCTGTGGGCAAAACCGTGGATCGGCGCGGCAAGCAGCTGACCATTAAGTATTCCGGCGTGGTTGAGCCCTTTTTCCAAGACGCTTAACGCTCACGCGCCCGCTTGGGCTGTGCTAAGCAGCGCTCCGTGAGTGAAGACCCAGGCCTCCGCCGTTTGGCCGCGATCATGTCGATCGACATCGCGGGCTTCTCGGCCATCTCCGAAGCCGACGAGGGCGAGGCTGCGGGCCTTGTCCAGCGTCTGCGCGCGCTGCTGGACGGGCTGGCGCTGCAGGAAGGCGGGCGCATCTTCAACACCGCCGGCGATGGCTTCATGCTTGAGTTCTGCTCGGCCGCCGGCGCGGTGAACGCGGCGGCCGCGCTGCGCGCCAGCGATGAGGGCGCGCGCGTGCGCGTGGGGCTTCACATGGGCGATGTGTTGGCCACTGCCGGCGGTGATCTGCTCGGCCATGGCGTGAACGTGGCCGCGCGGCTGCAGCAGCTGGCGCCGCAAGGCGCGGTCATGGTTTCGGTGGACGTGCAGCGCGCCGTGCGCGGCAAGCTGGCGCGGCGGCTGCATCCGTTCGGCGAGGTGCAGCTCGACAAGATGAGCGAGAGCATCG
>DAORMO010000039.1:13900-18684 GCA_035440585.1 Terricaulis sp.
CCACGCCAATATCGCCGCCAATCTCAGCCAGATCGACGAGTGGGGTGTGGGCCTGTTCAATCCCGCCACCAGGGTGCTGGCGGTGCTGCCGTTCGACAATGAAAGCGGCGACGCTTCGATGGATTACTTCGCCGAGGGCGTGGCCGACGAGGTGATCGTCACGCTGCTGCGGCAGTCGGCGCTCAAAGTCATCGGCCGCACCTCGGCGTTCCAATTCCGCGGCGCGCGCAAAAGCGAAGCGGCCGCCGCCCTGCGCGTGACGCACGTGCTGGATGGCGCGGTGCGCTGCTCTGGCGCGCACATGCGGGTTGCGGCGCAATTGATTGATGCGGCCAGCGGCGTGGCGATCTGGAGCGAGCGTTATACCGGCGAGCGCGCCGACGCCTTCGCGCTTGAGGAAACCATCGCCGCCAAAGTGGCCGCCGCGCTTAAGCATTCGCTGACGCAGAACGAGCGCACGATCGCCCCGATCGATCCTGGCGCGCATGAGCTTTACCTGCGCGCGCGCCAAGTGTGGCTTGATCTCAGCGATGTCAGCGAGGTGCAGGCCGCCGTGCTGCTGGAGCGCTGCATCAAGCTTGCGCCGAACTTCGCCGCTGGCTGGGCGGCGCTGGCCAGCGTGCGGGCGTTCCTGTTGCCGCGTGATCGCGACGTGATCGGCGCGCCGGCGCATCGGGCGGCGCTCGATGCGGCCAACCGCGCGCTGGTGATCGATCCCGATTGCGCCACGGCGTTTGCGGCGCTGGCGCTGCTCAAGCCCGGCTTTGGCGCGCATGGCGAAAAGCTTGCGCTGATGGACGAGGCGCTGCGGCGCATGCCGAACGATTCATCGCTGCATCTGACGCGCGCGAGCTTCCTGCTTGGCGTTGGCCGCGTGCGCGATGCGGGCGCGGCGCTTGAGGAGGCGCGCCGGCTCGATCCGCTCGGCGTTGCGGTGGAGGGGTTTCGCGCCAATCTCGCGGCGGCGCGCGGGGATGTGGAGGATGCGGTTGAGATCATCCTCGATGCGCGCGCTCGCTGGCCAGATTCGGCGTTCATCTGGCATCGCACCTGGACCATTCTCTGCCTTGCCGGACGCGTGAACGAAGCCATGGCGCTGGCTGCGCCCAGCGCGCGCCCAGGCCCCGAGGTCACAGAGCGCGACGTCGATGCGCTGCGCACGCATGTGGCGCTGCTGCTGACGCCGCAGGCTGAGCGCGCCAAGGCGTGCGCGGCGTTGCTTGAGGCGCAAGCGCAAAGCCAAGCCCCGCTGGAGCTTGCGGTGATCGCGCTGTGCGCCGGCCTGGGCGATGCGGAGGCGGCGTTCGATGCGATCGAAGCCGCGCTCGATCAGGGCCGCGCCATTCGCCCCGATAGCCATGACGCCTTTGGCATGGCGCGCGCGCAAAGCGCGATGCAGATCTTCATTCCCGCTGGCGGGGCCCCGCTGTTCCGCAGCGCGCGCTTTCCGGCGCTGGCGGCGCGGCTTGGGCTGGCGCGCTATTGGATCGAGAGCGGCAAGTGGCCTGATTGCGCGGAAGCTGCGCCCTACGATTTCAAAGCCGCCTGCGCCGAAGCCGCAAGCCGCGCTTAAACCTCTTCAACCGCAACCTTGCCGCCCTTGAGCTTGAGCGCGAGCTTGCCGTGCTTGAGCTTCAGCGCGCGTTCGCCAAACACCTCGCGCCGCCAGCCAGTGAGCGCGGGAACATCCGCGTCATCGCTTGCAGCGATGGCTTCCACCTCAGCGGCGGAAGCGATGAGGCGCGGCGCGACATGATTGGCCTCGGCCTCATAGCGCAGCAGCACTTTGAGCAGCTCAACCGTCGGCCCAAGGCCGGGCGGGGTCGGGGCGCTGCGCTCATGCTTATAGGTTGGCCGCTTGGGATCAGCGAAGGCGTGATCGAGCGCCTGGATCAGCTCTTGCGCGGCGCGTGAATTGCCAAAGCCGCGCGGCACGGCGCGCATGCGCTCAAAATCGGCGGGCGTTTTGGGGCGATGCTCGGCGATCTCATAGAGCGCTTCATCCTTGACGATGCGCCCGCGCGGCACGTCGCGCGCTTGGGCTTGGCGCTCACGCCAAGCGGCGGCGACTTGCAGGCCAAGCACGTAATCGGCGGTGGTCTTGCGCAGCTTGAGCCGCTTCCACGCGTTCTCGGGCGTGGTGTCGTAGATCTCAGGATCAGTGAGGTTCGCGCGCTCTTCATCCAGCCAGTGCAGGCGGTTTTCAGCGGCGAGCTTATCTTCGATCTTGGGATAGAGGTCGCGCAGGTGCGTCACGTCCGCCAGCGCGTAGGTGAGCTGGTTCTCCGAGAGCGGGCGGCGGCTCCAATCGGTGAAGCGCGAGGACTTATCGAGCCGGCGCTTGAGCACTTGCTGCACCAGCGCGTCATAGGCGATGGAATCGCCCCAGCCGCAGGCCATGGCCGCGATCTGGGTGTCGAACACCGGGCTTGGGAGCTTGCCGGCGAGCTTGAGGAAGATCTCAAGATCCTGCCGCGCGGCATGGAACACTTTGAGCACTTTCTCATCGCCCATGAGCTCGAGAAACGGGGAAAGATCGATGCCAGGCGCAAGCGGATCGATCACCGCCTCGGCCTCGGGGCTGGCGGCCTGGATCAGGCAGAGCTTGGGCCAATAGGTGGTTTCGCGCATGAATTCGGTGTCCACCGCCACGAAGCGGGCGGCGGCCAGCTCGCGGCTGAACGCGGCCAGATCGGCGGTGGTGGTGATGAGACGCATGTGTGGTGGTTGGGGTGCGCCGGGGCTTGGGTCAAGGGAATGCCCGCATTTGATCGCGAAGGCGTTGGATTGGCGGCTGATTTCACCGCCCCGGGCGCAGCCGGGGGTTGCGGCGCCCAATCGCGCGCCCGCCTTGACAAGCCAGGGCCGGCCATGCGGTGTCCCGCGCAAGTTTCCCCACCCTTCGAGACTCGTTCCGGAGCCGACCAATGCACGCATATCGTACCCACACTTGCGCCGCCCTCCGGCCTGCTGACGCGGGCCAGGACGTGCGGCTCTCCGGCTGGGTGCATCGCAAGCGCGACCTGGGCGGGGTGCTGTTCATCGACCTGCGCGACCATCATGGCGTGACGCAATTGGTGGCCAATCCGGGCTCTGCGGCGTTTCCGCTGTTTGAGCGGCTGCGCGCTGAGAGCGTGGTGCGGGTGGACGGCAAGGTGATCGCCCGCTCGGCCGAGACGGTGAACCCGGAGCTGGCGACGGGCGAGATCGAGGTGCGCGTGTCGAGCGCCGAGGTGCTGGGCGCGGCCGAGGAGCTGCCGCTGCCGGTGTTTGGCGAGCCGGATTATCCGGAGGACATCCGCCTCAAATATCGCTTCCTCGATCTGCGGCGCGACAAGCTGCACCGCTCGATCCTGCTGCGTTCGCAGGTGATCGCCAGCTTGCGCCGGCGGATGATCGATCAGGGCTTCACCGAGTTTCAGACGCCGATCCTGACGGCGTCTTCGCCCGAAGGCGCGCGCGACTTCCTGGTGCCCTCGCGCATCCATCCCGGCAAGTTCTACGCGCTGCCGCAGGCGCCGCAGCAATTCAAGCAGCTCTTGATGGTGGCGGGGTTCGACAAGTACTTCCAGATCGCGCCATGCTTCCGCGATGAGGACGCGCGCGCCGATCGCAGCCCTGGTGAGTTCTATCAGCTCGATTTCGAGATGAGCTTCGTCACGCAAGAGGATGTGTTCAACGCGATTGAGCCGGTGCTGGCGGGCGTGTTTGAAGAGTTCGGCAAAGGCAAGCGCGTCACCAAAGCTGGCGCGTTTCCGCGTATTCCTTATGCGGAATCGATCGCCAAATACGGCAGCGATAAGCCCGATCTGCGCAACCCGCTGGTGCTTGCCGATGTGAGCGAACACTTTCGCGGCGGCGGCTTTGGCATCTTCGCCAAGATCCTCGACAAAGCTGGCAATGCGGTGTGGGCCGTGCCGGCGCCGAGCGGGGGCAGCCGCGCGTTTTGCGACAAGATGAACTCGTGGGCGCAAAGCGAAGGCCAGCCGGGCTTGGGTTACATCTTCTGGCGTGATGGCGAAGAAGGCGGTGCAGGGCCAATTGCGAAGAATATCGGGCCTGAGAAAGCCAATGCGATTCGTGATCAGCTTGGGCTGAAAGTGGGCGATGCGGCGTTCTTCGTCGCGGGCGATCCGAAGGTGTTTTACAAGTTCGCAGGCCTTGCGCGCAACAAGGTGGCCGATGAGCTGAACCTTGCCGACAAGGATCAGTTCGCGTTCTGCTGGATCGTCGATTTCCCGATGTATGAGTGGAGCGAGGAAGAGAAGAAGATCGATTTCTCGCACAACCCGTTCTCGATGCCGAACTTCGATCATGAGGCCTTCCTCAAGCTCGATCCGGCCGATCGTGAGACGATCGAGGCCATCACCGCGTTTCAGTACGACATCGTCTGCAACGGCGTTGAGCTTTCCTCCGGCGCGATCCGCAACCACAAGCCTGAGATCATGATCAAAGCGTTCGATCTCGCCGGCTATCCTGAGAGTGTGGTGGAAGAGAAGTTCGGCGGCATGCTGAACGCCTTCCGCTTCGGCGCGCCGCCGCACGGGGGCTCCGCGCCGGGCGTGGACCGCATCGTCATGCTGCTGGCGGGCGTCGACAACATCCGCGAGGTGATTGTCTTCCCGTTCAATCAGCAGGCGCAGGATCTGATGATGAACGCGCCCGGCGAGGTCACGCCCAAGCAGCTCAAGGAGTTGCACATCCGCGTGGTTGAGCCGCCGAAGGGTTAGCCGCAAGCCGCCAGGCGCAGCCCGCGCGGCAGGCGGGTGGCGGCGTCGCCGCAG
>DAORMO010000040.1:0-2753 GCA_035440585.1 Terricaulis sp.
GCCCAATCCTGCGGAGGTGCGCGTGCCGGCGCTGCTGCGCTCGGGCGCGCCCGTGAGCGGCGCCTCGATCCGGCCAGAACCGCCAGGGCCGCTGGCGCTCGCGCCGCGCCCGCTGCAGCGGCTCTGGTTTGGCGTGGATCTGCAGGCGATGGGCCGCAATGGCGGGCTTGAGAACGTCGCCAATTATTACATCGCTGGCGCCTATATGGGCGCTGACGGTCGCGCCTCGCCCAATCCGTTCGCGCGGGCGCCGGGCGCGGATGCGCTGCCGCCCGCCCGCCATATGGGCTACGCGCTCACCTGGTACGGGCTCGCTGTCGTGCTGCTGGCGATTTACATCGCCTACCATATCAGCGCCGGGCGCCTCAGCCTGCGCCGGCGCGAGCCTTCGGATCTTTGATGCGTTACACCTCAACCCGCGGCGGGGCCGCCCCCGCCAGCTTCCTCGACGCCGTGCTCGCCGGGCTCGCGCCCGATGGCGGGCTTTATGTGCCGGAGAGCTGGCCTGCGCTTAGTCTGAAGGCAGGCATCGCCAATGGGCATTACGGTTACGTCGCGATGCGTGTGCTCGATGCCTTCTCCGATGGCGAGTTGGGTGGCGCTACCGCCACGCTCACCAACGACGCTTACATCGCCGCGCCCAGCGAAGCTGAGATCGAAACTGATACCTGGACATCAAAATGGCCCACCGCCGTCACGCCCTTGCGCCAGCTTGGGGCCGGCAATTGGCTGCTTGAGTTGTTTCATGGCCCATCGCTCTCCTTCAAGGATGTGGCGATGCAGCTCATCGGGCCGCTTTATGATTTTGCGCTGACCAAGCGCGATCAGCGCCTCAGCGTGCTGTGCGCCACATCAGGCGATACGGGCGGCGCCGCGGTTGAGGCGCTGAAAAACCGTGAGCGGGTGGATCTGTTCGTGCTCACGCCCAAGGGCCGCGTCAGTGACGTGCAGCGCCGCTTCATGACCAGCTCGGGCGCGCCGAACGTGCACGCAATTGAGATCGACGGCGATTTCGACGCCTGCCAAGCCATCGTCAAAGCGCTGTTCGCGGACGCAGATTTCGCTGGGCGTGCGCGGCTCTCGGGCGTGAACTCGATCAATTGGGCGCGCATCGTGGCCCAATCTGTGTACTTCCACATCGCCGCGCATACGCTCGGAGCGGCGGGCCCGGTCAATTTCGTGGTGCCCACCGGCAATATGGGCGATGCGTATTCAGGCTGGGTGGCCAAGCAGATGGGCGCGCCGATCGGGCGCATCGTCGTCGCCACCAATGCCAACGACATTCTCTCTCGCGCACTCTCCAGCGGGCGGTTTGAGCGCGGCGCCTCCAAGGCGACGCTCTCGCCGGCGATGGATATTCAGGTCGCCTCGAATTTCGAGCGCATCCTCTACAGCGCGCTTGGCCGCGATGCAGATCGCTTGCGCGCGCTCTATGCGCAGTTTTCGCAAGAGGGCGGGTTCGATATTCCGCCGGAGGCGCTTGAAATGCTGCGTGCGGATTTCGGCGCTGGCGCAGTGGATGATGCGCGCACCAAAGAGGTGATGGCCGATTACGCCAAGCATGAGGCGCTGATCGTCTGCCCGCATACGGCTGTCGGGCTTGACGCCTCGCATCATCCGGGCGGGGCGCCCACGGTGCATCTGGCCACCGCGCATCCAGCGAAATTTCCTGAAACGGTTGAAGCGGTCACTGGCGTTCACCCGCCGCTGCCGGCCAAATGCGCGGATCTGTATCAGCGGCGCGAAGTGTTCACCTCGCTCTCTGCCGATCTCGACGCAGTTAAAGCCCTGATCCGCGAGCGGAGCCGTGCGTGGGCTTAGAGCTTGTCACCTTGCCGAACGGCGTGCGCGTGGCGCTTGATCCGATGCCGGGGCTGGGCACGGCCGCGCTCGGCGTCTGGCAGCGCGTCGGCGCGCGCTGGGAAACCGCGCAGAACAACGGCATTGCGCATCTGTTTGAGCATATGGCCTTCAAGGGCGCCGGCGCGCGCGATGCGCGCCAGTTCGCGGAAGCGATTGAAGCGGTGGGCGGCATCATCAATGCCGGCACCGGCTATGAGCGCACCAATTATTACGCCCGCATCTTGGCTGAGCACGCGCCCTTCGCGCTCGACATGATCGCCGACATCCTGTTTGCGCCGCATTGGGCGCCGGATGAATTGGAAAAGGAAAAGGGCGTCGTCGCGCAGGAACGCGGCGAGGCTTACGATGCGCCCGATGATCATGTGTTTGAGCTGCACCAAAGCGCGCTCTATCCCGATCAGCCCTTGGGCCGGCCGATCCTTGGCTCGGCCGAGACGCTGGCGAACGTGTCGCTGCAATCGCTGATCGATTTCCGCGACGCGCACATGACGCCCGAGCGCACGGTGATCGCCATCGCCGGCGCGTTTGATCGCGATGCGTTTCTTGAAACCGCGCAGGCGCGCTTTGGCGCGCTGGCGGCCAAGCCCGCGATCATCGCCCCGCGCGCGCGCGCCGCTTCAGGTTCGGCAGGCGAGGTGCGCAAGCTTGAGCAAACGCATCTGGTGTTCTCTTGGCCCGCGCCGCCGGCAGGGGATGACCGGCTCTACGCCGCGCGGCTGATGGCGGAAATTTTCGGCGGCGGCATGGCCTCGCGGCTTTTCCAGGAAGTGCGCGAAACGCGCGGGCTTGTGTATGCGATCGATTCCTTCCTCGACACGGTGGAGGATGATGGGCGCCTGGTTGTGTATGCCGGCTGCTCGCCCGGCAACGCCAAGGCGGTGGCTGAAATC
>DAORMO010000040.1:2811-7286 GCA_035440585.1 Terricaulis sp.
CTGATGGGGGCCGAAGCGCCCTCGGCCCGCGCCGAGGCGCGCGCGGGGCAGGTGTTCTTGCGCGGGCGCGTGTTCGGCTTTGAGGAGGCGCGCACGCGCATCGCCGCCGTCACAGGCGAAGAAATCCAAGCCATCGCCCGCGCCGCTTTGGCCGGGCCTGCCTGCGCTTCTGTGCTTGGCCCCAAGGCGGGCCATGGCGCTTTAGCCGCTTTTCATGCAAACTAGGCCCCATGGTCTTGATGCGGAAGGATCACGAAGGGGCGCGCCGTGTGGACGGCGAGGGCGTGTATCTGCGCGCGCCCGAAGCGCGCGACTATCAGGATTGGGCTGAGCTGCGCGAGGCGAGCCGCGCCTTCCTGACGCCATGGGAGCCCACTTGGTCCAACGATGAGCTTTCGCGCGGCGCCTATAAGTATCGGCTGCGCCGCTATTCTGAAGACGTGCGCGATGATCGCGCCTACGCGCTGTTTGTGTTCCGCGAAACCGATGATGTGCTGCTGGGCGGCTTGACGCTCTCGAACGTCCGCCGCGGCGTCGCGCAAACGGCCTCGCTCGGCTATTGGGCCGGCCAGCGCCACGCCGGCCAGGGCTACATCACCGCCGCCGTGCGCACGGTGCTGCGCTATGCCTGGGAAGATCTTGATCTGCACCGCGTTGAAGCCGCCTGCCAGCCCGACAACGCCGCCTCGCGCCGCGTGCTGCAAAAGGCCGGCTTCACCCAGGAAGGCGAAGCTAAAGCCTATCTCCGCATCAACGGCGCCTGGCGCGATCATCTGCTGTTTGGCGTGATCAATCCGAATTAGGTCGGTTTCATTCAGGAGGGCGGTGTGGCCAAGAAGCAAGCGAAGGGCGCGGTGCTGGGAAGCAAAGCCTATGCTGCGATCGCCGCCGTCGAAGGGCTGGCGCTTTCCGCTGCGGGCCGCAAGCGTGTATCAGGCGGGAAAGCCTCCAACGCCGAACGCCGCGAGGCGATAAAGAAAACGTATGCGGCGTCAAAGCCCGCACCTCGGAAATGACGCCATACGACGCCTTTGATGACCCTTATTGTTACAAGGGCACATCGGTCCTCAAGAATAAGGCCGGCATCCGCGACCAAGTTCGCCTGGATGGGTTTGAATTGGAAATGTCTTCGCTGCGCGCCAAGGAGGCGCCGCCTGTCGGGACATTCGACGCTCGACATTATCGTGCGCTGCATCGGCATTTATTCCAGGATGTCTATAGCTGGGCCGGCCGTTATCGAACGGTGCGGACGGCGAAGGGCGGCAACGTTTTCTGCTATCCAGAGCATATCGATTCAGAGATGCGGAAGCTGTTCGCGCGCCTTGCTCAGGCGCCGTTCGTGGATTCAAACCGTGGCGCATTCGTATCCGGCGCGGCTTCATTCCTCGCGGAATTGAATGCGATCCATGCCTTCAGAGAAGGCAATGGGCGCGTCCAGCTTACCTTCATGCACCTGCTTTCCGTGTGGGCGGGCCATCCGCTGGACTTCGCCAAGTTGCACCCGCAACGCTTTCTGAAGGCGATGATCATCAGTTTCGGTGGAGATATTGCGCCGCTTGAGCGCGAACTGAAGCGCCTGCTGCGCTAAGCATTCCCCACATCGCCCATCAGCTGGCTGGGCTCGAAGCCGAGCGCGCGGATGGCTTGGGCCCATTTGTCTTCGTGATCGTCGCCGAAGATGATCGCATCGATCGGCTCCACCACCAGCCACGCATTCTGGCGCAGCTCATCTTCCAATTGCCCGGCGCTCCAGCCGGCGCAGCCAAGCGCGAGCGCAAAGCGCGCGGGCGCTTCATCGCCGGCGACCGCCACAAGCACTTCGCGTGTGGATGTCATGCGGATGCCGGGGCCGACGCTTTGGGTGGCTTCGCCCGCAGCGAAATCTTCCGAGTGCAGCACAAAGCCGCGATCGGTGCGCACTGGCCCGCCATCAAGCACCGCGCGCGCGCCGATTTCGTCATCCGTCTCAAGCCCAAGATGCTCGAGCACGTCAGACACCGTGACCTCATCCTTGGGCTTGTTGATGATGAGGCCCATGGCGTGATCGTGATCGTGCGTGCACATATAGATCACCGAGCGATCAAAGCGTGGGTCGCCGATGCCGGGCATCGCCACCAAGAGCTTGCCAGCCAGAGTGTCCGTGCTCATGCGCGCATGCTCCTGCTTTGCGGGGCGGGGCGCAAGAGGGCGCTCGCATCCGCCGCCCGCTCGCCCTACATTGGCTGTGATAAAGGCGCCGCCAAGGCGCGCGCGATCATGGAGGACAAAATGATCAAGGTTGGCGATGCGCTTCCCGAGGTGAAATTCAACGTGCCCGGCCCCGACGGCGCCCAGCAGCTCTCCACCGCCGATGTGTGCGGCGGCAAAACCGTGGCGCTGTTCGCCGTGCCGGGCGCGTTCACGCCGACATGTTCGGTCAAGCATTTGCCGAGCTTCAAGGAGAAGGCGGCGGAGCTGAAAGCCAAGGGCGTTGACGCGATCGCCTGCACCTCGGTGAACGATCAGTTCGTGATGGGCGCCTGGGCCAAGGATCAGGGCGTGTTTGGCGACATCACCATGCTGGCCGACGGCTCGGGCGAGTTCGCCAGGGCGATCGGGCTCGACGCCGATTTTTCCAAGTTCGGCATGGGACTGCGCTCCAAGCGCTATTCAATGATCGTCAAGGATGGCGTGGTAACTCACCTGAACGTTGAAGACGGTGGTGAATACAAGGTTTCCAGTGCGGAATACCTGCTTGGCCAGTTAAGCTAAGCGTAACGCATTGGCGGCCGCCGCAGAAGCGGAGGAAAAAGCAGATGGACGCCGTAATTATCTTCTTCGCCGTGATGGCGTTGGTGTTGGCGTTCAGCGCCATCAAGGTCGTGCCGCAGGGGCGGCAATTTACTGTGGAGCGGTTTGGCCGCTTCACCCGCTCCTTGCAGCCCGGCATCGCCTTTCTGATCCCGTTCGTGGATCGGATCGGGCGGCGCATGTCGATGATGGAAACCGTGCTCGATGTGCCGCGCCAGGATGTGATCACCAAGGATAACGCCGTCGTTTCCGTCGATGCGGTTGTGTTCGTGCAGGTGATCGATGCGGCGAAGGCGGCCTATGAGGTCGAGAACCTCATCCTCGCCATCCAGAATCTCTGCATGACCAATATCCGCACCGTTGTCGGCTCCATGGATCTCGATGACGTGCTCTCCAATCGCGATTCCATCAATGCGCGCCTGCTCACCGTGATCGACGCGGCCACCGATGCGTGGGGCGCCAAAGTGCTGCGCGTCGAGATCAAGGATCTCACCCCGCCGGCCGATCTCACCGCCGCGATGGCGCGCCAGATGAAAGCTGAGCGCGAACGCCGCGCGCAAATTCTGGAAGCCGAGGGCGATAAGCAAGCGGCCATCCTGCGCGCCGAGGGCGCCAAGCAATCGGCGATCCTGGAAGCCGAAGGCCGCCGCGAAGCCGCCTTCCGCGACGCCGAAGCGCGTGAGCGTGAAGCCGAAGCCGAAGCCAAGGCCACCGATGCGGTGTCTCAAGCCATCGCCAAGGGCGATGTGAACGCGATCCGCTACTTCCTGGGCCTCAAATATGTCGAGGCGTTTGGCGAACTCGCCACCTCGAACCAGCAGCGCACGGTGATCATTCCGGCCGATCTTTCGGGCCTTGCGGGCCTGGTGGAAGGCTTGCGCGCGCTCAACGATCAGGCGGGCGGGCCGATCGGCGGCGGGGCGGGGCGCACCTCAGTGCCGCCAACCCGGCCGTAACCTCTCGCGCAAGCGGCCAAGGCTCGCTACATTCGCGGTATGGAAAGCATTCTCACTCTGCTCGGCCAGCTCGGCCCCCAGCACTGGCTGGTGATCGGGCTTGTGCTGCTGATCGCTGAAATGGCTTCGGGCACGACGTATCTGCTCTGGCCCGCCGTGGCCGCGTTCGCCACCGCGCTCATCTCCTATTTCGGCTTCACCAATTGGATGGGCGACATCGCCATCTTCGCGGTGCTCGTTATCGTGCTCACCTTTTTCGGCCAGCCGATCGTTAAGCGCTGGCGCAGCGAAGGCGGGGCCAAGGGGCTGAATGAGCGCGCGGTCACGCTTGTGGGCAAGCGCGGCGTCATCGCCACGTTCAGCAACGGCGCAGGCTCGGCCAAGGTGGGCGATACGATGTGGCGCGTCATCAGCGACGAGGTGCTGGAAGAGGGCGCAGAGATCGAGATCGTGAGCGTTCAGGGCGTGACGCTGAGCGTGAAGCGGGCTTAGCGCACCGTTTCGATGCCGACGCGCGCCAGCGCATCGGCGCGCTCGTTCATCACATCGCCCGAATGGCCTTTGACCCAAACCCATTCGACCTTATGGCTCGCATTGGCTGCATCGAGCCGGCGCCAGAGATCGTCATTCTTCACCGGCTTCTTATCGGCGGTTTTCCAGCCATTGCGCTTCCAGCCGTGAATCCATTTGGTCACGCCATCCATCACGTATTTTGAATCGGTGTGGAGG
>DAORMO010000040.1:7296-8924 GCA_035440585.1 Terricaulis sp.
CATGCGTTTCGCGCTGGAGCGCTTCGAGCGCGCTGATGGCGGCCATCAATTCCATGCGGTTATTGGTGGTGGCGCGCTCGCCGCCGTTCAATTCTTTTTCCGTATCGCCATAGCGCAAAATCGCGCCCCAGCCGCCAGGGCCGGGATTGCCGCTGCAGGCGCCGTCCGTCCAGATGTGAACCATGCTCATGGCGCTGATGTAGGCGGATTCGCCGCTGCGTCACGATCGGGGCGGCGGATGAGCCAGGCGATCATCATCGTTGATGTGGAAACCGGGGGGGCGCTGATCAATGAGAATCCGCCGGTCAACGGGACCATCAGAAGCCCTGCGATTACGCCGACAGCCACACCCGCCACATAATAGAGGACGATAGGCGTGCGGCCTTTTTTTCTAAAATAGCCAAAAACGCTAATTGCGCCTGCGATGGCAACCGGCGTGGTGATGATTGCGGAATAGCGCCCAAGCAAGCCGAGCCAGGGCGTTTCGCCGAGTTCGAAAACTTGTTTTGAAAGGACTGGCTGCAACAGCAGCCATGTTGTTCCCAGAAAAATGATCGTGGCGATCGCTAGGATCACCCAGCGCGCCAAGCGCTTTGCACCGGGGGTCCAGGAGCTAACCGCCATAATCCCCCGCATCCTTCGCCTTACGATGAAACGCGAGCTTATCGGCGTATTCCAGCGGATTTTTCGGCCGCACCATGGCGCCTTCGGGCGTTTCGCTCCAATCGGCAAGGCGCGTGGCGAAGAAGCGCAAGGCGGCGCTGCGGCAGAGGATTGGCAGGGCCGCGCGCTCGGCTTCCGTCAGCGGGCGGATGGTTTCATAGGCGGCGATCATCGCCCCGCCACGGCCAAGGTCGTAGCGGCCATCTTCTTCAAAGCACCACGCATTGAGGCAAACGGCGAGGTCGTAGGCCAAAAAATCGGTGCAGGCGAAATAGAAATCGATGATGCCGGAAAGCTGATCGCCTAAGAACAGCGCGTTGTCCGGGAAGAGATCGGCGTGGATCACCCCGCGCGGCAAATCCTTCGGCCATTGGCTGCGCACCTCGGCCATGTCGGCCTCGATCTTCTTTGCGAGCCCCGCGCGCAAAAATTCCGCCAGCGCCAGGCGCGGCGCGATCAGAGCGCTCCAGCCTTCGGGGCCAAGCGCGTTCGCGCGCGAAAGCTCAAAGCCGTGCAGCGCCACATGCATGCGCGCCAGCGCTTCGCCGATGGCGGCGCAATGGGCGATGTCAGGCTCGCGCGGCCACACGCCATCGAGGAAGGTGATGATCGCGGCGGGCTTGCCTTTCACTTGCGTGATGAGCTCGCCGGTTTTCGTTGGGATCGGGCGCGGGGCGGCGACGCCTGCGTCGGCCAGCTTGGTTGTCAGCCCCATGAAGAAGGGGAGATCATCGGCCCGGACGCGCTTTTCAAAAATCGTGAGGATGTAGCGGCCGCGTTCAGTGGCGAGGAAGAAATTGGAATTCTCCACGCCCTCGGCGATGCCCTTCAAAGAGGTGGGCTCGCCCAAATCATATTGGCCAAGAAAGCGCGCAAGCTCGGCGTCCGAAAGGGTGGTGTAAACGGCCATGGCTTCAGAACCCTCTCCCCCCTTGCGGGGGAGAGGGCAGGGTGAGGGGGGGCGG
>DAORMO010000040.1:8992-18428 GCA_035440585.1 Terricaulis sp.
CCGCCCCGCGAGGGGGCGGGGGCGTGCGCGCGGCCAATAGCGCGCTTCATCGCTCTTCAACTCGCAACACGCTTCTCTTCTTATCCAGGCGCACGATCCAACGCGCGCCAAGATGCCCCGCCAGCATATCGCGTGTCACGCGCTCATAATGCATCACGAAGCGATCGAGCGCCGCATTCTCTTCGGCGGTGAGCGGCCGGCCCAGCGTTTCTTCCTCCTGCTCCCCGCGCCACACGCGCACGATCTCCCAGGAGGGGGCTTGCAGGTAAATGATGGAATCGAAGGCGGCGAAAAGCGATTGGTAATTCTGCAAGGCGGCGTTGATCGACGTCCGCCACACGCCGCTTTGATCCTCCGCTTCAACTATGTTGATCGGCGCAGCGGGTGCGTCGATGAAGTTTTGCCAATCGCGGGGCGGCATCGCGCCCATGCACCAGCCGTCGACAAGAGTTGCGAGGGCGGGCCCTTCAAATTGAGGCCACGAATGCTCGGGGGCGCGGTCATCCTGCGCTTTGTTGAAGCGGGGGATTGGCGTGGCGGCCGATCGGCCGAGACGGGCGATCACGCCGAGCAAAAGCGCGACATCGTGCGTGCCTGGCGGCCCGCGCGTGGCGAAGAGCGTATTGTTGAAGTGCTTTGCCCGCGCCTCACGCTCCGCCTTCGTCAGATACACATCATCCAGCGAAAAGTGCGCCACGCCTGCATGCGCCGCCGCATAGGTGCGGGACTGATAGGATTTGCCCGAACCTTGCGCGCCGCCGACGCCGATCAGCGCCGGGCGGTCGGGATGGCGCGCGCGAGTTTCGGCGATGAGTTTCCCGATAAGATCATGGATGGCGCTCATGCTTGGAGCGCCGGCGCCGCGCCGGCGAGGGCGCCGGCGGTCCAAGCAAGAACGCGGCTCATGCTGTCAGCACGCGCGGCAGTTTGAAGGTCACGTTCTCGCGCGTCACCACCACCTCTTGCACGGCCGCATCGAAGCGCGCGCCGATGGCGGCGATCAAGGCTTCCACCAGATCCTCCGGCGCGCTGGCGCCGGCCGTGACGCCCACGCTTCGCACGCCCTCAAACCAAGCCCAGTCCACCTCGTCCGCCGCGCCGACGAGGCGCGCATCCGCCGCGCCCGCGCGCTTGGCCACCTCAACCAGGCGCACAGAGTTGGAAGATTTGGGCGAGCCGATCACCAGAACGAGATCCGCGTTTTCGGCCATCGCCTTCACCGCGTCTTGCCGGTTGGTGGTGGCGTAGCAGATGTCTTCCTTGTGCGGGGCGGCGATTGAAGGGAAGCGCCGCTGCAGCACCGCCACCATCTCGGCGGTGTCGTCCACCGAGAGCGTGGTTTGCGTCACGAACGAAAGCTTGGCCGGATCGCGCGGGGCGAAGGCTTCGGCGTCGGCGGCGGTTTCGAGCAGCGTGATCGCGCCCTCAGGCAATTGCCCCATCGTGCCGATCACTTCAGGGTGGCCGGCATGGCCGATCAGCACGATCTCGCGCCCGTTCTCGAAATGGCGCTGCGCCTCCACGTGCACTTTGGAAACCAGCGGGCAGGTGGCGTCCACGAAGATCATTTCCCGCCGCCGCGCCTCGGCCGGCACCGATTTGGGCACGCCATGGGCGGAAAACACCACCGGGCGATCCACCGGGCAATCATCCAATTCCTCGACGAAAACAGCCCCCAGCCGCTCCAGCCGCTCCACCACGTGCCGGTTGTGGACAATCTCATGCCGCACGAAAACCGGGGCGCCCCATTTCCCGAGCGCCTGCTCCACGATCTGAATGGCCCGATCCACCCCCGCGCAGAAGCCGCGGGGGGCGGCCAAGAGGATTGAAATGGGGCGTTTTTCGGGCAGGGCCATGATCTCGCATTGTCCCGGGCGCGAACCGCCCATCTAGGCGCCGGCGCGAGTTGCGGGCCGGGGCGGGCGAAGCTATCACGAGCCAGCGCCTTCGGGGTGAGACATGCGGCCGCCGCCGCGCGTCCGCAAGGCGGTTCGTGAAGGGTGTTGCATGAAGCTCCAGATTCTCGCGGCCTTGGGGGCGACGCTTCTGATCGCGGGCTGCGCCAGCCAGGGCCGGACCATTGAGCTGCCGGGCGGGGTGATGCCCGAGGATGAGCGCGGCGCGCCGCAGCGCGAGCCCAACTGGCTCGATCGCGCGCTCGGCAACGATAATCGCCAGAATGTCGGCCCGTGCCCGCTGATGGGCGCGCTCTATGACAATGCGCGCCTGGTGCAATTCGTCGAGCCGGGCGTGGAGCGCTACGCGAACGTCGCCTTCACCGGGGAGATGCAGGGCGTGCGCGGGCTTTGCCGTTATGTCGGCGATGATCCGATCACCATGTCGATCGCGATTGATATGGCGTTTGGCCGTGGGCCAGCCGCAGCCGGCGAAGATCGCCACACCTATCGCTATTGGGTGGCGGTGGCGCGCCGCGGCCGCGCGCCGATCGCCAAGGAATATTTCGAGGTGGATGTGCGCTTCCCGCGCGGGCAGGACATGGTCAGCCGCACCGAGGAAATCGGCACGATCGAAATCCCGCGCGCCAATGGCGAAATCTCTGGCGAGAATTTCGAGATCCTGATCGGCTTTGAACTCACGCCAGAGCAGATGCAATTCAACCGCGATGGCAAGCGTTTCCGTGTGAACGCTGGCGATGCGGTGGCCGAAGCCAGCCCCTCTTAAGCTTGACGGCGGGCGCGCAAGCCCGCATCCGAAACGCCATGACAGATCTCGCCAGCGCTCTCACCCGCGCCAATGAAAGCGTGTTTGCTGAGCTTGGGCTTGAGCCCAAGCATGCCGAGGTGCGCCGTTCGGATCGGCCCGATCTCGGCGAATTCCAATGCAATGGCGCGCTCGCCGCCGCCAAGGCCGCTGGCAAAAAGCCGCGCGAGATCGCTGATGCGGCCGCTGCAGCTTGGAAGGCTGAAGCGCTTGCGCCCGCGCCGGCGATCGCGGGGCCGGGGTTTCTGAATTTCAGCGTTACGCCTCAAGCGCTCGCGGCGCGCGCTCAGGCGATTGCGGATGATCCGATGGCGGGGGCCGCCCCGGTTGAGCACAAGCGCCGCGTGATCGTCGATTATGGCGGGCCGAACGTGGCCAAGGGCATGCATGTCGGCCATCTGCGCGCTTCGATTATCGGCGAGGCGATCAAGCGGCTCTATCGCTTCCGCGGCGATGAAGTGTGGGGCGACGCGCATTTCGGCGATTGGGGCTTCCAGATGGGGCTCGTCATCACCGCTCTGGAAGATGAGCTCGGCGGCTTTGCTGATGCGGGCAAGATTGATGCGCGGCTTCAAACGCTGACGCTTGAGCAGCTCGAAAGCGTTTATCCCTCCGCCGCCGCCAAGGCGAAGGAGGATACAGCCTTCCGCGATCGCGCGCGCAAAGCCACCGCCGCGCTGCAAAACGGCGCCGAGCCGCACCGCACCATCTGGAAAGCCATGCAGGCGGTTTCCATGGAAGCGCAAAAGCGTGACTTCGCCGCGCTTGGCGTGAATTTCGATCTCTGGCTGGGCGAGAGCGACGCCGATCCGCTGATCCCGGAAATGGTCAAAGACCTCGAAGCCAAGGGCTTGCTTGAGGAAGATCAAGGCGCGCGCATCCTGCGCGTGGCCGCCCCGGGCGAGACGAAAAAGAAAAAGCTGGATGACGGCGCGGTGGTCGAGGTCGAAAGCCCCGATCCGCTGCTCGTGGTCTCAAGCGAAGGCTCGGCCATGTATGGCACGACCGATCTCGCCACCATTTTGCAGCGCACGCGCGATCAGAACCCGGAACTGATCCTCTACGTGGTCGATCAGCGCCAGGCCGATCATTTCGAGCAAGTGTACCGCGCCGCCGCCAAGGCCGGCTACATCGCCCGCGATGCGCTGGAGCATATCGGCTTTGGCACCATGAACGGGACGGACGGCAAGCCGTTCAAAACCCGCGCGGGCGGGGTGCTGAAACTGCGCGATCTCATCGGCCAAGCCGAAGAAAAAGCGCGCGAGCGGCTGAAGGAAAACGAGATCGGCGCCGATTTTTCGGCCGAGGAATTTGAAGACGTGGCGCACAAAATCGCCATCGCCGCGATCAAATTCGCGGACCTCTCCAATTTCCGCGGCACCTCCTACGTGTTCGATCTCGATCGCTTCATGAGCTTTGAGGGCAAAACCGGGCCGTATCTGCTCTATCAAGCCGTGCGCATCAAAAGCATCCTGCGCAAAGCCGAGGAGCAGGGGCTGAAAGCTGGGCCTATCGCCATCGAACACGACGCCGAGCGCGTGCTGGCGCTGGCGCTGGATGCGTTCGATGGTGCGCTGCGCGCCGCTTACGATAAAAAAGCCCCGCACTTTTTGGCCGAGCACGCCTACAGCCTCGCCCAAGCGTTCAGCGGCTTTTACACTCATTGCCCGATCCTGCCGTCCGAAGGCGCGGTGCGCGCCTCGCGCCTCGCGCTCGCGGGCGCTGCGCTGAAGCAGCTCACGCTCACGCTCGATTTGCTCGGCATCGCCGTGCCGGAGCGGATGTAGGCTTAGCGCTCCAGATACGTCGCCGTCGCCATGCCGCCGGCGGTGCAGACCCCAATCACAGCTTTCTGCGCGTTGCGCCGGCCAAGTTCCATCAAGGTCTGCCCGATATAGCGCACGCCGCTCATGCCGTAGGGATGCCCAAGCGCGATGGCGCCGCCATTGACGTTGGTGCGCTCCCACGGCGCGCCAAGCTCACGTTGATTATACAGCGTCGTCACCGCGTAAGCTTCGTGCAGCTCCCAGAGATCAACGTCCGCTGCGTTGATTGCGTGCTTGGCCATCAGTTTGCGGATCGCGGGCGTGATGGCGATGCTCATTTCCTCTGGCGCGACTGAGCCCAGCGCCATGCCGCGAAAGCGCCCCAGGATCGGCAAGCCGCGCCGCGCCGCCAGATCGGCGTCCATCATCACCAGCGCCGCCGCGCCATCGGAAAGCTGTGAGGCGTTGCCCGCCGTCGTCGTGCCGCCCTCGAACACGGGCTTGAGCGCGGAAAGCCTTTCCAGCGTCGTATCCGGGCGGGGGCCTTCGTCGCGATCGAGCGTGACGTTCTCCATCCGGCTTTCGCCGCTGGCTTTATCCGTCACTTTCATTGTCGTTTGAAACGGGGCGATCTCTTCGGCGAACTTGCCTGCTGCAATCGCCGCCGCCACGCGCGCCTGGCTGCCGATGACATACTCATCCAGCGCCTGCCGGCTGATGCCGTATTTCTCCGCCACGAAATCGGCGGTCTGGTTCATCGTCCACCACACCGCGGGCATGACTTGCTGCAGCGGCTCGTAGAAGAAGCCGTTGAGGTTCAGATTGAACTGCACAAGGCTGATGCTTTCGACCCCGCCGGCGACGCCCACATCCATCTCGCCCGCCGCGATGCGGTTGGCGATGATGGAGGCGGCGTTGATCCCCGAGCCGCAATAGCGCGTGATCGTCAGCCCCGGAACGCCCGCGCCAAAGCCTGCATGCAGCGCTGCGTTGCGCGCCACATTATGGCCTGTCGCGCCTTCGGGCAGGCCGCAGCCGAGGATCACATCCTCAATCTCGCCCGCCTCAATCCTTGCGCGCGCCACCGCCTCGCGCAGCACATGCGCGGCCATGGCGATGCCGTGCGTCTGGTTCAGCGCGCCGCGCTGAGCCTTGGCGATGCCGGTGCGGCAATAGCCGATAATCGCAACATCTCTCATGGCGGCCTCCGCGCAGCGCGCGGGCTAGTTTGGGCTCCGCGCCGCAACTTCGTGCGCCTTTTCCTCGATCCAGTCCATCGCCGCCACGGCCACACCTGAGCCGATAAAGGTAAGGTGGATGACGACATACCAATACAATTGCTGCTCGCTGTATTGGCTGAGGTTCATGAAAATCTTGAGCAGATGGATGCCGCTGATGGCGACGATCGAGGCGATCAGCTTGATCTTCAGCCCGCTGAAATCCAGCGTGCCCATCCATTCGGGGCGATCCCGGTCCTTATGCGCCGCCTCAATCTTGGAGACGAAATTCTCGTAGCCGGAGAACAAAATAATCAGCACCAGATTGCCCGCCAGCGAAAGATCCACCAGCGTCAGCACCAGGAGGATGATGTCGGTTTCATCCATGCTCATCACTTGCGGCACTTGCACGTAAAGCTCGCGGAAGAAGGTGATGACAAGGATCACCAGCGCGCCGATCAGCCCGAGATAGACCGGGGCCATCAGCCAGCGGCTGGTATAAATCAGCCACTCGATCAGCTTTTCGAGGAATGGGGAGGTGTCACGGCTTTCTGCGTCGTTGCTCATAAAGACCCCTGAAGGACAAAGCGGTCGGATCATTAGGCGGGCGGCCAAGGCGCGCCAAGCCTGCCGCAGCGCCGCAGGGGGCCTTGGCGCCGTTGGGGCGGCCGCCGCATGATCGGCGCATAAAAAAGGGGAGGGTCGCCTCATGTATGAGCATGGTTTGATCGCGCCGGCGGTGGCGCTCGTGGTTTGGTCCCTGGTGATGCTGGTCTGGCTTTACGCCACCCGCATCCCGGCCATGTTCCGGGCGGGGCTCTCGGCCAACAACGCCAGCCGCGCCGAAATCCAGGCGCTGCCCTCGGCGCGCGTGGCCGATAATTACAACCACCTGATGGAACAGCCGACCATCTTCTACGCGCTCTGTTTTGCGCTGCAGCTGATGAACCAGGATAGCCATATCAATGTCGGCCTCGCCTGGGCGTATGTCGTCCTGCGCGTGGCGCACTCGCTGGTGCAAGCCACGGTGAACATCATCATCCCGCGCTTTCTCATTTTCGTGACAGCGTCCCTCGTGCTGATGGCGCTGGCGCTGCACGCGGTGATGGCGCTGGGTTGGGTGCGCTTGCCGCACTAATCGGGGCTTTGCCCGTTTGCGTCCATGCTGGCGATCCAGTCGCGCATGAGCGCGATGGCGCGCTCGTCGCGCAGCTGGCGGCCAAGTTCGGGCATCATCACGCCGGGATCGGTGCTTTGCATGCGGTGCAGCAGGATCGAGCGTTCGGGATGGCCGGGTTCGATGGAAAACTCATAGCCGGCCGAGCCGCGCCCGGCCGCCACTGGCCGCTTGCGCACGCCCCACAGCGCCGGATCAGTTTGCGCCCAAGAGAGATCAAGCCCCGACGTATGCGCCGGCCCTGCAGGGTTATGGCAATGGGCGCAATTCACATCGAGATACGCGCGAGCGCGAGCTTCGAGCGTTCCGCTGGCGGGGTCGTAGGCGTCGGGGACGCGCGGCGCATCAGCGGGCGCGCGGTTGAGAACGCCGGCGGCGGCCCAAGCCTGCAATTGATCGCCATCGTTCAAGTTGCGCGCGCTCGGCCCGATCGGGACGATCTCGCCATTGCGCGCGTGGCAGCCGCGACAATCGTTCACGTTGGGCGCGGCCCAATCGAGCGCGAGGGCGGCGCCATCTTCATCGGTGAAGGCGATCGGAACCTCCGCCCCCACCACCGAAAGCCGCGCTTCTGTCTGCGCCTCGTTCCACACATAGGGCAGCGCCACCCAGCCGGCCGCGCGCCGGATCAAGAGGCGCGTTTCGATAAAGCGCACGTTCTCCGTAGGCCGGCGCATGTCCGCCGCCATGGCGAAGGTTTTCACCAGCACGGTGCCGACGGGGAAGGCGAACACGCCGTCTGCGTTGTATTCGGCCTGAGCGCCCTCCGGCACGTAGACGTAGCGGAATTTCAGCGCGCCATCGGAATAAAGCGCGGTGTTGAGCTCATAGCCGATCACCCGCGCGTTGGGCGTACGCGCGCCAGCGTCAAGGAAGAGGCGATAGTCTGACAAAAGCCGCGCTGGGCTGGCGTTCGCGATCGCGGCATCGTTCACCGGCGCGGGCGCGCTGGCAATGGCGCTCACGCACGTCAATGCGGCGAGGGCGGCGATGAGCAGAAAGCGGCGCACGCGCTAGCACCCATCCCCGGATTGCGCGCAGCGCAAGTCCGGGGCCCATAACCTCAAGCCTTTGTGTGCATAGGCCCCGGGCTCGCCGCTGGCGCGCCGCCCCGGGGATCTGTGAAGCCGCATCACTCGAACCTGACGCGCGCCGGCTCAGCCAACTCCACCAGCGGCGGGAAGGCCGGATCGGGCGCCGCTTCCGTGACAGGCCCGCCCGCCACCGGGATACCCAGCGAGAGAAACGTGCCAATGCCGCCGCGCGTTGAGCGATTGTCGCGCATCACGATGCGCACCAACTCGGTGCGCGGCATCGCGCCGGGGACAGAATACATCGTCGCCCCATCCCAGATCACATCGGGCAAAGCCACGCCCATCTGCGCCAGCGCGGCGAGATCGCCCGCGGGGGCATAGCCCGTATTGCCGAAGCGATTGTTGCGGATCATCACGTTGCGCGGCAGCGGGTTGTAAGTCGCGTCCTCGAACGAGAGCGGATAGGCGGTGATGATCACATTGGCCGTGCCGTTATCGGCGATGGTGTTCTCAAACACATGCACGTCGCGGTTGGCCATGATGAGGACGCCGGTGCCGGCGGGCACGGTGGCGACGATGTTGCCGGCGGGCGCGAAGTTCGGCGTGTTGTTGTTGATCACGGTGTTGCGGTAGACGCGCACCGAATGGCCGCCCATTTGCGGCAGGCCCGGCAGATCAAACACCAGGATGCCGCCCGTATTGTGCTCCGTTCGGTTATTGAACACATCGGCGTTGAACGAGTTTTCGATCTCGATCCCGGCCACGTTGTATTCGGCGATGCTGTCGCGGACGACGATGTTGCGCGATTGGCCCACATAGATGCCGGCGTCCGACGCCCCGCGCGCGATCGAGCGCTCGATCAGCACATTGGTGCAGTTCACCGGATAGAGCCCATAGGCGCCGTTCTCTGAGTTTGGCCCGCGCGTCCATTCGGCGCGCACGCCGCTGAAGGTGATCCCATTGCAATCGCGCACTTTGATTGCGTCCCCGCGCGCATCCTCCACCGCGAAATCGCGCAGCGTGACGCCATTGGCGGTGACGAGCAGGCCTTCAGCCCCGCGCCGCTGCCCGGTGAAGGAAAGGATGGTCCGCGCCTCGCCCTGGCCGCGAATGGTCACGCGATCCACCGCCAGCGAGAGCCCTTGCGTCAGCTCATAGCGGCCGCGGTCGAGCTGCACGGTGTCGCCCGGCTGGGCCTCGATCAAAGCGCGCTGCAATTCGGTTTGCGCTTCAGGGCCGGGGGCCACGCGCCAGGTGCGGGCGTCGGCGACGCCAATCGAAAGCAAAAGCGCCGCGAGTGCGGCCAGGGCGCGTGTCATTCTCTCTCCCACCATTGTTCGCGGGGGAGGTTTGCAAGCCCAGGCGCGGGTGTAAAGCGTCAGCTGTTGCGGCTGAAGCGTGCGGCCACGGAGAGCACGTCGCGCATCAGCGTGGGGTGCCGCGCGGCGATGATGCCGCCCAGCGCCGTCACCGCCAACGACACCAGCGGCCGGTCGCGCGCGAAATCGCCGAGGCCAAAGC
>DAORMO010000041.1:0-6582 GCA_035440585.1 Terricaulis sp.
AGCGGGCGATGTTCGTGTGTCGGGCGGCGGCGCGGATGCGGCGGAGCTTGAAGCCCGCCGCGCCGATTTTGATGCGCGCTTTGCAATCGCGCGCGGCCTTTCAGAGCCGCAACCACCAACGGAGATCGCCGCCAGAGCCCATGGCGCGCGCGCGGTGGCGTTTTATCTACCGCAATTTCATCGCATCGCTGAAAACGATGCGTGGTGGGGCGATGGGTTCACAGAATGGAGCAATGTCTCCAAAGCTGCGCCGCAATTTGTCGGCCATCATCAGCCGCGCCTGCCGGGTGAGCTTGGCTTTTACGATCTCACCGCGCCCGAGGCGCTGGGCCGGCAAGTGGCGCTTGCGCGCGCCTATGGCGTTTCGGCGTTTTGCTTTCACTATTATTGGTTCGGCGGCAAACGCTTGCTGGAGCGCCCGCTCGACGCGTTCATCGCAGATCAAAACCTAGAGCTTGGCTTTACCCTCTGCTGGGCCAATGAGAATTGGACGCGGCGCTGGGATGGGGCCGAAGATCACGTACTGATCGCGCAAGCGCATTCGCGCGAGGACCATGCTGCGGTGTTCGATGATCTGGCGCGCTATCTGGAAGATGATCGCGCCATCCGCATTGACGGCAAGCCGCTCGTGCTTGTGTATCGCCCCGCGATCATTGGCGATGCGCGGGTGATGGCTGATATTTGGCGCGCGGGCGCTGCGGCGCGCGGCTGGCCGGGCGTTTATATCGCCGCCACCGATGCGTTTTTGTTTGATGATCCGCTGGCGCTTGGCTTTGACGCGCTGGTGGAGTTTCCCCCGCATGGGCTCGCGCCCGCGCCGATCAATAGTGCGCTCTCGTGGCTTAATTCACGCCACGGCGGGGTGGTGTTTGATTATCAGCAAACTGCAGAAGAAGCAGTCGCGCGGCTTTCGCGCCGCGCTGCAAAGCCGTTCGCGCACTTTCCCGGTGTGATGCCAAGTTGGGATAATGAGGCGCGCCGGCCGGGCGCAGGCACGGTGTTCCATGGCGCAACGCCATTGGCCTATGCGCGCTGGCTCGAGGCGGCGTGCGCCGCCGCGCAGCGCACGCTGCCGGCTGATCGGCGGCTTGTGTTCATCAATGCCTGGAACGAATGGGCCGAAGGCGCGTATCTGGAGCCTGACCGCAAATGGGGCCGCGCGTTTCTTGAAGCGCATGCGGCGGTGATGGGAGTGCGCCCATGAGCGCGGGCGAGAAGCCAGTGATTTATAGCGCCGAGGGCTATTGCCCAATCTGCGAGGCGCGCCGCATCTTCACCTCGCGCGAGCTTTGGTTCCGGGATTATCTGGCGTGCTCTGGGTGTGGATCTGTGCCGCGTGAGCGCGCCCTGGCGCTGATGCTGAACGAGGCCGCGCCGAACTGGCGCAAGATGTCCGTGCATGAATCATCGCCCGTCGCGCGCGGCATTTCGCTAAAGCTCAGCCAAAAGGCGCGGCGCTATGTTGGCACGCAATATTTTCCCGGAAAGCCGGGCGGGGCGATGATCAATGGCTTCCGCAATGAAAACCTCGAAGCGCAGACATTCCCAGCTGAGAGCTTCGACATCGTGGTGTCGCTCGATGTGATGGAGCACGTGAATGAGCCTGAGCGCTGCTTTCAGGAAATCCACCGCACTCTAAAGCCCGGCGGACTCAAGATTTTCACCGCGCCGACCTATAAGGGGCAGGCGGAAAGCAAAAGGCGCGCGCGCTATCTGGAAGGTGGCGCGGTGGAGCACTTGGAGCAGCCGCCGGAATATCATGACAACCCGGTTGATCCGCAGGGATCGCTGGTGACGTTTCACTACGGCCATGACTTGCCGCGCCTGATCCGTGATTGGGCGGCTTTTGACGTGCGCTGCGTGCGCTTTCACGATGAAACGCATGGCATTATCGGTGAATTCACTGAGGTGTATGTCTGCCGCAAACGCTGAGCGATTATGCGCTGGCGCTTGCCCCATCCGCTATTTCTGAAGGCTGGGCGGGGGGCATGATGATGTTCTTGAGCGCAGCGATATCCCGCTTGGGCGGCGCCCCAAACATGCGCGCATATTCGCGGCTGAATTGCGAGACGCTCTCATACCCGACCTGATAAGCGGCGCTGGTGACGCTGGTGGATTGCGTGACCATGAGCCGCCGCGCTTCAAGCAGCTTCAATTCCTTTTGAAACTGCAGCGGCGTCATCGCCGTGAGCAGCTTGAAATGGTGGTGGAACGAAGAGGCGCTCATGCGCGCGGCCTCGGCCATATCCTCGACGCGCAGCGGGCGCGTGAAATTCTGGCGCAGAAAGTAGATCGCGTCCGCGATCCTGCGGGTGTGGCTTTCTCTGCGCGCGATCTTGCAGATCTCGCCGCCGTTCGGCCCCGTGAGCAGCCAGTAATAAAGCTCCCGCGTGATGGCCGGATACAACACCGGGATCGCCTCGGGATTCGTCAGCAGCCCAGCCAAGCGGGCGATGCAATCCTGCGCCGGCGCGGAGAGGTTCTCGATAAAAACGCCGAGCCCATCGGGCGTCGGCGTCGGAGCGGGGCTTATTTGCTCCATCACGTCATGCAGCAGCCCAAGATCGAACTCGATCGTCATGCCGAGATAGGGCGTGTCGCCGGATGCTTTTGTCACGCGGCCCAGCGCCGGAAGCTCAACGCTGACAACAAGCGCCGAGCCCTCGGCGTAATGAAATACATCCTCGCCAACGCTGATCTGCTTTGCGCCCTGCGCCACCACGCAAAGCGCGGGCGTGTAAAGCACGTGCTTGGCATGCTCTGGCGGCGGGCTTTTGCTGTTGCGCATCACCACGACGCGATCCATCGGCGTTAGGTAAAGGCCGTCGCCGCCGCCGCGTGAGTCCACATATGCCCGCAATGCAGCTTTCAGTGTGGACATGATCAATCGCTCCCGGCGCGGCTTGCCTCCAAAGTATTGGCGCCCCGCATCGCCACGTCTAGGCGCACTGGAGGATTAGGCAAATTTTCCGCAGCTTTCGGCAGGCGCTTGGCGAATGGCGACCACACCTTGCGCCTCGCGGCCCACACTTGGCCGGCTCAAGGACCAAAAACATGGCGCGTTGGACAAGCAAAGACATCCCCCCGCAGCACGGGCGCTCGGTGATCGTGACGGGCACAGGCGGGCTCGGCTTTGAAGACGCCTTGGCGCTCGCACGGGCTGGCGCGGAGGTGATCATCGCTGGCCGCAATCCAGAGAAAGGCGCGGCGGCTGTGGCCAACATCAAAGCGCAGGCGCCGTCGGCGCAGATCCGATTTGAGCTTCTGGATCTTGCAGCGCTCGAGTCAGTGCGTGCATTCGCGGCGCGCATGCGTGATCAGCGCGACAGCCTCGATCTGCTGATCAACAATGCCGGCATCATGGTCCCGCCCACACGCCAGGAAACTGCGGACGGATTCGAGTTGCAGTTCGGCACCAATTATCTCGGCCATTTTGCGCTGACGAGCGGTTTGCTGCCGCTGCTGCGCAACGCGAAAGATGCGCGGGTCGTCACCTTGTCGAGCGTTGCGGCGCGGGGCGGAAAGATTGATTTTGATGATCTGCAAGCCGTGCAGCGCTATCAGCCGATGCCAGTTTACAGCCAATCAAAGCTCGCCTGCCTCATGTTTGCGTTCGAGCTGCAGCGGCGCAGCGATGCGGCGGGGTGGGGCCTTGCAAGCATTGCAGCGCACCCCGGCATTTCGCGCACCGACCTTTTGCACAACGCGCCTGGGCGCAATAGCAGCTCTGGCTTTGCGCGCTCTTACTTGTGGTTTTTGTTTCAGCCTGTTTGGCAAGGCGCGTTGCCCACGCTTTTTGCCGCAACATCTCCCGATGCTGTGGCCGGCGGCTATTATGGGCCCGACCAAATGGGCGAGACGCGGGGCTACCCAGCAATTGCAAAGACGCCGCCGCAGGCGCTGGATCAGGCCGTCGGTGCGCGCTTGTGGGAGATTTCCGCCGAAATGACGGGCGCTTCGTTCAGCGTTTAAGCCGCGACGCTGGCCGCGATGGCGCGCGTAACGATCCCGCCGCTGCAGATAAGCCCATCGGCCCCTGCGGGCAGGCTTTCGCTTGCGCCCAGCACGATGGCGCCGCCAGGCGCGAGCGCATCGGCGGCGTGCAGGATTGTGGCAAGCTGCGCGTCTTCCTCAAGATGCGGCAGCACGTGCAAAAGCAGAACGATATCGACCCGCCCGAGGTGGCCGGGGTGGCGCGTCAGATTGTGCTGCTCAAACTTCACCGAAGCGCGCAGGCGATCTTCGATGCGCCAGAGATCGCCGGCCTTTTCAAAGTGCTTGATCAGGCTGCGGATCGGCAAGCCGCGCTGCACTTCAAATTGCGAATAAAGCCCCGCGCGCGCTTTCTCGATCAGTCGCTCCGAAATGTCGGTGGCGATGATCTCAGCAGTGATGGGCTGGCCCTCTTGGCGCATCGCTTCAATCAGCATCGCCGCCGAGTAGGGCTCTTGCCCGGTTGAGCAGGCCGCGCTCCAGATGCGCACGCGCTCGCCGCCCTTGCGCACGGCGGCGGCTGGGAGCAGCTCTTCGCGCAGCTTCTGAAATTGCGCCTTGTCGCGGAAGAAGCGGGTTTCCGAATGCAGCAGATAATCGCTGATCTGTTGCCAGAGCCGGCCATCGGGGCGAATGCGCGCCGCGCCGATCAGTTCATTGACGCTGGCGAAGCCTTCGCGCCGCGCCAGCGGCTGCAGGCGGATTTCCGCCGCGCCGCTCATGTCTTTGGCGAGCGTCCCGCCCGTGCGCGCTTTGAACTCGCGCGCGATCAGCACGAATTCGGCATCGGTGAGCATCAGATCAGGCCCGCTTCTGTGAATTTGGAGGTGAGGATGTCGCCGTCGAACGGCTTCATCATGTATTCGTCCGCGCCTGCGCGCAGCGCCTCGGTGATGCGCTCGACATCGTTTTCGGTGGTGCAGAACACCACGACAGGCTTATCGCCGCCCGGCTCCTGGCGCAGCTGCTTGAGAAAATCGATGCCGCTCATCACCGGCATGGTCCAATCGAGCAGGATGGCTTCGGGCATTTGCCGGCGGCACGCTTGCAGCGCTTCAAGGCCGTCGCCGGCTTCCTCGATCTCAAAACGCATGTCTTCAAGAATGCGCCGCGCGACTTTTCGGATCACGCGGCTGTCGTCGACAATGAGACAGCGTCGCATAGGGGAGGGCTCCGTCGGATTCGGCGGAGACAATTCTCTGATTGTAGTTAATGCTTGTTTACGAGAGCTTGAACGCAGGCGAGCGGGCGATCAGCTCGACCTTTTCTTCGCTTTCGCGGGCCGAAAGCGTCACCCCGCCCTGGCGGGCCAGCAGCCCTGTCAGCGTCGGCTGGATGGTGTGGCCGGTGAGCTCCTCGCCCTCGCCGCGCAGCGCGAGCCCGGTGGCTTCGCGCAATTTGGCGCGCGGGCCTGCGGCGGAGACGATGACTTCTCCGCCATCCTCGGTTTTGGCCGCGGTGATTTCCACTTTGCCGCCGCGCGGCAGGCATTCATTGGCGATGAGCAACAAGTTGACGATCACCCGCACCGCTGGGCGCGGCATCGCCACGGCGGGCACGCTCCAAATCAATTCCGGCTTCAAAACGGAATAGAGTTTGACGGCGACGGCCCGCCCCTCCTCCAATTCACTGTCCCCCTCGGCGACAGCGCCGGCCATGGCGAAACGGAAGAATTCCAGCTTCGCCCAGGCCTTGCCCACGCCGTGATCGAGCAGAGACAGCGCGTCGGGATCGGTTTTGCCGTCAGCGTCCTTGATCATTTCCAGGCCCTGGATGATCGCGGACATCGGCTCGACCATATCATGGCAGATGCGCGAGGCGACAAGCGCCGTCAGCTTGGTGTTGTCGATCATCCGCGCGCTCCGATTGGGGAAGGGCGGATCATAAATGATTCGCGCCAAGGGGTAGGTTTCGTGCAAGCAGAAGCGGTGAGCAAGGGAGTAGGGCATGGCGGCTGAAGCGGCGCACGCGGCGGGCGGCTTGGGGCTGGAGCACGCGGTGGCGCTTTTGGCCACGGCGGTGATCGCCGCGCCGCTGTTTCGGCGGCTGGGCCTCGGTTCGGTGCTGGGCTACCTCGCGGCGGGGGTCCTGATCGGCCCGTTTGGCCTGGCGCTGTTCACCGACCCGATGACGATCCTGCATGTCGCCGAATTTGGCGTGGTGATGTTCCTCTTCATCATCGGCCTTGAGATGCGCCCGGCCAAACTCTGGGCGCTGCGCAAGGAAATATTCGGCCTCGGCGCGGCGCAGGTGATCGCCTGTATCGTGTTGCTCACCGGCGTTGGCATGGCGTTCGGCATTCCCTGGGCCCCGGCCGCTGTGGGCGCCTCGGGCTTTGTGCTGTCGTCCACCGCCGTCATCATGAAAATGCTCGACGATGCGGGCGATACGGCCACCACCGCCGGCCAGCGCGCCATCTCCATCCTTCTGTTTGAAGATCTGATGATCGTGCCGCTGCTCGCTGGCGTCGCAGTGATCGCCGGGCTCACGGTCGGCGTGGCCGAGAACGCGCCGCCATTGTGGCAAAGCATCGCCATCGCGCTTGCGGCCATCGCCGTCGTGTTCGTGGCGGGCCGCTATGTGATGAAC
>DAORMO010000041.1:6596-12656 GCA_035440585.1 Terricaulis sp.
ATCCTCGCGCGATCAGGCGCGCGCGAGGTGATGACGGCGGCGGCGCTGCTGGTTGTGCTTGGCGCGGCGCTGCTGATGGATCTGGGCGGGCTCTCAATGGCGATGGGCGCGTTCCTTGCCGGGGTGCTGCTCTCGGATTCGGTGTTTCGGCATCAGCTTGAAGCGGATGTGGAGCCATTTCGCGGCATCCTGCTCGCGCTGTTCTTCATCAGCGTCGGCATGGCGCTTGATCTTGCCGTGGTGTTTGGCGAGTGGGCGATGGTGGCGGGCGGTGTGGCCGCGTTCATGCTCGTCAAAGCGCTGGGCATTTACGGCATTGCCCGTGTGTTTAAGGCCGATCACCGCGAGGCCATCCACCGCGCCGCGCTGTTTGCGCAAGGGGGGGAGTTCGCCTTCGTGCTCTACGCCGCCGCGCTCTCAAGTGGGGTGATGGATGCGCAGATTTCCGCGGTCATGACGGCGATCGTAATCATCTCCATGGCGCTGACGCCGCTGGTGGTGCTGGTGCTCAACCGCTTTGATAAGAAGCCTGAGGAATCGCATGATGGCGTGGAGGATGCGCGCGATCTCAATGGGCGCATCTTGATTATTGGCTTTGGCCGCTTTGCGCAGGTGGCGTCTCAGCCGCTGCTGGCGCGAGGGGTGGATATTTCAATCATCGAAATTGATGTTGAGATGATCCGCGCCGCCGCCGATTTCGGATTTAAAGTCTATTACGGCGACGGCACGCGGCTTGACGTGCTGCATGCCTCTGGCGCGCACACGGCGGAGGCGATCCTGGTTTGCGTCGATAAGCCAGACGCGGCTGACCGCATCGTCTCGCTCTGCAAGGCGGAGTTTCCGCACGCCAAGCTGTTTGTGCGCGCGTTCGACCGTGGTCATGTGCATCGCTTGATTCAGGCCGGCGTCGATTACCAAATCCGCGAAGTGTTCGAGAGCGCGCTCAGCTTTTCGGGCGCGGTGATGCGCGAATTGGAATTCGACGATTTCACCATAGCCGACACAATCGAGGAGGTGCGTGAGCGTGACGCGGCGCGCATCGAGCTGGAGCTGGCTGGCGGCTTGGATGCGGGCAGGGCGCTCATGCGCAACAATGCATCGACACCTTCGCCCACCCCCTTCACCAAGCCGCGCCATGAGGGGCGCGCGCTGAATGAAGAAGCCGCCGAGGCGATAGACGATGACGAGGTTGGCGCCACCTGATGGGCGCATCCCCTGGCGAACAGTTCCTTCCGGCTTATGTTGAGATTTCATGCCCCTTTATCCCATGCGGTCTTATGACATGACGCTCAATTTCCGTTTCATCGAAACCAACGGCATTGCTGTGCGCGCCGCCCTTCAGGGCGAGGGGCCGCTGGTTGTCATGGTGCATGGCTTTCCCGAAAGCTGGTATTCGTGGCGGCATCAGCTCGCGCCCTTGGCGGCGGCGGGCTTCACCGCTTGCGCCATTGACGTGCGCGGCTATGCGGGCTCCGCGCGCCCGCACGCGGTTGAAGCTTACGCAATGGAAGCCATCGCCGCCGATGTGGCCGGCGTGGTTGAAGCGCTTTCGCCGGATGCGCCCGCCGTGCTGATCGGCCACGATTGGGGCGCGCCGATCGTTTACAGCACATCCATCATGCACCCTAATCGCGTGCGCGCAGTGGCGGGGCTTTCAGTGCCCTATAGCGGCCAATCGCCGGTTCCGCTGAACCATGCGTTCAAGGCGCTGTTCGCCGATCAAGGCAAATTTTTCTACATGAACTATTTCCAGGAAGAGGGCGTGGCCGAAGCCGCGCTTGAGGCGGACATCCCGGCCACTATCCGCAAAATGTATTTTGGCGCTAGCGGCGAAGGGTTCGGCTGGGGCACGCAGGACAAAAAGCACGGCGATGCGCTGCTTGACGGCATGCCCGATCCTGATCCGCTCCCGGCCTGGCTGAGCGAGGCGGATGTCGCCTATTATGCGGAAGAGTTTGCCAAATCCGGCTTTCGCGGCCCGCTCAATCGCTATCGCAATTTTGAGCGCGATTGGGCGCACATGAACACAATTAAGGATCGCATCATCGCGCAGCCTTCGCTCTTCATCGCGGGGGAGCGGGATCTTGTGCTGCAGATGTTCGGCGGCGCGGAAGCGGCGATTGCGCGAATGGGTGACAATTGCAGCGATCTCCGCGGCGGCCACCTGATCCCCGGTGTCGGCCACTGGACCCAGCAGGAAGCCGCCGATCAAACCACCGGCCACCTCATCGACTGGCTGGCGACGCTTTGACCATAGGCAACTTCAATGGTGTGCAAAAATCATATCTATGGGTGATGGCGTTGCCTTAACGCATCGGGCAAACCACATAAATGCTATGTGTTTTAGAGGATGATGGCCATGTACAAAACGCGCAACGATCTTCCCGACAACACCCGCAAAGCCATGATCGCGCTGCTGAATGCGCGCCTCGCCGATGCGATTGATCTGCGCCTGGCGATGAAGCAGGCGCACTGGAACGTAAAGGGCCCGAATTTTATCGCGTTGCATGAAATGTTTGATGCGATGCATGGGCGCGTGGCCGGGTTTGTCGATGAAATAGCTGAGCGCGCGGTGACGCTCGGCGGGGCTGTGGACGGCACGCTGCAAGGTGTCGCCAGCGGCTCGAAGCTGGCGCCTTATCCGGCCGCAGCTGTCAAGGAGCGCGAGCATATCGAAGCCCTGGCCGAGCGCGTCGCCGCTTTCGGCAAGCTCGCGCGAGAAGCGATCGACGCAGCCGACGAGGCCGGCGATAAAGACACCGCCGATCTTTTCACCGGCGTCTCCAAGCAAATGGATATGGACCTCTGGTTCCTCGAAGCGCATCTGCACTAGGCGATGCGCAGTTGAGGGCCTAGCCCTTATCCTTCACCTCCACTTCCGGCCGGTCATCGCCGGGGGAGATTTCGTCATGCCAGCGGCCATTCTCATCTTCCCAGGAAATGGCGTGCGTCTCATCGGGGCGCATCTGCTCGCGCGCTACGCGCTTAGCGGCGGCGTAGGCCGCGTCATGGGTTGCGAACGTCTCTGAAATGGTGTCGCCCAGCTTGAAAGCCCAGCCGCCGTCGTGCTGGATGATCTCATAGGTAATCTTGGTCATGGCCGCGCTCTGTCCTTTTTTCAGGGTGGCGGAGGAGCTGAGCATGCCCCGAATGCATTACGAAGGCCACGTTGTGACACGCACCGGCTGGCTGCGCGCCGCCGTATTGGGCGCTAATGACGGGGTTATTTCCACTGCCGGACTTGTGATCGGCGTCGCGGCCGCAGCTGCGGGCCGGGGGGAAATTCTCACCGCAGGCGTTGCGGCCCTCGTGGCCGGCGCGATGTCGATGGCGGCGGGCGAGTATGTGTCCGTGAGTTCGCAGGCCGATGCGGAAAAAGCTGACATCGCGCGCGAAAAACGTGAGCTGCGCGATGACCCAGACTTTGAGATTGAAGAACTTACAAACATTTACATCGCCCGTGGCTTAAGCTCTGAGTTGGCGCGGCAAGTGGCTGAACAGCTGACGGCCAAGGATGCGCTCGAAGCACACGCGCGCGATGAACTCGGGATATTCGATCTCACTGCCGCCCGCCCGGTGCAGGCGGCGCTGGCATCGGCGGGCTCGTTCGCGGCGGGGGCGCTTTTGCCTTTAGCCGCCGCGATGGCAGCGCCCGATGACGCGGTAATGGCCGTCGTCGCCGTTGCGACACTCTTGAGCCTTGCGCTCTTGGGCGCGGCCGGTGCGCGTGCGGGCAGAGCGCCGATGCTGCGCCCGGTCGTGCGCGTGGTGTTTTGGGGTGCGTTGGCGATGGCTGTCACCGCCGCGATCGGGGCGCTGTTTGGCGTTGCGATGGGTTAAGATGCGGATTGAAACTGCGCTTTCAGCTCTTTCTTGACGATCTTGCCATTGGCGTTGCGCGGTAGCGTCTCGGGCCAAAAGATCACCTCAACCGGCACTTTAAATGCGGCCAGCTTCTGCGCCACGTGGTGGCGCAATTGCTCGCTGGTGGCGCTCATCCCGGGTTTGAGGTGCACAATCGCCAGTGGCTCTTCGCCGAGCGTTTGGTGCGGCTTCCCGATTACCGCCGCGTCCATCACCGCCGGATGATCGTAGAGCGCGTTCTCCACTTCGACGCAGTAGATGTTTTCGCCGCCGCGGATCAGCATGTCCTTGGCGCGATCGACGATATAGATGAAGCCCTCCTCATCCATGCGCGCGAGATCGCCAGTTTTCACCCAGCCATCCACGAATGTCTCGGCGGTGGCTTCGGGCTTATTCCAATAGCCGCGCACCACGATTGGGCCTTTATACCAAAGCTCGCCCACGTCACCCGGAGGCAACTCCTTTTCGCCTTCGCCCATAATCTTGGCTTCGCCGGTGGGCGCGCAAACCCCAGTGGAGGAGGGCTTGCGCTCATAATCTTCGGCCACGTTCGAAACCGCGGTGGCGGAAGTTTCGGTCATGCCCCAGCCTTGCGCGGGCAATGAAGCGGGCCAGCGCGCCTTGATCTGGTTCACAAGTTCGGGCGCGGCGGGAGCCCCGCCATAAGACACCGCCTCGATCGAGGAGAGGTCGTACTCATTCACGCGCGGATGCTCGAGGATCTGCCACGCAATCGTGGGCACGCCGCCAAAATTGGTCACGCGCTCATTCTGGATAAGCTCAAGCGCTTGGCCGGCGTCGAATTTGCGCTGCAGCACCAATTTATCGCCGCGCAGCAGCGAAGGGATCATGATCGCAAAGCAGCCGGTGGCATGGAAAAACGGCACTGAAACTAAAAACGCCTTCTGCGGCGCGGCCGGATCGGGCTGGGGCGGCATCTCACCCCGGCGCAGGAACGATCGCGCCAGCGCGGCGGCGGCGTTCCACATATTGGAGATGATGTTGCGATGGGTGATCACCGCGCCCTTGGGCGCGCCGGTGGTGCCGGAGGTGTAAAAGATCGTGACGTCATCGTCGGGCCCGCGCTGGGGGAAGGCGTCCAATCCGGGAGCGGGATCGAGCTTGCCCCAATCCCCCACCGCGCCAATCACGTTTTCCAGCCGCTCCACCGCCGGATCGGCGATCTCCTCGCGGGTGCGCGACACATATATTTTGCGCACGTCCGGGCAGTTCGGCAGGTGCTCGCGCACGCGCTCATAGCGCTCATTGTCCACGATCAGGATCGAGGCGCCGCTGTCTTTGATGCCGTACTCAAGCTCAGCCCCGGTCCACCAGGCGTTGAGCGGGGTGACGATGGCGCCGGCCAGCACACCGCCCCAGAACGCCGCCGGCCACTCGGGCAGGTTGCGCATGATGATCGCCACCCGGTCTCCGGGTTTCACGCCTTCGGCGATCAGCCGCTTGGCCAGCGCCGCGCCGGCGGCGCGCACTTGCGCCACGGTGGCGCGCTCGCCCTCATACACAACGTGATCGCGCGGGCCGAAAGGGGCGCAGAGCGCAAACACCGCGTGCAGCGTGGGCGGGGCCGCGTTCCACACTTTCATAGTGACGCCGCGGACGTCGGCTTCGCCCATTTCAAGCAGCGTGCCCTTTTGCGTCATCAGCGCGTGCGCTTGAGCGATCGACATGGCTGGAAAGGCAGGCTTGGCGGCCTCGGTCATCGTCTGCTTCCTCCCGCGCGCTCAAAGGCGCCGCTAGCGTCATTTTTTATTTCTGATGTTGAAACACGTCAGCGTAGCGGGGGCAACTGCACGCTACGACAACACTTTGCCGGAATTTAATGCTCGCTTGCGGGTCGCGCGAGCCTCGGGCAAGCATATGGCTGTCCGGGCGGACGGGAGAGGCGCCATGGCATTCAATTGGAAGAGCTTCGCCGAACGGATTGACCCCCGCAAATGGGATTGGCGATGGGCCAAGCCTGCGCAGGATTATCTCGTCGCCAACCGCGCGCCGGTGCTGGCGGCGTCGATCGCGCTTCTGATTGGGTTGTGGGGCGGGGCCGTGCTGGGGCGGGTTTCCGCCGGCGCGCCGCTGATGGATTTCGCGCAGCTTGGCTCAGTTGGCGCCCAGGAGCGGCCGCGGGCCGCAGACGCCCCGCGCGCGGGCGTGGCGCTTGCCGAGAACATGGCGTTCCAC
>DAORMO010000041.1:12689-15043 GCA_035440585.1 Terricaulis sp.
CAGGCCGAGCCGCGCGCCTGCCTCGAGTTTACCCGCCCGCTCGATCCTTCGGTGAACTACGCCGACTATTTGCGGCTTGAACCCGCCGCGCCGTTTCAAATCGATGTGTCCGGCAATCTGCTTTGCCTCGGCGGCTTGCCGCTCGAGCCCGAGCGCCAAGTCACCGTGCGCGAGGGGCTGCCCTCCAACGATGGCCGCCGCACTGAAGCCGATGAGGTTTTCACGCTCACCTTCGGCGATCGCCCTGCTTATGTCGGCTTTGCCGGCTCGGGCGTGATCCTGCCGCGCGCCGAAGCTGACGGCATCGCGTTTGAAACCGTGAATGTGGAGCGCCTGCACGTTGAAGTGCTGCGCGTGCCGGACGCCATTCTTTCCCAGCAAGATGTGAGCCCTGGCGAAACCAATGAAGAGGGCGGCTGGGGCTATTGGAGCTTCAATTACGCCGCCGCCGACGTGGGCGTGCAGGTGTATGAGGGCGAGATCGACATCAATACGGCGGGCCAGCGCAACACCGCGCAAACCACGGTGTTCGCCCTTGGCGCGGCGCTGCGCGAAATGCGGCCGGGCGCCTATGTGGTGAAGGTGCGTGACGCTTCCCCCGGCGCGGGCCAGCGCGGGGAGAACTCTAGCGACAGCGTCGCCTCGGCTTATCGCTGGATTCTCTATACAGATCTGGCGTTGCAAAGCTTCTCTGGCGCGACTGGGCTTGATCTTGTCGTCCGTTCGCTGCGCACGGCGCGGCCGTTGGGCAATATCACGCTCACGCTCATCGCAGAGAATAATGAAGAGCTCGCGCGCGTGCGCACCAATTCGGATGGCCATGCACGTTTTGCGGCGGCGCTGGTGAACGGCGAGGGGCCAGCGCGCGCGCGCTATGTGATGGCCTATGGCGAGCGCGGGGATTTCGCTGCGCTCGATCTGCGGCGGCCCGGGCTTGATCTTTCGGATCGCAGCGTCGATGGGCGCCGCGCGCCGGGCGATGTGGATGCGTATCTTTACACGGAGCGCGGCATCTATCGCCCCGGCGAGAACGTGCGCCTCATTGGCCTGATCCGCGACCAAGTGGGCCGCGCCATCTCCGATCGGCCCTCGACGCTGGTGGTCTATCGCCCCAACGGCACAGAGGCGCGGCGCATCCGCATGACCGAAGCGGTCGATGGCGGCGCCATCGCCAAAAACATCGCGATTGACCGCTCCGCCCCGCGCGGCGTCTGGCGCGCGGTGCTGACGGTGGACGGGCAGGATGGGGCCGCTGGCGATGTGAGCTGGTCTGTCGAAGATTTCGTGCCGCAGCGTTTGCGCGTGCGGGTGGACGCCAATGAAGCCGTGCTGACATCGGGGCAAACCCGCCCAATCAATGTGCAGGCCGATTTCCTCTATGGCGCGCCGGGCGCCGGGCTTGCGGTGGAAGCCGAAGGGCGGCTGCTGATCGATCCCAATCCGTTTCCCGAGCAAGCCGGCTACGCCTTCGGCCGCGCCGAAGAAAGCTTCGACGAACGCTATTTCCAATTGCCCTCCACCGTGACGGACGGCCAAGGCGCAGCCCAGCTTGCGTTTGCGCTGCCGGAAGAGCCCGATACGGGCTTGCCGCTGCGCGCGCGCCTCATCGCATCGGTTGCCGATCCGGGCGGGCGCGTGGTGCGCGAGAGCTTCACCGTGCCGGTGCGGCTGCGCGATCTTTATATTGGCGTGAAGCCTGCGTTCGAGAATGGCCGCGCTGGGGCCGGCGAACGCGTGGCTTATGATGTCATCAGCCTCAACGCCCAAGGCGCGCGCATCGGCGTGCGCGGCCTGCAATGGCAATTGGTGCGCGAGGAATGGAGCTACGATTGGTATCTCGATAACAGCCAATGGCGCTGGCGCCGCACCGGGCGGGATATTCCCGTCGATGGCGCGACGGTTGACATTGCGGCGGGTGAGCCGCTGCGCATCGCCCGTGATGGCCTGCGCGAAGGCGCTTACCGGCTGATCGTGCGCGATCCACGCACGGGCGTTGAAACCTCGCAGCGCTTCGGCGTGGGCTGGGGCGGCCCGGCCGAAGATGGCTCAACGCCGGATATGGTCACGGTGGTCGCGCCCGATAATCCGGTGCGCGTGGGCGGCCGCGCGCGCGTGCAAATCCGCGCGCCTTATGCCGGTGAAGCGCAAATCGTCGTCGCCACCGATCGCGTGCTGGAAACCCGCACCGTGCGTGTCGGCGAAGGCGGAACCAATATTGATGTGCCTGTTAGCGCTGATTGGGGCTCGGGCGCTTATGTGCTCGTCACGGTGATGACGCCGCGCGATCCGGTGAATCTGCCAGTGCCGCGCCGCGCCGTGGGCGTGGCTTACGTTCCGGTGGATATGGGCGCGCG
>DAORMO010000041.1:15077-18024 GCA_035440585.1 Terricaulis sp.
CAACACGCGGATCGAAGTACCCGTCAGCGTGCGCAATGTACCGCGCGGGGAGCGCGTGCGCGTCGCCATCGCCATGGTGGACGAAGGCATCCTCGGCCTTACCCGTTATCAGAGCCCCAATCCGGTGGAGCATTTCTTCGGCCGCCGCGCGCTCGGCGTTGAGCTGCGCGATGATTATGGGCGTTTGCTCAATCCAAACCTTGGCGCGCCCGCTGTGGCGCGGCAGGGCGGCGATAGTTTGGGCGGCGAAGGGCTCACTGTGGTGCCCACGCGCACGGTGGCGCTCGTCTCTGATATCGTGGAGGTGCGCGGCGGCAGCGTGAACATTCCGCTCAACATCCCCGATTTCAACGGCACGCTGCGGCTCATGGCCGTGGCCTGGAGCGAAACCGCGCTCGGCCAGGATGCGGAGCAGATCATCGTCCGCGATCCGGTGGTGGCGGAATTGATTTTGCCGCGCTTCCTCGCTCCCGGTGATGAAGCCCAAGGCGCGCTCAATATTGATAATGTCGAAGGCCCGGCCGGCGCGTACACCGTCACCATCGGCGGCTCCGATACGGCGCGCATCGCGGCAGAGCCGCGGCGCTTCAACCTCAATCGCGGCCAGCGGCAAACCGCGCTGATCCCGATCACAGGCGGGCCGCTCGGAATTGGGCAAATCACGCTGCGGCTTGAAGGCCCGCAAGGCTTCACCGCGATCGAGCGCAGCTACGATATCCAAACCCGCGCGCCGTATCTGCCGATCACCGTCACAGAAACCGCGCCGCTCAATCCAGGCGCCACGTGGCGTGCGCCGTCGAACGCGCTGGCCCGGTTCAGATCGGATGCGCAGGCGCTGATCTCGTTCTCCAATCTCGCGGGCATTGACCCTGCGCCGTTGCTGGATGAGCTCTATCGCTATCCGTATGGCTGCACCGAGCAGCTCGTCTCGGTGGCGATGCCGTTGCTTTATTACAATGTGCTCGCCAGCGAATCTGGCCGCCAGGCCGATCCGCGCATCGCGCGCCGCATCCAGGAAGCGGCCACGCAAATCCTCGATCGGCAATCGCCGGATGGTGCGATCGGGCTTTGGCGCGCGGGTGATGGCAATGCAACGCCATGGCTTGGCGCCTATGCGGTCGATTTCCTGCAGCGTGCGCAACGCGCCGGCTACGCCGTGCCGCGCCAAGCGCTGGATCAGGCCTATGAAGGCCTGCGCCGCGTGGCGCGTCTCAATGATTTTGGCGGGGTGAGCTATCAGTTCGAGGTCTATCGCTGGCCCGGCTCTAACGATAGCGATCGCCTCCTGCGCTCACGTGCGGCGGCTTATGCGCTTTACGTGCTGGCTAAGGGCGGCCGGGCTGACATTGGCCAAGTGCGCTATTTCCACGATGCGCGCATGAATGATGAGCCCTCGCCGCTGGCGCGCGCGCAGATCGGCGCGGCGCTCTATCATCTCGGTGATCGCGCCCGCGCCCGTAACGCCTTCCGCCAGGCTGAGCGCGCGCTGGGCTATCGCAATAGCGGCGATTGGTATCAAACGCCGTTGCGCGATGTGGCCGGCGTGCTGGCGCTCGCGGCTGAGGCTGGCGAAACCGAACTGGTCGATCGCTTGCGCCAGCGAGCGTGACGCGCCCGATGCCGGCCGGCTGACAACGCAGGAGCAAGGGCACCTTCTGCTCGCGGCGAACACGTTGCTCGAAAGCGCGGGCCCTGTGAACGTCACGCTCAATGGCCAAGCGATGGCCGAGCGCCGCGTGATGGCGAACGCGCAGCGTTTGGCGCAGGGGCTTGCCTTCGCCAATGCCGCGCGCGGGCCCGTGTGGCGCACGCTGCAAACAGCGGGTACCCCGCTTGACGCGCCGCCGGCGATGAGCGCGGGCTATTCGATTAGCAAAAACGCGTATGCCATGAGCGGATCGAGTGTTGATCTCAATGCGCTGCGCCAAGGCGATCGCGTGGTGATCGTGATTTCGGGCCAGCCCGAAGGCGCGCGCACCTATCCCACCGTGCTGGTCGATCTTCTGCCCGCCGGGCTTGAGATCGAAGCCGCGCTTGGGCCGGAGGATGGCGTGGGCGCCGAGCGCTGGGATGGCTCGCGCCGCGATGGCGCGTTTGCTTGGATCGGGGAGATCACCCCAACGCAAGTCACCGAAGCGCGCGATGATCGCTTCGTCGCCGCCGCCGATCTGCGCGGGGCGTTCCGGGTGGCCTATATCGCCCGCGCGGTGACGCCGGGGCGCTACACGCTGCCGGCGGCGCAAGTGGAGGATATGTATCGCCCCGGCGTCATGGCGCGCACCGCCACCAGCAGCGTGCGCATCGCGCCACGAAGCTAAGGCGCGATGGGCGCAGATCACGCCGGCCGCGCGGCGCTGCCGCTCAGCGCCCAGCAGAAGCGCTGGACCTCTGCGCTCATCGTGTTTCTGCTGGCGGTCTTCGCGCTTGATCTTGCGTTCGCGCCGCCTTTGCAGCGCGTGCGCGATGTATCCCCGGTCGTGCTTGATCGCAGCGGCGAGTGGCTCATGGCGTTCACCACGCGCGAGGGGCGCTGGCGGCTGGAGGCGCGGCTCGATGAGATCGATCCGGAGTTTCAGCGGCGGCTGATCGCGATCGAGGATGAGCGCTTTTGGCTGCATCCGGGCTTTGATCCGATCGCGCTCGCGCGGGCGAGCGTGTCGTTCGCGCGCCAGGGCAGGGTGACGCAAGGCGGCTCCACCATCACCATGCAGCTCGCGCGCCTGCTTGAGCCGCGCCCGCGCAATATCGGCTCCAAGCTGATCGAAATCCTCCGCGCCATGCAGCTTGAGCGGCGCATGAGCAAGCGCGAGATCCTCGCCGCCTATCTCACGCTCGCGCCCTATGGCGGCAATCTTGAAGGCGTACGCGCCGCAAGCCGCGCGTATTTCCAGCGCGACCCGCAATGGCTCGATGACGCCGAGATGGCGCTGCTGATCGCCTTGCCGCA
>DAORMO010000041.1:18034-18331 GCA_035440585.1 Terricaulis sp.
GAAGCGCGCCGGCCAGATCGGCGCCCGCAAGCGGCGCGCGCGGCGCGTGATGCGGTGCTGGATATGATGGTGCGCGCGCGCCTCATCAATCAGCGCCGCGCCGATGAAGCTCGGCAAGCTGCCATCCCCAGCCGCGCGCCGTTTCCTTTCTCCGCGCCGCATGCGGCGCAAGCGCTGGTCGCCGCGCATCCGGGCGAGGGCGTGATTGTGTCAACGCTCAGCGCTTCCTTGCAGCGCGATCTTGAAGCGCTGGCGCGGCGCAGTGCGGCCGGGCTTGAGCGCGAGATAGCCGATGAG
>DAORMO010000042.1:0-15004 GCA_035440585.1 Terricaulis sp.
GGGGGGGGCGGGAGCCGATCTCTGCCGCAGAGCAGGAAGAACGGCTCATCGGCCGCCACGGCGGCGAGCGAGCCGTGCTCAAGCTGGGCGGCCAGATACTTATAGCCCGCTTCGCGCAACACGCGCGCGGCCTCAAGCTTCGCCGCACGCCCCGCTTCCTCAGACATCGCCTATCTCCTCACCGCCGGCCGATCGCCGAATGCGCCAACGAATCGTGTAGCCCAATCGCCCAGCGCGTCCCACCCCTCAGCGCCCTCAAAGAGCCCGAGCCGCACCAGAACCAGATCCTTGGACGGGACAACCACAATGATCTGCCCCTCATGCCCCTGCGCGTGAAACGCATCGGCGAGATCAGGATCGTGGATCGGCTTGCCCTGCCCATCAGGCGCGGAGAGCCACCAATGCGCGCCGTAAATATCTGTCTGCCGATCCGGCCCCGGCGTGCGCGCGAAATCGACCCAGCCTTCGGGCAAAACCCGCCGCCCGTCCCACACGCCATCGCGCAAATAGAGATAGCCAAAGCGCGCCCAATCGCGTGCGTTGGCCCAGATCAGCGCGCTACCATAATAGAGCCCGCTTCGATCAAATTCGACGATCGGATCCATGCCGATCGGGCCGAAGAAATTCTCCTGCATCCAAGCGCGCATGCGGTTGCGGCGATCAATCGGGCTTGCCGGATCCGGCACAATCGCGCGCGTCAGCGCATCGGAGATCAGCACCGAGCCGGCGGAATTGTAGTTCCAGCGCGCGCCAGGATCGCGGATCAGCGGCAAGCTGGCGGCAAAGCGCGCCGTATCGCCCCGCCCGCGCCCATAGAGCAGATGCGTAACGTCATTCTCCAGCACGCTCGGCGCGCCAATTTCGGTGTAATCCTGGCCATCGACCATTTGCAGCCAATCGCGCCACGTGATCGAGGCGCGGCGATCGCCCGCGCGCCAGTGCGGGCTTCCCATCGGCGCGTTGATCGACACGCGCCCCTCGCCCACGGCCACGCCCACCAAAGCCTGCGTCACCGATTTGGCCATCGACCAGGAGATCAGCCGCGTATCGCGCGAGAAGCCATCGGCGTAACGCTCGAACACGATCACCCCGCCTTGGACGACGATCACCGCGCGCGTCTCGCCAAACAGCTCGTGCGGGCCAGCGAAGGCTTCCGTTACGGCGAGATCGAAGGCGGCGCGATCCACATCGGCGGGCAAGGGCGCTGTGGCCCAATCCGCTGCCGGCCAGGCAAGGCCCGCAGGTTGCGGCGGCAAGGGATGCAGCGCTTGCGCCGCTGCGGCCCCGCTCACGCAGGCCAAGATCAAAGCCGCAATCGCCCCGCGCAGCATGACGGCTCCCCTCGCCTTCGCTATGCTGGGCGCGAGCATAGGGGGAGGCGGGCGTGTCGCGCAAACGCTGGATGCTGATTATCGCGGTGGCGCTGGCGGGCGTGGTGCTGCCGGGGCTGATCTGGAGCCTGCAGGGCGAACTCGCTTATGCGCGCATCGCCACCACCTACGCGGCCAAGCAAACCTGCTCGTGCCTGCATGTCAGCGGGCGCGCGCTGGAGAGCTGCCTTGCCGATTTCCCCAGCGAGGGCCAGGGCCTGATCGACGTAAAGCCGGAAGGCCAGAGCGTGCGCGCCAGCGTGCTGTTCGGCGCGATCAGCGCCCGCGCCGCTTACGAAGAAAATTACGGCTGCACGATCAGCGATTAGAGCAAAAGCCCGCGCGCATTGAACACAGGCCGGCGCAGGATCGCCAGCACCAGCCCAACGCCCGCACGCACCATCGCCCAAATCGTGATGAGCACCGTGGCCCAAAAGAAAAACGGCGCCAGCGTGCCAGCGAAGGACGCCATCATTTGCGGCGTGAGCAAATAACTCGGCAGCGCCAGCACCAGATAGCTCACCATGGCGATGATGAGCGTGAAGATGGCTTGCTGATGATGCGTCGCCGCCCACGGCGTCGCCTCATTGCGGCTCACCACCGCCAGCAGCGCGGCGGCGATGCCGAACGCAAGCGTGAACAAATCCGAGCCCGGAAACGCCAGCACCCAGGGCAAGCCAAAGCACAGCAGCGTCAGCACGTGCACCAGCACCACGCGCCCGCGATGAGTCTTAAACCCAAGCCCGCCGCTCTGCTGGGGCGCGGCCGGCCGCTTGGGCGGACGGCGAAAGGGGGTGACGTTCGACATGATTTCCGTATGAAAGGGCTGTAACGCAGAAGCAAGGGGACCGCATGCGCTATTCGCTGTTCGCCATCATCAGCCTGATCGGCGTCACGCTCGCGGGCGCTGCGGGCGCGGAGAGCGCGGGCTCGCTCGTCGGCACATGGCGCGCCACGGCGCCCGCCGAAGATGCAGCCGTGGAGGCCTACCTCACCTTCGGCGCCGACGGCCAATTCTGCGGCGAGGAGCGCGCCAGCGCCACCGCGCGCCAGGCCTTCTCCGGCCGCTACCGAGTCGCGGACGAGCAGCTCTTCCTGGAAGCGACAGCGCCCGAAGCGCAAACCTCTGATGCGGTGGTCACGTTCGAGAGCCCCAACCGCGTGACCTTGCTCTATGTCGACGGCGTAGAGATGCAGCTCGCGCGCACGCGCGGCGTTCATGCCTGCGCGAGCGGCGCGCCGAGCAATCTGCCGCCCTATGCCGCGCCTTAAGCGCGGTCAGAGATTGAGCAAATGCGGATCACCGCCTTGGGCGGCGATGTTGATGGAAATCGCGCGCTCCTCAGCAAAGCGCGGCAGATAGTGCGGCCCGCCCGCCTTCGGGCCTGTGCCGCTTAAACCCGCGCCGCCAAACGGCTGCACGCCGACGACGGCGCCCACAATCGTGCGGTTCACATACACATTGCCGGCGCGCACCGCGCCCATCACCTCTGACGCGAAGCTCTCCAACCGTGAATGCACGCCGAGCGTGAGGCCATAGCCCTTGGCCGAAAGCGCGCCGCCAACCTTGGCGATTTCGGCCGGATCATAGCGCACGATGTGGAGGATCGGGCCGAAGACTTCGCGGTCGATCTGATCGAGCCCGGAAAGCTCAACCACCGCCGGGCCGAAAAAATTGCCGCCAAGATGGCTGACGTCAATCTGCTTGAGCACGCGCGCTTCGCGGCTCATGCGCGCCATGTGCGCTTCGAGATTGGCCTTGGCCTCCGCGTCGATGATCGGGCCCACATCGGTGAACGGATCAGCCGGATCGCCGATCACCAGCGCATCCATCGCGCCCAGCAGCGTCTCGAGCACCTCATCCGCCGTCTCATGCGGCAGGAAAAGGATGCGCAAGGATGAGCAGCGCTGCCCCGCGCTTTGAAAGGCGGAGGCGACCACATCATCCACCACCTGCTCCTTGAGCGCGGTGGTGTCCACGAACATGCCGTTGAGCCCGCCTGTCTCGGCGATCAGCGGCACGATCGGGCCATCCTTGGCTGCGAGCGTGCGATTGATGAGACGCGCAACCTCGGTGGAGCCGGTGAAAGCCACGCCCGCGATGCGCGGATCAGAGGTGAGTTCGCCGCCGACCTTGCCATCGCCCTGCACAAGCTGAAGCACATCGCGCGGCAGGCCCGCTTCGTAGAACAGCTTCACCGCAGCTTCCGCGATCAGCGGCGTTTGCTCCGCCGGCTTGGCAACCACACTATTGCCCGCCGCAAGCGCGGCGGCGAGCTGGCCGGTGAAAATCGCCAGCGGGAAATTCCACGGGCTGATGCAGACGAACACGCCGCGCCCGTGCAGCTCAAGCTCATCAGTCTCACCGGCAGGGCTTGGCAGCGCTTTCGGCCCCGCGAACAGGCGCTCAGCCTCGGCCGCGTAATAGCGACAGAAATCCACCGCCTCGCGCACTTCATCGATCCCATCCTGCGCGGTGCGGCCTGCTTCGCGCGCGATCAGCGCCACAAGCGCATCGTGATTGGCCTGCAGCGCATCGCCCATGGCGCGAAGGATCGCGCCACGCGCTGCGCCGCCTTTGGCGTTCCACGCTTCAAACGCGCTGAGTGCGGCAGTAATTGCTCCCCCGCTTGCGGGGGAGCTGTCATGCGCAGCATGACTGAGGGGGCGCTCGCGCACGTCCCCCTCCCCTCGCGCCGCTCGGACCTCCCCCGCAAGCGGGGGAGGAGGAAACAACGCCTCACGATCAGCCTTGATCGAAATATCCCGCCCGGTCGAATTGCCGCGGCTTGCGCCGAAGAGTTGCGGCGGCGGCGGCAGGCGGCGGTGGCGATGCGGGTTGGCTTCCAGCGCCGCGATCGGATCGGCGGCGACAATCTCGGGCGAAACATCATCGTCCAAGAACGAATGCACGAAGCTGGTGTTGGCGCCATTCTCAAGCAGGCGCCGCACCAGATATGGCAGCAAATCTTCATGCCCGCCCACCGGCGCATAAACGCGCACCGGCAGCGGCGTTTCGAGCGCGCCGTACAGCGCCTCGCCCATGCCGTGCAGACGCTGAAACTCAAAATCCTCACGCCCCGCGCTGGCGGCCAGCCGGCGCACGGCGGCGACGGTGTGGGCGTTGTGGGTGGCGAATTGCGGGAAGATGGCGCGCGCCGAAAGCAGATCGCGCGCGCAGGCCATGTAATGCACGTCAGTTGCGGCCTTCGTGGTCCAGACCGGGAAATCGGTGCGGCCCATCACTTGCGCGCGTTTGACCTCGCCATCCCAATAGGCCCCCTTCACCAGCCGCGTCTGGATCGGCGCGCCGCGCTGGCGCGCGAGCTGCGCCAAGCGCTCGATCAGCGCGCGCGTGCGCTTCTGATACGCCTGAATAACGATGCCGAGCCCTTCCCAGCCTTTCAGCGAAGGCTCAAGCGCCAGCTTCTCAAACAGGTGCAGCGAGAGCACGAGGCGATCGGCTTCTTCCGCGTCGATGGCGAGGCCGATATTCCAACGCTTGGCCGCTTCCGCGAGTTGCAGGATGCGCGGGTAAAGCTCCTTCATCACGCGCGCATGCTGGCGCGCCTCGTAGCGCGGATGCAACGCCGAGAGCTTCACTGAGACGCCGTTGGACACATGCGGGCCCTTGCCGCCAGCGTCCTTGCCGACCGTATCAACTGCGTTGGCGTAGGCCGCGAGGTAGCGCTCTGCGTCCGCATCGGTGCGCGCGCCTTCGCCCAGCATGTCGAACGAATAGCGGGTGGCGAGCCCCTGGCGCACCATGCCGGCGCCGCGCTTGAGCGCCGCATCAATATTGCGGCCCAGCACGAATTGCTCGCCCAGAATGCGCATCGCCTGCATTGCGCCGGCGCGCACCACCGGCTCGCCCATCTGCTTGATCAGATTGCCAATCACCGTGCCCGGCTCGGCCTTCATCTCATCCGGCAACTTGACCACATGGCCTGTCAGCATCAGCCCGAACGTGCCGGCGTTGACGAGCCAGTGATCGGATTTGCCAAGGTGCGCGGCCCATTGGCCGGTACTGATCTTCTCGGCGATCAGCTTGTCGGCCGTTTCGGCATCGGGCACGCGCAGCAGCGCTTCGGCAAGGCACATGAGCGCAAGGCCCTCGGCATTGGAGAGGCCAAATTCCTCAAGGAAGCTCTCCATCACGCCCTTACGGCGCTTGAGGCTTCGCGCGCGGATCACAAGCGCCCGCGCCTCGGCGTTCACGCTGGCGCGCGCCGCCGGATCAAGCGGCGCATCGGCCAGCAGCGCGGCGACCGCCTCATCTTCGTCTCTGTATTTGAGGGCGTCGAGGCTGTCCCAATCGATGGCGGACATGGATTCCCTTAAGGCAAGCGGAGCGCGAGCGCCGAGAATTCTAGCAGGTCGTCGAGGCGGTGCTCGATAACGGCGCGCACGATCTGCAAATCAAGCTGATGATATTGATGCACCGCCAAATTGCGGAAGCCAACCATGCGCATGAGCCGATCCGCAAGGTCTTGAGGCAAGACATCAACACGCACGAGCCGATCAAAGCCGTCTCGCGTTGAAGCCGGCGCGCCCAAGGCCTGCAGGCGTACAATGCGGTTCATAATATCGATACTGGCCTCGCAGGCGCGCTCGACATTTAGGATCGCCGCGTCCTGCCGGGTAAAATCGCGATCGAAATCGGCGCTCGCCGCCAATTCCTCGCGGGCGCGCTTGATGCAGCGCTCGATAATGTCGGCTTTGGCGATAATCACGTTATCGGGCATAGATCCGCCCGCGCTCACGGATATCAGCCTCGATGCCAGCGCGGCGCGCCTTCAATTGCTGATACTCGCGCAATATCCGCACCTCGAAAAAGGCGATCGCATCCGCATCCGGCGCATCGATGAGGCGCCCCTCGCCGATGACCTGCGCCTGCAAAATCGTAGGCGCGGCGGCGAGATCAATCAGATCGACATCACGGCCAATTACTTTGGCGAGAGCTTCCTGCACGTCTAAAACGCGCGCGCGGTCGAGCTGCGACCGGCCCGCAAAGACAGCGATGTCCACGTCGCTTTCGGGGCCATCTGTCCCGTCGGCGGCGCTGCCGAACAGGTACGCGCCCGCAAACCCAGGAATGTCCCGGCGCAGCAAAGCTATAGCGGGGGCAAGATCGAGCGCCATTTGTGTTACATGCGCGTCTCCGGGCCGGAGGGCAAGCGGCGGCGCGGGGGCCTTGCCTTCGCCCTCAACGCATGGTCAGAACCGGGCTGTGAGCACCGAAACAGATGCGGCCCAAGAGGCGCAGGCGCAGGCCAACGCGGGCGAGGCGCCCCCGCTGGCGCAAAAAATCCTATTGGTGACCGACGCTTGGGAGCCCCAAGTGAACGGGGTCGTGCGCACCCTCTCCAGCACGATCAGCGAATTGCGGGCGATGGGCTGCGAGGTCGAGATCATCGCGCCCTCCGATTACAAGCGCACCATCCCGCTGATCACCTATTCGGAAATCCGCCTGGCGCTAGGCGCGCGCGAGGATGTGGAGGATCGCTTCCTGGCTTTTGCGCCCGATGCGGTGCACATCGCCACCGAGGGCACACTGGGCTGGGACGCGCGGGCGATCTGCCTCAAGCACAAATTTCCCTTCACCACGAGCTACCACACCCAGTTCCCGGAATATGTGCACGCGCGCTTCTGGTGGATCCCCACCTGGGCAGGCTATGGCTACATGCACGCCTTCCACGACAAATCCGGCCGCGTGATGGTGGCCACGCCCACCATGCAGGCGCAATTGCGCCTGCAAGGCTTCCGCAACACCGCGCTGTGGAGCCGGGGCGTGGACATCGAGATGTTCCACCCCTCCAAGCGCGGCATAGATGGCGGCGTGTTCAAGGATTTGCCGCGGCCAGTGTTCGCCTATGTGGGCCGGGTCGCGGTGGAGAAAAACATCGAGGCGTTCCTCAAGCTCGATCTGCCGGGATCGAAAGTCGTGGTGGGCGATGGGCCCGCGCGCGAGGACTTGCAGACGCGCTACCCCGATGCGCATTTCGCCGGCTCCAAGTTCGGCGAAGAGCTGGCGCGGCACTACGCGGATGCGGATGTGTTCGTGTTCCCCAGCTTCACTGACACGTTCGGCCTGGTGATCCTTGAGGCGGCGGCGTCGGGCACGCCGGTGGCCGGCTATATGGCGCCGGGCCCGCAGGACATCCTGCCCGGCACCAATGCGGGCATTGCCGACCCCGATCTGCGCAAAGCCTGCCTTGAAGCGCTGGAGCTGAAGCGCGAGGACGCGCGCGCGCTGGCGGAGCGCTATTCTTGGCGCGCCTGCGCTGAAGAATTCCGCCGCAATCTTGAGCCGCTGCCGAAAGAGCGCGGCCGCCGCTTCTGGCACAAACTGCGCGATCTGCGCGCGCGCGCGAAGGAGCGCCGCCGTATCAAGCGCGAAGCGAAGCAGAAAGCGAAAGCGGCGAGCTAGGGGACGCCCCGCTCGCTCACCACTTGATCCGCTTGCGCAGCCGGTAACGCAGCCAGATGGCCGCGCCGTTCAGCAGCAGCGTGATGAACAGCAGCACAAGCCCGGCGGCGGCGGCGTTCTCCAGGAATGCGGCTTGCGGGCGCGAGGTCCAGTTGAACATCTGGATCGGCAGCACGGTGAAATCCGAGCCGAGCCAATTGGTGGGCGACCAGGAGGCGACAGCATCGCCAAGATCAGCCACCGTCTGCACCGTGGCGCCGTGCGGCAGCTCGATCTCCTGCCCAGCTTCCACCGCGACCTCGGAAAAATCCGGCATGACGACAACGCCATCATGATGGATGCGCACAAGCTCAGTCGCTTCCGGCGTCATAGGCGCGCCGTATTGATCGACCGCGCCGATCACCTCGAACTTATGATCGCCCGGCAGCGTGACCGGCAGGAAGGCCACGAAGGTGAGCCCGCCGATGAGGATCAGCGGCGCTGTCTCCCCGATGGCGCGCGAAATGCCGATGATGACGCCAGTGACAACGCCCGGCAGCGCGTACGGGATCACATGATGCGAGGTGGCCTGCCATTTGGTGGCGCCAACGGCGAGCGCAGCGTTGCGGATATCTTGCGGCACCCCGCGCACCGCTTCGCGCGTGGCGACGATGACGACCGGCAAAATCAGCAGCCCCAGCGTAACGCCTGCTGTGAGGATGGATTGACCCATGCCCAGCAATTGCACGAACAGGCCAACGGCCAAGAGGCCGTAGATGATCGACGGCACGCCGGCGAGATTGTTCACCGCGATCTCGATTGCGCTCGTTAGCGGGTTCTTCGGCGCATATTCCTCAAGATAAACGCCCGCAAGCACGCCCACAGGAATGGCGAACGCCGCTGTCGTGATGATCACCAGGATCGACCCCACCCACGCCGAAAGAATGCCGGCGTGCGCCGCATCCGAGGATGGGAAGGTCATGAAAAATTCAGGCGAGAGCCGGTGCGCGCCATCAACGACGAGATCGCCCACGAGCGCCGCCAGCGTGCCGAGCCCGATCAGGGTGGCGAGCACGCCCCAGATGATGAAGCTCTTATCCTTGAAGCGGCGCAGCGCCAGCCCAGTGGGTTGCGCCGTGATATCCGCGCGCGGATTGGTTTCAACCGTCGCCATCAATAGGCCTCCCGGAAGCGCCGCTGCATGGCGAAGGCGATGAAATTGAAGATCAGCGTGAGCACCAAAAGCGCAAGGCCGGCGGCGAAAATGCTTTGATACTCAATGGTGCCGAAGGCGATGTCGCCCAGTGCGACTTGGGCGATAAACGCCGTCACCGTCGCGCCCTGCTGGGTCGGGCTGGTGACGATCTGCGGCAATTGCCCGCCCGCGATGGCGACGATCATCGTCTCGCCCACGGCGCGCGACATGCCAAGGATGATGGCGCCGACAATGCCGGAGATGGCGGCGGGAAACACCACACGGAATGCGGTTTCCAGCCGCGTCGTGCCCATGGCGAGGGAGCCGTCGCGCAGCGATTGAGGCACCGCGCGCATCGCATCTTCAGAGAGCGAGGCGATGTAGGGGATGATCATCAATCCCATGACGATGCCGGCGGAGAGCAGGTTAAAGCCGGGCAAGCCGGGAATGAAGCTTTGCAGGATCGGCGTGAGAAACAGCAGCGCGAAATAGCCGTAAACGACGGTGGGCACGCCAGCGAGCAATTCGAGCACGGGCTTGACCACTTCGCGCACGCGGGCGCTGGCGAATTCCGAAAGGTAGATCGCCACCAAAAGCCCGAGCGGTACAGCCACGCTGAGCGCGACAAGCGTGGACATAAACGTGCCCGTCAAAAGCGGGGCGATGCCGTAGCTGGGATTTTCAAAGAGCGGCGTCCATCGCGTTTCGGTGACGAATTTCCAGAACGAGACTTCGGCGAAAAATTGCGCCGCCTCGGAAATCACCACGAAGAGGATGCCGACAACCACGGCGATCGCCAAAGCGGCGGCGAGGAAGAGCACGCCTTCGATCACATGCTCGCCGGGGCGCATGCGCTTAACGGTGAAATCGCGTTGCACGGAAAGCCCTTCCATCAGCCCACAGGCGTTGGCGCTGCTCCTAGAGCAAATCGCCTAACTTGTGGAGGCGCTGTTGTCGCACTTTATTGCGAAAAACGCATGGAAGGCCTGCGCTGTCATGAAAGCTTCAAGAAGCGCACTGTCACATAAGTTTCAAAAATTGAGCTGCAGGCGCAAGGTGACGATTTCGGCCTCATCGTCCGGGCCGATTGTGCGGTCCATTTCGCTGAAGGCGTAATTGAGCTTCACGCGCACATGCTCAACCGGAATCCAATCGAGGCCAAGCGCATAGCTGCGCTGTTCGCCGCGCTGCGGATCATCGCCGTCGGAAAGCTCAACAAAATCGTAGCGCGCCGACAGCAACCAGGCGCCCCAGCCGCCCTGTCCAAGCGCCGCTAGAGGGGCTGCAACGCCGAACACGCCATCGCCCGCATCGTAAGGCCGCGCTTCGCCTGTGAGCGCCCAAGTTACATCGACATAGAATCCGTCAAAACGGCGGCTCGCGCCGGCGCGGGTTTCCCCTTCCAGCGCGATATACTCAGCCATGACCGCGAACGGCCCGCGCGCAAAAGCAATCTCGCCGCCGAGGCTTAGATCATGATCAAGCCGGCTGGCGCTTGCAGAACCCGCGTCAATCCAGCGTGAATCCCGCCCGTTGAGCGGCCGCGCGCGGACGCGCATTGGCGCTTCATTCTGATAGCGATGGCGCACGTGTGCGCCCAGATGCAGCACGCGCCCCTCGGCATGGACTGGCGCCAACGTGAAGCGGCTGGAAAGCGCGCGCGATTCACCGACATCGCCCTCGCCTTCGGCGGCGTTCATCGAGCCGCCCTGCCAAGCGACGGCCGCGCTCCAATTTTCGCCCGCCTTGATGAAGCCTAAGCCCGCACGGCGGCCATAGCCGAACGCGGTGATCACGCTGGAACGTTCGATAAATGGAACATTGAGCGACGAGGTGCGCTCTTCCAGCGGGGAGGTGATGTTGTGCTCACCGATGAACAGGGACCACGTCCCGGCCCTGTATTCGATGAAGGCGTCATCGACGCCGATATGTTCGATACCGGGCGTGAGCACAAAATCGGCCTTGTAGCGCCAGGGGCCGGCGATCCGGCCTTGCCCGCCCAGGAACAGGCGGCGGACGTACGCGTCCGTATCGTCTTCGTCGCGGACGGCCCAATCGCGGCTTTGCACGTCGATCTGGATGCGCCCGCGCGGCTCGAACTCAAAGCCCTCGGCGCGGGCCTCGGCGGCCGCTGACGCAGCCAGCAGCGCCGCCGCGAGGGCGAAGGGAGCGCGCCGGATTGGCGTTTGGGGGGCAAGTGAACGGCTGATGGGGTGTCCGTGGCGGATTCGCTAAGCTTTGACGACGCTCTACATGCCGTTTGGTGAATTTTCCGGCGCCTGGGCGATACGCCTTGTTAGGGATGATTTAACCACAAAAAGAGCGCCGTTTCAGACCCTAAGCGCGTTTCGCCGCTGCAACGCCACGCCAACCGGGTGAAATTAACCACGAATTGGGGTTTACATTGTGGGCAAGGGCGCCTATTTCCTCGCCTTACCGGCGGACCTGGAAACAGCGTCCACTAACGCCCCCTCGGCCCAGGCCACGATGGGCGACCGAACAAGCAAGGCGCAGGAAGCTCCTTGGCGGTCGTCCGGCGTAAGCTCCCAAGGGCGGACCTGACATTTAGCATGTCCGACTAACGCCGGCCTGGGTTTGGTTTTGCAAAGTGGGGAAACCTGCTTTTGCGAGATATTGGGGAGCTGCCGGATGGACCGTGTCCACTCGTCTCTCGACCTTATTGGCGATACCCGTGAGGGTCCGATCGTGCTTGCACGCCCGCATCGCGTGGCGGCGGCGGCGACTTGGTTCCGCACGAATTTCCCCGGTGAGGTCTTTTATGCAGTGAAGGCGAACCCTTCGCCGTGGGTGCTCGACGCCCTCTGGGCCAACGGCGTGAAGGGTTTCGACGTCGCTTCCGACGCCGAAGCTAAGCTGATCGCTGAGCGCTTTCCGGGCGCGCAGATCGCCTACATGCACCCGGTGAAATCGCGTCGGGCGATTGCGCGCGCCTACCACGAGTATGGCGTGAAGGCGTTCGCGCTCGACAGCCATGACGAGCTCCAAAAAATTCTGGAAGAAACGGGCAACGCCAAGGATCTCACGCTTGTCGTGCGCTTTGCCGCCGATGGTGAAGGTTCAGCCTATCCGCTCGCGCGCAAATTCGGCGTGACCCCGGATGAAGCGCCGGCGCTGATGCGCGCCGCCCGCGCCGTGACCGAGGAAATGCTGGGCGTTTCCTTCCATGTCGGCAGCCAGTGCATGCGCCCTGACGCGTTCCGTCAGGCGATGGACGGGGTTGACCGCGCGATCGTGAAAGCCGGCGTTGTCGTGGATATCGTCGATATTGGCGGCGGCTTCCCTGCCATCTATCCGGGCATGACGCCCCCGCCGATGATCGATTACATCAACACGATCAAAAGCCGCTTTGAGGACATGCTTATCGCCCAGAACGCCGTTCTGTGGGCCGAGCCTGGCCGCGCTTTGGTGGCGGACGCCGCCTCGATCGTGGCGCGCGTGGAGCTGCGCAAGGACGATGCGCTCTATCTCAATGATGGCGCGTTCGGGAATCTGTTCGACGCCACGCACCTCAATTGGTCGTTCCCGGCCAAGCTGGTGCGGGCGCAAGCCTCGCGCGCGAAGGATGCGCCCTTCCGCCTCTACGGCCCCACATGCGACAGCATGGACGCGGCCGCCGGCCCCTTCATGCTGCCGGCAGATATCAAGGAAGGCGATCTCATCGAGATCGGCCAATTGGGCGCCTATGGTTCGGCAATGGCGACGAAGTTCAACGGCTTTGAAACCGAAGACACGCTGATCGCCCTCGACAGCCCGGACGCGACGATGTTCGGCGGCGCGGAAGCTGCGCCGAACGTGCGCCGGCTCACCAAGGCCGATAAGGCATAATCATGCGCGGCTGAGCGGCAAAACCGCTCAGCCGCTGCGCCTTGCGCGCAAGGTTTGCGGAAAACCTTGCATTCCCAGCCGATTGCCCTAATTGCACCCCCGATCGCGCGTGGGCGGAGCGTCCGCGCGATCATCGTTGAACGACGCCGCCGCTTGACCCGACCCGAGTGGGAGTTTGCTCATGAAAAAGGTCCTGATCATCGGCGCCGGCGGCGTTGGCACCGTGGTGGCGCACAAATGCGCGCAAAATCCCGCCGTGTTCGGCGACATCCTGCTCGCCAGCCGAACTGAAAGCCGCGCCAAGGACATCGCCAAAGCGGTGAAAGAGCGCCAGCGCCGCGACATCGCCACCGCGCGCGTGGACGCCGACAACGTGGCCGAAACCGTCGCCCTGCTGCGCGACTACAAGCCCGATCTGCTGATCCATGTGGCGCTGCCCTATCAGGATCTCACGATCATGCAGGCGTGCCTGGAAGCGGGCGTCGATTATCTCGATACGGCCAATTACGAAGCGCCGGGCTACGCCAAATTCGAATATCGCCACCAATGGGACATGCACGCCGATTTTGAGAAAGCGGGCCTGATGGCGCTGCTTGGCTCAGGCTTCGATCCGGGCGTGACCAACGTGTTCTGCGCCTATGCGCGCGATCACCTGTTCGATGAGATCGACACGATCGACATTCTTGATTGCAATGGCGGCGATCACGGCAAGCCGTTCGCCACCAATTTCAACCCTGAGATCAATATCCGCGAGATCACCCAGCCTGGCCGCTATTGGAAAGATGGCCAGTGGATCGAAATCGCGCCGATGTCGGAGCGCATGGATTTCGACTATCCGGGCGTGGGCGTGCGCGCCTCCTATCTCATCTATCACGAAGAGATGGAATCTCTCGTCAAACACATCCCGGGCCTGAAGCAGATCCGCTTCTGGATGACGTTCGGCGACAATTACCTGACACACCTGCGCGTACTGCAGAATGTCGGCCTCACCTCGATCGAGCCAATCGATTACGAGGGCCAGAAGATCGTGCCCATCCAATTCCTCAAGAAGCTGCTGCCCGATCCGGCCAGCCTTGCGGAAAATTACACGGGCAAGACCTCGATCGGCTGCCTCGTCACCGGCCGCAAGGACGGGAAAGCGAAAACCGTGTTCATCTATAACGTCTGCGATCACGCAGAGACGTACAAAGAAGTTGGCGCGCAAGCTGTGTCCTACACCACCGGCGTTGGCGCGGCGGTGGGCGCGGAAATGATGCTGACGGGCAAATGGAAAAAGCCCGGCACGATCAATCTCGAGCAGCTCGATCCCGTGCCGTTCCTGGATCGTTTGGGCCCGGCCGGCCTGCCCTGGCATGTGAAGGAGATGTGATGGAGGATTTCCGCTTCGACGTCTCGAACGTCGAGACCCCCTCCTTCATCGTCGACACCGGCGCGCTTGATCGCAATCTCGACATCCTGGCGCGCGTGCAGGAGCAATCGGGCGCGAAGATTTTGCTCGGCGTCAAAGGCTTCGCCATGTGGAGCCTCGCCACGCAGATTCGCCGCGCGCTGCCGGGCGTTTCAGTTGCTTCGGTGAATGAAGCCAGACTCGCCGCCGAGCATTTCGGCGGCGAGGCGCATGCGTGCGGGCCAGCCTATTCAGATGCCGATTTCCGCGAACTGATCACGCTCGTGGATCACATCGTGTTCAACTCGCTGAGCCAGCGCGCGCGGCTGATGCCAATCTATCACGCGCATCGCGCCGCGGGCGGGCGCGAGATTGAGTTTGGCGTGCGGCTCAACCCGATGCACCGCGAAGCCAAGGTGGCGCTCTATGATCCGGCAGCGCCCGGCTCGCGCCTGGGCGTCACCAAGCAGGCGCTGGAAGGCGCTGACCTCTCGGATTTGCAGGGCCTGCATTTTCACACGCTCTGCCAAGTGGGCGCGGACGCGCTTGAGCGCACGCTGCAAGCGGTGGAAGCGCAATTTGCCGACATTATCCGCGGCAAGAAGTGGATGAATTTCGGCGGCGGCCACCACATCACCATGCCCGATTACGATACGGGCAAGCTGGTGGACATCATCAAGCGCTTCTCCGATCGCTATGGCGTGCAAGTGTATCTTGAGCCCGGCGAAGCGATCGCGATCCGCACCGGAGTGCTGGTGGCGAGCGTGCTCGACATCGTGGAGAATGACGGGCTCAAC
>DAORMO010000042.1:15031-18237 GCA_035440585.1 Terricaulis sp.
CGCGCACATGCCGGATGTGCTAGAGATGCCCTACCGGCCTGACATCCAAGGCGCGGGCCATCCGGGCGAGAAGGCGCACACCTATCGCTTGGGCGGGCCAACGTGCCTGGCCGGCGATGTGATCGGCACGTACTCGTTCGATGCGCCGCTTAAGGTGGGCGATAAGATCATCCTCAAGGATATGTCGCACTACACAATGGTGAAGACGACGACCTTCAACGGCGTGCGCCATCCTTCAATCGCGACCGCCGATCCGAAATCGGGCGCAATCCATGTGGTGCGCCAATTCGGATATGAAGATTATCGCAACCGACTGAGCTAAGCGCCGCGCTTCTTCGGCCAATAGCGGATCACGATCCACACCAGCGCTAAGAACACGCCGGTCGTCACGATCATCGCGAACACATCGACCCAATTGGCGTTCACCAGCCGCCAATTGCTCAGATGCACACCGCGCGCCGCGAAATCGCTCAGACGCGCGATTAGATCAAACCCGAACGTGCCGGCGCTCAGCAGGCCGAGCAGATAAGTGAGGCGCTCGGCGTCATAGCGGCGGTGCTTTTCCTCCACCTCGCGCGCATCGTGCGCATCTTCTTTGGCTTTTTCCTTGAGCCGCTCTTCCAGATCGTGCGTTTGCTTTTCGACGCCGCTGACGAGCGCTTCGAGATAACTCACATTCTTGGCGACGCCGCGGATGCGCTCGACCTCGGCGAAGGCGTCCTTCTCGGTGTCATAGCGAAACACGTTTTGATAGCGGAAGCGCATGTAGTTGGAGAATTGCCGCTTGCGGAAGGCGTAGAATTTTTCCGCTGCTTCACGCAGCTCACCGCGCTCATCAGCGCTTTGCACGTTGTTGACCAGCGCTTCGGCCTCATACTCGTAAGCGCGCACGAAGTATTCGTTATGCAGCGCCAGCGTGTGGATCAGGAACGCATAGGGGCAGGTGCCAATCCAATCATTGCCGGTTTCAAGGCTACGCGAGCGCTTCACATAGGTGATCAGCGTGCGCGGATTGGCGTAGCGCACGAAGAAGCTCTCGGCTTCCTGATCTTCATTGGCGGGATAGATCGGATCTGTGCTGTCCAGGATTTCGGAGGCGTCCTGGTTGAGGAAATCGATGATGTTCTGATTGAAGCCGGCGAGGAAAAGGTACTTGAGGTGCTCTGGATCGATCGCGGCGATGTCCGCCAGCGGGATCGCCACTTCCTGCGGGGCATCAGGATCTGCTGCGTCATTCTCCTCGGCCGCATCGATCAGCGCCTGGATCGCGGCAGGATAAGCTTCGTAAACCGCGGTGGGCACGCAATCGATACGGCGGCGGCGCACCAGCGCGCCATCGGCGCCCGGAAGCGGCGGCGGCAACAGCGCGTCGAAAAATGCCTCGTCCTGAAAGAAAAATTTGAAGCGCGCGCGCGGCATGCAAAGGCCAGGTGTTTCCAGAAACGGATCCTGGCGCACGAGCTTGGCGAAGGCGGCGTCCGCTTGCGCATCGGGCGCAGTTTTGCGGATGTGCGCGAAGAGGCCCTTCGCGTCCGCATCGAACTGGCGCGCCACAAAATCCCAAAGTGAGCGGCGCACGCCAGTTTCATCTTCAAACAGCACGCCATCAAGCGGCAAAATCCCGGTGCGCCCAGAATAGACATTGCCCGCGCCATCGGCGGGGCGCTTGAACTCCTTCGGCGCGGCCGCTTTTTGCAGCATGGAGATGGCGTAGAAATCCGCAGGCGTATGCTCATACGTCATCGCCAGCGCGACGTGGTACGAGATCGCGCGGTTCATGTGCACGTACCAGAAGCGGCGCACGCGCGCCTGCCGCATCTGTTCGGCGCCGAGATCAACTTTGAAGGTCGTGCCCTCTGTCGTCCAAGTGATCACGCGGGGGGTGATGAGATTGAGCTTCACGCCTTCGGGCGGGCCGTTCGTATCGAGCAGATAATCTTCCACCCGCCCCAGCCGCTCGCGATTGGCGACATCGTTGAACAACGGATCCATCGCATCGCGCAGCGCCTGCGTGCCCTCAAAGTCGCCGAGCGGCGGCAAGGCGTCCTTCAGCGCCAACGCAGCGGCGACATCCGCCGGCACATCGCCCGCATCGACATAGAGCGAGAGCGTGAAATAGAGCGTGCGATCTTCGCAGCGCACCCAAGCGCGCCGTGCGTTATCATCCTCAGCAGCCATCCCCGCCCTCCTCAAGCGGGGTGATGACAGGCGCCGCGCAGCCCTGCGTCAAGCAGAAAGTGGCGTCGCCAGGGCGGCGCGGAAACTGGCGGGCGGATTTGCCCAAAGCGCAGCGATGTCCTCACGCACGTGCAGGCGGGCAAGCAAGGCTTGCGGATTGCGCGCCGCCACGCGCCCGCCGCGCGCGCAGGCGATGCGCAGCGCCTCAACTTGAGCCGAGGCCGCCGCGTTCGCCTCAAGCGCCGCGCCCTTGAGCACGGACACGCCGAAAAACCGGCGCAGGTGCGCTTCCAGCACGCAGGCGTCGAGATCATCTTCCCCCGCGCCCAGCACGGAATAGACGAGCGTATCGTCTGCTTGCTGATCCGGCGATAGCGGCGGCTGCGCGTAAGGGAAATCCACCACGCGTGCGCCGCGTTTGGCCCAGATGCGCAGGCGATCAAGCTGATCAAGGCCGGTGAATTCGGTGTCGCGCGCATAATCTTCCGCGCTCATGGCGAACGGATCGTTCTGCTCGATAAAGATCAGCGTGCGCGCACGGCCAGGATAGAGCGCCGCGAGCGTTTCACGCACGCCGGCGACGAGTTTTGAAAAACGCCCGCCGCCGCGCGCGTGCTGGTTGATGTAGATGTAATTTAAATTGGCGCTGATGGTGTGCGCATCGATCGGCATGGCGATAAAATTAGCGCCGCCGATTTCGAGACCGCCTTCCTCGGCGATGAGGCACACTTCGCTGTATGGTCCGTAGAGCGCGCTCAGCCGCGCATAATCGGCGCCGAAATTGAGTGCAAAGCAGCGGGCGAAGCCCTCTTCATCCTCCTTCTCGTTCGGCAGCACGAAGGCTTTGTCATAGCCCGCGAAGAAGCGGGCGAAGACATCGCTATCGTGCGTGATCGCGGTGGAAAGAATGAGGCCGGCGGCAGTTTCGATGCGCGCGGGCGGTGCAGCGGCGTTCGCCAAGTTTTGCTCCCTGGCCCGAGGCTCTATCATGGCGAACGCGCTCCTTCTAGGCGCCAGCGCGGCGAGCG
>DAORMO010000043.1:0-8322 GCA_035440585.1 Terricaulis sp.
AGTTCTTGGACCGCCGGCGCCTCGCCGACGAGGGCGCCGGCGGTCCAAGTTTGCGCGCTCACCATGTTGCGCCCGGATAGGCGCGCTGCAGGAATTGCATGTCGCTGAGGAGGTGGCCGAGGTGCTCGCTATGGCGGCCAGTTCGGCCGCCGAGCACAGGGCGATGCGGCGCAGGCGGCGCGAGCGCAGCTTCGGCCAGCGCAGCGCCGATGCGCGCATCCCAAAGCGGGCGTAAGGCCGCTTTATCGACGCCCGCGCCCGCTTCGATCGCGGCGCTATCGATCTCGTCCATCACGAAGATTTCGCCGGTGAAACGCCACATCCAATCGAGCCCGCGCTCCATGCGCGCGCGGCTTTCGTCTGTGCCGTCGCCCAAGCGGATGACCCATTCGCTGGCGAGCTTGGCGTGGTAGGCGGTTTCCTTCACGGCTTTTGCGGCGATGGCGGCAAAGCGCGCGTCAGTCACGCTCGCCATACGCTCGAACAGGAGGTGCTGGTAGTGCGCGAAGAAAAATTGCCGGGCGATGGTTTGCGCGAAATCGCCGTTGGGTTGTTCCACCAATAGGCAATTGGTGAAATCCATCACGTCGCGATGAAAGGCGAGGCGATCGGCGTCGCGACCCTGGCCCTCGATCTCGCCGGCAAGCGCCAAAAAGTGCGTCGCCTGGCCCACGCAATCGAGCGCGATATTGGCGAGCGAGAGATCAATCTCCAGCGCCGGCGCATGCCCGCACCACTCGCCGAGGCGTTGGCCCAGGATCAGCGCATCATCGCCAAGGCGCAGCGCGTGGATGGCGAGCGCGTGCATCAGATGTGCTTGATGTTGTCTGGGATCGTGTAAAACGTCGGGTGGCGGTAGACTTTATCTTCCGCCGGCGCGAACAGCGCATCTGCTTCGCCCGGATCGGACGCCGTGATCTGCGCAGAAGGCAGCACCCAAAGGCTCACGCCCTCCATGCGGCGGGTGTAGGTATCGCGCGCGTGCGCCAGCGCCATTTGCGCATCCGCCGCATGCACGGAGCCCACATGGCGGTGCGAAAGCCCGCCCTTGCCGCGCACGAACACTTCCCATAGGGGCCATTCTTTGCTTGCGTCGCTCACTACGTTCGCTCCTTGGCGAATGGGCAATAGGCAGTAGGCAATAGGGGCGATGAACGGGAAGTATTCCGATTGCCTACTGCCTACTGCCCATTGCCTCACTTCTATTCCGCCGCTTGCTTAGCAGCGGTGCGTTTGGCTGCATGGGCGCGCGCAGCGTCGCGCACCCATGCGCCTTCCTCCCAAGCTTTGACGCGGGCGGCCATGCGCTCTTTCGCAACCGGGCCTTCGCCCCTGACCACCGCTTTAAACTCTTCCCAGTCCACCGCGCCGAAATCGTAAGCGCCGCGGGCCTCGTTCCATTTCAGATCCGGGTCCGGCACGGTGAGGCCGATCGCTTCGGCCTGCGGCACTGTGATGTCGACAAACTTCTGGCGCAGCGCATCATTGGTGTCGCGCTTGATGCGCCAGCGCATGCTTTGCTCTGTGTTGGGGCTTTGATCGTCGGGCGGGCCAAACATCATCAAAGACGGCCACCACCAGCGGTTCAGCGCATCTTGCGCCATGCGCTTTTGCTCAGCCGTGCCGGCGGCGAGATGCATCATGATCTCGTAGCCCTGGCGCTGATGGAAGCTTTCTTCCTTGCAGATGCGCACCATGGCGCGCGCATAGGGGCCATACGATGTGCGCTGCAGCGGCACCTGGTTCATGATGGCCGCGCCATCCACCAGCCAGCCAATGGCGCCGATGTCCGCCCAGGTGAGCGTGGGGTAATTGAAGATGGTGGAATATTTGGCTTTGCCGCTGTGCAGCGCCTCGATCATCTCATCGCGCGATGTGCCCAGCGTTTCCGCTGCTGCGTAAAGATAAAGCCCGTGCCCGCCTTCATCCTGCACTTTAGCGAGCAGAATGGCCTTGCGCCGCAAACTCGGCGCGCGCGTGATCCAATTGCCCTCCGGCAGCATGCCGACGATTTCGCTGTGCGCGTGTTGCGACATCTGCCGCACCAGCGTTTTGCGATATGCCTCCGGCATCCAATCTTTCGGTTCAATGAATTCATCATTGGCCACGCGCGCCTCGAACGCGGCGATGCGCGCGGGATCTTCGGCGAGGCTTTCAGCCTTTTTCTGCAGAGAGAGGTCGGTCGTGTACATGCGCGAGGCTCCCTAGCCTCGTGCATAGCATTAACCGACCGAGCGGTCAAGGAATGATCGGGCCGCCCGTTGTGCGGGAAAGCCCGGTAAATTCAGCGATCACGCGCCCATCGCCTGCGCGCACCGTCACATGGCTGACGCCGCTACGGCCGGCGCGGCTGCGCTCATGCGCTTCGGCGATCAGATCTTCGCCCTCGTGCGCGGGCGCCAGGAAATTGATGTTGGCGCTTTGCGCCACAGTGATTTCATTGCGCCCATTGGTGGCGTAGCCGAACGCAGTGTCGGCGAGCGCGAACACCATGCCGCCATGCACGGTGCGGTGCCCGTTGAGCATATCGGCGCGGATGCGCATGCGCACACGCGCATAGCCCAGGCGCACGTCTTCAATCACCACGCCCCAAGCCGGCCCTGCGCCCGCGCGCGCCAGCATCGTCTCCGCCACTTGCCGCGCCAGGGCATCCGCATCGTCCATCGTCTCGCCTCGTGAATTGACCGACCATTTGTTCTGGCTTAGGCCACCGGGAAATAAGGAGCCCAAGAATGGCGTTTGAGACCATTGTGTTCGCTGTGCAGGATCGCATTGCGCGCCTTACGCTCAATAGGCCAGATCGCCTCAACAGCTTTACCGTGCAGATGCACGCGGAAATCGCCGCAGCGCTCGATGAGGTGGAGCAGGGAGAGGCGCGGGTGCTGGTGCTGACCGGCGCCGGGCGCGGCTTTTGCGCCGGGCAGGATCTTTCCGATCGTGTGGTGAGCGGTGATGGCGCCCCGCCTGATCTCGGGGAATCCATCGAAAAGCGCTACAATCCACTGATGCGGCGCCTCGCGGCGCTGCCGATGCCGGTGATTTGCGCGGTCAATGGCGTGGCCGCTGGCGCGGGCGCTAACGTGGCGCTGGCGTGCGATATCGTGATCGCCGCGCGCGGTGCAAAATTCATCCAGAGCTTCGCCAATATCGGCCTTGTGCCCGATAGCGGCGGCACCTGGACGCTGCCGCGCCTTGCCGGCCAAGCGCGCGCGCTCGGGCTTGCGCTGACGGCCGAGCCGCTGCCGGCAGAGCGCGCCGAGGCCTGGGGGCTCATCTGGAAGTGCGTCGATGACGATAAGGTCGGCGCTGAGGTCGATGCTTTGGCGGCGAAATTCGCCGCAGCGCCCACGCGCGGCCTTGCCGAAATCAAGAAGCTGATCCGCGAGGCGAGCACGCGCACCTATGATGCGCAGCTTGATCTTGAGCGCGATACGCAACGCGCCTTGGGCCTCACCAAGGATTACAAAGAAGGCGTCGCCGCTTTCATGGAAAAACGCCCGCCCAAGTTCACCGGGAGCTAAACGCCATGCCGCCGATCACGCTGCAGAATTACGCCGAGGGCCATTGGATCGCCGGCGCGGGCGGGTTGGCGGAGCTGAGATCGGCCATCGATGGCGAGGTGGTGGCGCGCACCTCTTCGCAGGGGCTCGATTTTGGCGCGATGCTGCGCTTTGCGCGCGAGCAGGGCGGCCCGGCGCTGCGGGCGCTGACCTTCCATCAGCGCGCGCTGATGCTGAAAGCGCTGGCCGATGCGCTCACCGCCAAGAAAGACGCACTCTATGAGTTGAGCTACAACACAGGCGCCACCAAGGCCGATAGCTGGATCGATATTGACGGCGGCATCGGCACGTTCGCGGTGTATCAAGGCAAAGGGCGGCGCGAATTGCCGAATGGCAAGCTGCTGATTGACGGCGATGTGGAAGCGCTCTCGCGCAACGGCACATTCCAGGGCCTGCATGTCTACACCTCGTTGCAAGGCGCGGCGGTGCATATCAATGCGTTCAATTTTCCGGTCTGGGGCATGCTGGAAAAGCTCGCGCCCACATTCCTGGCCGGCGTGCCCGCGATCGTGAAGCCGGCCAGCGTCACGAGCTATCTCACCGAAGCGGCCGTGCGCATCATGCTGGAGGCGAATGTGCTGCCGCCCGGCGCGCTGCAATTGATCGTGGGCGGGGTGGGCGATCTTTTCGAGCATCTCACCTGCCAGGATGTTGTCTCGTTCACCGGCTCCGCCGAAACAGCGGCGAAGCTGAAAGCCCATCCGGTGATCGTGCGCGAGGGCGTGCGCTTTGTGGCCGAGCAGGATTCGCTCAACGCTTCGGTGCTTGGCCCGGATGCAACGCCGGAGAGCCCGGAGTTCGATCTCTTCATCAAAGAGGTCGCCAAGGAAATGAGTGTGAAGGCGGGTCAAAAATGCACCGCCATCCGCCGCGCGCTGGTTCCTGCAGGCTTGCTTGATGCAGCGCAGGCCGCGCTGATCGCGCGGCTCGAAAAAATCGCGCCTGGCGATCCGCGCCATGAAGCCACGCGCATGGGCGCGCTTGTGGGGCAAAGCCAGCGTAATGACGTGCGCACGAAGATCGCGGAATTGGCGCGGGAGAGCGCTATCGTGTTCGGTGATCCGAACGCTGCGCCGGTGAATGAGAAGGGCGCCTTCCTTTCGCCGATCCTGTTGCGCTGCGAGCAGCCTTGGGGGGCGACGGCTGCGCATGATGTGGAGGCGTTCGGCCCGGTTTCGACGCTGATGCCCTACAAGGATGGCGAAGACGCCGTAGCGCTCGCCAATCGCGGCAAGGGCTCGCTGGTGATGAGCGTGTTCAGTCACGACACGGCCTTCGCCGAAGCGGTCACGCTGAGCGCCGGCGCCTTTCATGGCCGCATCGCATTCATTGATCGCGATAGTGCAAAGGAAAGCACGGGCCACGGCTCGCCCATGCCGCACATGATCCATGGCGGCCCGGGCCGCGCCGGGGGCGGCGAGGAAATGGGCGGCATCCGCGGGGTGAAGCATTACATGCAGCGCACGGCGCTGCAGGGCAGCCCGCGTGTGCTGGCCGCCATCACGCAGCGCTACATGGCGGGCGCGCCAACAGAGGCCGCCGCGCAGCATCCGTTCCGCCGCAAATTCCACGATCTGCCGATCGGCTATCAGCTCACCACCAAGCCGCGCGAGATCACGCTCGAAGATATCGAGCATTTCGCGCATTTCACCGGCGATACGTTCTACGCGCACATGGATGAAGCCGCCGCCGCCGCCAATCCGCTGTTCGGCGGGCGTGTGGCGCATGGCTATCTTATCCTCGCCTTCGCGGCGGGGCTCTTTGTGGATCCCGATCCGGGCCCTGTGCTGGCCAATTACGGGCTCGATACGCTGCGCTTTGTGAAGCCGGTAAAGCCAGGCGAGGCCATTCAAGTCGCGCTCACGGTCAAAGATAAAACCCTGCGCAAGCCTGATCAGGGCGAGGTGCGCTGGGATGTGAAGGTCACTAATCGCGCGGGCGAGGTGGTGGCCTCATACGACCTTTTGACCATGAACGCGGCCTAGATCAGCGCGCCGCGCGGCGCTATGTAAGCGGCAAAGGAGCCGCTCCTCATGGCCGAACTATCCCAATCCGCGCTGCGCGCCTACACCGATGCGATCTGGAATGACGAGATCGTGCCCACGCTCGTCGATTACATCGCCATCCCGAATAAATCGCCCTCGTTCGATCCGAAATGGGTTGAGCATGGCTATATGGATCAGGCGGTTGATCTCTTCGTCGCGTGGGCGAACGCGCGGCTCGCGCGTTTGCCCGGCGCAACGCTGAGCGTTGAGCGCCTCCCGGGCCGTACGCCGCTGATTTTTATCGACGTGCCGGGCTCGACCAAAAGCGGTGAAACCGTTCTGCTCTACGGCCACCTCGATAAGCAGCCGGAAATGACGGGCTGGGCCGAAGGCAAAGGGCCGTGGATTCCGGTCATGGAGGGCGATAAGCTCTACGGCCGTGGCGGCGCCGATGATGGCTATGCGATGTTTGGCGCGCTGGGCGCTCTCTTTGCGCTGCGCGAGCAGAACGTGCCGCACGCGCGCGCGGTGATCGTGATTGAAGCGAGCGAAGAAAGCGGCTCGCCCGATTTGCCGGCCTATATGGATGCGCTGGCTGAACGCATTGGCGATGTGTCGCTTGTAGTGTGCCTCGATAGCGGCTGCGGCGATTATGACCGCCTGTGTGTAACTTCCTCGCTGCGCGGCATGGTCGGCGGCACGCTGCGGGTGGATGTGCTGGAAGAGGGCGTGCACTCGGGCGATGCGTCCGGCGTCGTGCCTTCAAGCTTCCGCATTTTGCGCCAAGTGTTGGCGCGGCTGGAGGATATCAATACCGGCGAGGTGATCGTCAGCGAACTGAAGGCGGCGATCCCGGAGGAGCGCGTGGCGCAAGCCAAAGTCGCGGCGCAAGCGCTGGGCGATCAGGTCTACGCTAAATTTCCGTTCGTGGCTGGCATGAAGCCGAACGGGACTGATCTTGCAGAGCTCATCCTCAACCGCACTTGGCGGCCTGCGCTCTCCATCACCGGACTTGCCGGCGCGCCGGAGCCGCAAAACGCCGGCAACGTGCTGCGCCCGTTCACCGAAGCCAAGCTCTCCATGCGCGTGCCGCCGACGACGGACGCGAAGAAGGCCAGCGCCAAGCTGAAAGAGATCGTGGAAAGCGATCCGCCTTACGGCGCGCGCGTGAGCTATGAGGGCGAAAAGGAAGGCTCAGGCTGGAATGCGCCGGCCACAGCGCCGTGGCTTGCGGCCGCGCTTGACGATGCAAGCCATGCCTCATTCGGCCAAGCGGCGGCGTTCATGGGCGAGGGCGGCTCGATCCCGTTCATGGGCATGCTGGGCGAGAAATTTCCGCGCGCGCAGTTTGTGATCACCGGCGTGCTCGGCCCGCATTCAAACGCGCACGGGCCGAACGAGTTTCTGCACATCCCAACGGGCAAGCGCGTGACGGAGGTTGTCGCGCGCGTTCTGGCCGCGCACGCGGTGCGCTGATGTGGGCGATCACAGGGCGAGTTAAAGCCTTTTGCTGCGACCGCTGGCGGGCTACGATAGATGGATAATTGCCCTAGGTCGGTGGAAGCATCGGTTCGTGACGGACATATTCATCTCTTATAGTCGCGCGTTTCGTCGCCAAATTTCTCCTATGGTGGAGACGCTTCGAGAACTGGGTCTTGATGTCTGGTTTGATGCCGAATTGCTTGCTGGCGATGTTTTCAGTGATGAAATAGAGAGCCAGTTGAAGGCGGCGCGCTGTGTGTTGGTGCTCTGGACTAAAGATGCCTTGGATAAAGGCGCGCGAGGGTGGGTTCGTAGCGAAGCCGATTGGGCGTTTCAACGCGGCAAACTTATTCAGGCGCGGCTGGGCTCTGTTCGATTGCCGCCGCCATTTTTCTCTTCTGTGGCGCCGCCAATTAATCTTACTGCGGCAATCGCTAGTGGGGCGCGATTAGGTGCTCCGGGATGGAAGGAATTGCTCGAAGCCGTGGGGCGTTTTACAAAGCGCCCTGGTTTGCCTCATCTGCCCGAGGCAGAGCGTTCCGATGCAGAGATGCTTGCATGGGCAGCGCGGTACTGCGACGATCCTCTCGCTGTCGCCGATGCAGGCCGCGCATCACGAATTTCTCGACGCATTCAAGTCGCACGCGAGGCGGAGCTGATACGAATTCGGCGAAGCGCAAACCTTGAATCAGAGTTGAAAAACCTCGTTCAAGAAACAAGACAAGCTCCGATTCGCTATTTTGACCCGGCTAAGGCATCTGTCGCATCCTGCCAGGACGGTGCGGAAATCTGGCCAGGCTCGGCCAACGCCTTGCTCGAACTGGACGTGAACGTCTACGGCCTCGAATTCTGCGATCTGACAGTTGAGCGCGCATTTGATGGAGCGAATCCCATCCTTCTGGTCGCGGGCGAAGTTCGCAATATTGGCCGTGACACCAAATTCGTGCCGCCAGTGCGCATAACGCTAAGACGCCCGCGCGCGGGGAGTATTCGAATTGATCAAAATCGTTGCCGATGATCCGATCGGAGTGGGCACAGCGCTGCCGTTCCAGATTCGTATTGAGAACCCGCCATCGGATGCGGTTGATCTGGATGTGACATTCGCAAGCTTCGCCGAATTGGACCCGGTGGGCGGACCGGCGCGAGATGCGCCCAGTTCCGGCTGCGATACCGAGCTGCTGCTCGATACGCCGGTGGCGAAAGAAGCCGATGCGGCGGACGCGGCGCCGGGGCTTGCGCGGCTCCTCAGGAATAGCTGAGGCGACATTTGCCAGCTTGGCGGATCATCGGCTAGC
>DAORMO010000043.1:8369-18007 GCA_035440585.1 Terricaulis sp.
GCGAGAGGGTTGCGACGTTTGTAGGTGCGGCGGCCACCTGCGTTTCCGGCGGGCGCTTGCGCGCATAGCGCATCACTGTGGCGGCAAGCTTATCGCGATCAGCGGGTTTGACCATGTGCTCGGCCGCGCCCAGCGCCATGGCGTGCGCGCGATCTTCGTTGACCGAGAGCACGACGACGGGAATGTCCGCCGTTTTCGGATCGTGCTTGAGGCTTTGCAGCACGCGCCAGCCGGAGCGATCGGGCAAGAAAATGTCGAGCAGCACCAGCGCCGGCGCTTTGCTGTGCGCCAAAGCCAGCCCCGCTTCGCCCCCGCCCACGCCAAGCACTTGAAAGCCCGCGCGCGTCAGCGCCCGCGCGGCAAGCTCGCGCGCGTCCGGCTCATCTTCGATCACCAGCACAAGCGGGCTGCCTTCGGCGCCTTGCACCTCATCGACCTCCGCCGCTGCGCCTGAGGCGGCGGTTGCGTTGGCGTAGTCTGCTGGAATGGTGAGCGTGAACGTCGCGCCGGCGCCCAGCGCGCTTTCAACGCTGACTTCCCCGCCCAGCAATTGCGCCAGCCGGCGCGTGATGGTGAGGCCAAGCCCTGTGCCGCCAAATTGCTGCGTGATGGTGGGATCGGCTTGCACGAACGGCTGAAACAGCCGCGCCATATGCTCTTTCGACATGCCGATGCCCGTGTCGCGCACGCGGATCGAGAGATGCCGGCTCGCGCCCTTCACTTCAGTTTCAAGCGCAACTTCTATGCGGCCGTTCTTGGTGAATTTGCAGGCGTTGGAGAGTAGGTTCAGCACGCATTGGCGCAGCTTGGTTGCATCGGTAAGCGCATCGATCTGCGCGCCATCGCTGCTGAGCACCAGCACGTTGTTGTTCTGCTCTGCCAGCGGGCGAACGGTGGAGATCAGATCCTCCAACATCTCAAGCGGCGCGAAGGCGGCGGGCGCCACCTCCATGCGGCCGGCTTCGATCTTGGAAAGATCAAGAATTTCGTTGAGCAGGGAGAGCAAGTGCTTGGCGGCGGCCAGCACGCGGTTGAGATCCTGCACCGCGGCGTCATCGCCATTATCTTCGGCGTCTTCCTGCAGCATTTCGGCGTAGCCGATGATGGCGTTGAGGGGCGTGCGCAATTCGTGGCTCATATTGGCCAAGAACTGAGATTTGGCGAGGTTTGCGCTCTCGGCTGCGTGGCGCGCGTGCGCAAGTGCATCCACGCCCCGCTCGATCGTTTCGGTGCGCGCCACCAGCGCGGCAAGTTGTGCGCTGAATGATCTTTCCGACGGCTGCTCATCGCCAAGCGTCGTGGAAAGCTCGTTGCTGAGTGTTTTCAGCACTTGGCTCTGCGCGGCGGCGAGTGCGTTGAGCGTGCTTGGGCTAATGTTTTGCGCGCTGGCGGCGGCGTTGCGTGAAAGCCGGGTAACGCAGGTCAGCCGGCGCGGGGCCCCATCGGGGCCAGCGCGCATAAAGCCTTGATGGCGCACGAACCCATCGCCGCCGCGCACTTGGTGCTCCACCGCGATGCGGCGCGAATCCCCGCGCATCGGCGCAAACGCCTCCTTGGCGAGCGCGCGGTCGGCCGGGGCGGCGATGGCGCCGGTGATCACATCCTCATAGCTGACTGCGCGGCCGATCAAGGCGGCGAGTTTATCAGCGCCAATCAGGCGCTGATGTTCAAAATCAATTTCCCAGGCGGCCGCGCCAGTTTCGAAGTACGTCATGTTGAGTTGGCGCAGCCATTCGGCGTCCTGATCGCGCGCGTGCGCAGCGCGGCGGGCGTGCTGCAGCGTGGCGAGGAAAACATACGCCCCCATGAGCGCGGCCATGGCGGCGGGCGCAAACGCGCCATCGCCCGTGGCCTCAAACAAAAACGCATAGCCAAGCGCCCAGTATGGCGCGCACACGATCAGCGCATCGCGGCCTGAACGGCCGCCCGCGAACGCGGCCTGGGCGGTCAGCGCGGCCAGCATGATGACGGCGAGCGGCTCGCCCATATCTACGCGCGCAAACCAAGCGATCGCCGGCGCGGCGGCAAGGCTCGCGCAGCTGGAGATGTCGAGCGCAAAGTGGGTAAGCCGCGCCGTGACGCGCGCGCGCGCTTTGATGGCCTTGTGCGCGTAGTCAACAAAGAGGGCGCAGCCCAGCCAGATGGCGCCGACAGCCGGCCCCGCCGCAGCGGCGGCGCATGCCGCCAGCAAGCCCATCAGCCACAAGCGCGCATGCGCGCCGGTGAAAATTTCCGCCGTGGCGCGTTCTGCGTTCGCACGGTTGAAGATTGATTGCACGGGCCCAGCCTTGATCGCTAATGACTGGGTAACGATAAAGCGCGTCCGTAAAGCAAGCGTGTTCCCGCATGCGAAATTTGCATTATTTTGGCGCACAATCGGCGTACTTGGTTTCCGCGCGCGAAAGCTGCGTGAATAAAAGCGCCGTGTCTGTTGAGGAAGGTTGCAGGGGTATGAATTTCAGATCGGACAACACCGCAGCCGTGGCCCCCGAAATCTTAAAAGCAATGAACGCCGTGAATGAAGGCGCAGCGCGCGCGTATGGCGAAGATGATGTGTCGGCGGCGCTTGAAGCGGCGTTTGGCGAGCTGTTTGAGCGGCCGGTGCGCGTGTTCACAGTGGCGACAGGCACGGCTGCCAATGCGATCTCGCTCGCCGCGCTCACCCCGCCCTGGGGCGCTGTGCTTTGCCATGAGGAGGCGCATATCGCCTGCGATGAGGGCGGCGCGCCTGAGTTTTACACCGCAGGCGCCAAGCTGGCGCTGATGCAAGGCGCGGGTGCGAAGGTGACGCCAGCGGCGGTTGCCGAAGCTGTGGCCCGGCATGCGCGCGGCGTCCATTCGGTGAAACCCTCTGCGCTTTCGATCTCGCAATCGAGTGAACGCGGCGCCTGCTACACGCCCGCGGAGATGGCCGCGTTGGGCGAAGTGGCGCGCGCGGCAGGGCTTGGCTTTCATGTGGATGGCGCGCGCTTTGCGGCGGCGGTTTCCGCGCTGGGCTGCACGCCTGCTGACATCACCTGGCGCGCCGGGGTGGATTTGCTCTCTTTTGGCGCCACCAAGAACGGCGCGATGGCGGCCGAAGCGATCATCTGCTTTGATCCCGCGCGCGCCGAAGAGATTGAGCGCCGCCGCAAGCGCGGCGGGCATCTTTATTCCAAAGGCCGTTACGTTGCGGCGCAATTGCTGGCCTATCTGGAAGATGGCCTGTGGCTCAAGCTTGCGGGCCGCGCCAATGGGCTTGCGCAGCGCCTGGGCGCGGCGGCGCAGCCTTGGCTCTCCGTTCCGGTTGAGACCAATCAGGTGTTCATCAAACCGGGCGCCGAAGCGCTTGCGCGGCTGCGTGCGGCGGGCGCGGAGTTTTACGATTGGGGGCCGCCCGGCGGCGGGGAGGCGCGGCTCGTTGTGTCGTGGGATCAGCCAGAAGCCGAGATCGCTGCGATGGAAGCGGCGCTCTCTGCGCTGGGCTGAGCCGGCAGGTGCGCAAAGCGTTGGCGCGTTGAAACGCCATGCGCGGTTTTGCGCCAGTAGTGCGGGCGCAGCAGCAATTCACCCAGCGCGCGGTACGCCGCAAGCGAAGCCAGTGGCCAGTAAAACAGCATTGTTAGCGCCGCGCGCGCATGGCCGAGATCGTTGGAGAGCGCACTTGCCGTCAGCGCGGCGAACACGGCCGTGCAATAGCCGGCCAGCGCCAGCGTAAAGCCCGCCGCGCCCAGCACGTTGTCCGGCGAGATCAACGCATACGCAATGATCGCCGCCAGCGGCCCATGCACGAACGCAGCGGCGAGGCCCGCGCCTAAAGTGAGCTGCATCGCCGCGAAATTTCTCAGCCCCATCTCATGCGCGCAACGGAACGGATTGCGCATCAGAATAAGCCAAGTCTGCATGTGGCCTTTAATCCAGCGCGTGCGCTGACTGAGCCAGGCGCCGAGTGTGACGGGGGCTTCCTCCCAGGTGGGCGGGCCGATGATCCCACATTCGGCGTGCGCGCGCGCCAGGCGATAGCCAAGGTCTGCATCTTCAGTAACGTTATACGGATCCCAGCCGCCGATCGCTTTGAGTGTCTCGGTGCGGAAATGATTGCTGGTGCCGCCGAGCGGCAGCGGCAGGCCAAGCCGCGCCAGCAGCGGCAGCATTTCTCGAAACTGGATCGCATATTCGGCCGCGAATTGGCGTGAAATCCAGCTCGCGTGGCCATTATCGATGCTCAGCGGCGCCTGCACGCAGGCAAGGCGCGGCCCCCCATCTGCAAAGGCGGCAAGCGCGGCGCGCAATTGCTGCGGATGGGGCCGATCCTCGGCGTCATACACAACCACGTATTCGCCGCGCGCGCGGGCAAGGCCGGCGTTCAGCGCTTTGGGCTTGGTGCGCGGCGCGACGGCCGCGATGGTGAGGATCTCGATATGCGGCGGCGCAACCGCCAGAGCCGCCGCAAGCGTATCAACATCATCAGCCTCGATCAGCAATTTGATGTCGAGCGCGTGGATCGGATAATCGAGCCGGCCGAGCGCCGCGATCAGATCCGGCGCGACATTGGCCTCGCGGTAGAGCGGGCAGAGGATTGTGTAGGTTGGCCAGCGCGCGGGCGCGGCAAGGCGCGTCATGGCGGGCAGAAGGCTCGCCGCCGCATAGAGCCGCCACGCGATCGCGCAGGCGAATAATGCAAAAGCCAGCAGATGCAGCACCGCAAGCGTCAGCCCGGCGTCGCGATACAGGGCAAAGCCAAGCCCCCCGAGCATCGCCAGCAGCAGGCACGCTTGGGTGATGTGAAACACGCGTTTGGCCGATTGGCGGGGGGCGGCGCGATGAAAGGCTTCGCCGGCTTGCCGCGCGGCGTCGGCGTCGATCGACACCGTAACTGGCCGAAGCTCCCCGTCCGCGCCCATAACAACAAAAGATTGTGACGGGCGCCCGTGCACAACCAATCTATGGTTGTCCGCCGGGGTTTTTCGCGCTTAGGCGGGCGCGGGCGGATCGCTGCGCGCTTCTTGGCGCTGCGCGATGATTTCCCCGATGCGAAACATCGCCGGGTTGAGTGCGATCGAGATCAACGCTGAAGCGAGGATCAGATTGTACGTCTCGGGCGTCATCAGATCGAGCCGCACGCCCATGCCGGCCAGCACGAAAGAGAATTCGCCCACCTGCGCCAGCGCCGCGGCGATCATCAGCCCGGTGCGCAGCGGCAGCTTGTACAGCGAGGTGATCGCCAACGCCGCCAGCGCTTTGCCCACCATGATGATCAGCACGATGGCGAGCACCCCAAGCGGCTCACGCACGATCGTCATCGGGTCAAACAGCATGCCGACAGAGACGAAAAATAGCACCGCGAACGTATCGCGCAGCGGCTGGCTTTCTTCGGCCACGCGATGGGTGAATTTCGAGCCGTTGAGCGCCACCCCGCCCAAAAAGGCGCCCAGCGCGAACGAGGCGTCAAACAGCGCGTACGCAAGATACGCAACCCCGAGCGCGAGCGAGAGCGTGCCCAGCGAAAGCAGCTCGCGCGATTTGGTGTGGGCGATGCGCACGATCAGCATGAGGATCACGAACACGCCGATCTTCCCGATCGTCAGCCCCAACGTGCGCAGCGATTCCGCGGGCGTGGCCGCATCGCCGTGCGCGATGGCGGCGAACGCTGGCAGCAGCACGATGGCGAGCACGATGGCGATGTCCTCCACCACCAGCCAGCCCACAGTGATGCGCCCGTTCTCGCTTTTGACGATGCCGCGCTCCTCCAGAGCGCGCAGCAGCACGACGGTGGAGGCGACCGAGAGTGAAAAGCCCAGCATAATAGCTGCCGCATGCGGCAGCCCCATCAGCAAGCCCACGCCCCAGCCCAGCAGCGTGGCCGAGGCCATCTGCACCAACGCGCCAGGTAGGGCCACGCCCCGCACAGCCCACAGATCTTCCAGCGAAAATTTGAGCCCGACGCCAAACATCAAAAGAATGACGCCGAGCTCGGCGAATTGGAATGCCAGCGCGCTGTCGCCCACAAAGCCGGGCGTGTAGGGGCCAACAGCGACGCCGGCGAGCAAATATCCAATCAGCGGCGAGATGCGCAGCCGCTGGGCGATAAAGCCAAAGGCAAACGCCAGCACCAGTGCGAGCACCAGATTGGATATGAGCGAGTGGTCGTCCATTGGCCTCACAACATGAGCGTCGTCGCGCCCTTGGGCGCGGCGGCGATCAATCATCTGGAATGTCGCGTGACGACAATCGACCTGATGGAAGCGGCCTTGTCAAACAGCGTGAGGCCAAGCTGCGTGTTTTCCTGGCCGATTAAGCCGCTGGCGCGCCCACATGTGTCACGGTGAGACGGTGGATCGCCCCATCCTGATCGGGCCACCAGATGCTCTGGCCTTCAGCAAGGCCAATCAGCGCCGCGCCCACGGGCGTCAGCACCGAGATGCGGCCCTCGGCGAAATTGGCGTTGGCCGGATGCACGAGGCGGAAATCCCGATAGGTGCGGCCGTCATATTCAAACGCCACCGCGCCGTTCATGGCGAGCACGCCCGCAGGCAGCGCCCCGGCCGGCGCGATTGTCGCGCGCTCCATTTCCTCAAGCAGCATCGCCGCGCCCGGCGCGCGGCCGAGCGCTTTTTGCGCGAGATCGGTCAATTCTTCATGGTCTTCGTGGGTGACGAAAATTTCGGGGCGTTGGACGAGTGTTACAGACATGGCGATAGCCTTTTGGCCGCGCCTGAGCGCGGCTGCTTTGAGATTAAAATATTGCGGATAGAGCGAGCCCCTAGCTCAGCGGCGGGGCGAGCTAGGGGTTAAGCGCGATCGGCCGCGCGGTCAGCGCGGGCAAAAATGCAAAAGAGGGCCGCAGCTGGACGCATGCCCTATGAGATCGGGCGCGCGGCGCGAATGTCAAGATGGGAGCGCGTGCTAACCAGGAGGCAGCAGCGCGCCGTCGAGCCCTTTGCGCAGCAGCGCGCTGGTTTCGCGAACGCCGAAAATCGCCGCGAACTGGCCAAAGCGCGGCCCGCTCTCAACGCCGAACAGCACCTCATAGAGCGCCTTGAACCAATCGCGCAGCGGCTCAAAGCCGTGCTCTTTGCCCACAGCGTAAACCTCGTTCTGGATCAATTCGCCATCGGTGAGATCGGCGGGCATTGCGTCCAAGCGCTTGATCAGATCCTCGAACGCCGCGCGCTCCTTCTCGCTGGCCGCGCGGAATACTTTCGTGGGCTTCACGAAATCATTGAAATAGCGCAGCGCGTAGCCGGTGAGCTTGTCCAGGAACGGCGCGCTCTCAGGGGTCGCGCCCGGCGCATATTTGCGGATGAAGCCCCAAAGCTGATCCTTGGTTTCGGCGTTGGCGGCCGAAACCAGGTTCATCAACAGCGCGAACGAAATCGGCGAGACATTCGTTGGCGGATTGCCGGAATGGATGTGCCACACCGGGTTTTCGAGCCGCTCGGCCTCGTTCTGCTTCTGATAAGCGTCGATGAACGAAAGATATTCGTCCACCGCCTTGGGGATCACATCGAAATAGAGCTTCTTGGCCGTCTTGGGCTTCTGAAACATGTAGAGCGAAAGGCTTTCCGGCGCGGCGTATGTCAGCCATTCATCGATGGTGAGGCCGTTGCCCTTGGACTTGGAAATCTTCTGGCCCTGGTCATCCAGGAAGAGTTCGTAATTGAACCCCTCAGGCGGTGTCGCGCCCAGCGCGCGCGCGATCTTCGAGCTCTGCTGCACAGAATCGATCAAATCCTTGCCGGCCATTTCGTAATCGACGCCCAGCGCGGTCCAGCGCAGCGCCCAATCTGGCTTCCATTGGATCTTCACATTGCCGCCGGTGACAGGAAGCTCGGTTTTCGTCCCGTCCTCATCCTCAAATACGATCGTGCCGCGCTCGAAATTGCGCGCCAGTGTTGGCACTTGCAGCACTTTGCCGGTTTTTGGGCTGATCGGCAGGAACGGCGAATACGTCGCGCGCCGCTCCTCGCCCAGCGTCGGCAGCATGATGTTCATCACCTGGTCGTAGCGATCGAGCATGGTCAGCAGCGTCTGATCGAACGCGCCGGACTTATATTGCTCGGTCGAGGACATGAACTCGTATTCAAAGCCGAAGCTATCGAGGAAGCTGCGCAGCTGCTTGTTGTTATGGTGCGCGAAGCTTTCGCAGCAGCCGAACGGATCGGGCACTTTCGTCAGCGGCAGGTGGAGGTGCTGCGCCAGCATGTCCTGATTAGGCAGATTGGTCGGCACCTTGCGGAAGCCGTCCATATCGTCGCTGAAGGCGATCAGCCGCGTCTTGATCTTGTCGCCGGTGATGCAGCGGAAGGCGTGGCGCACCATGCTGGTGCGCGCCACTTCCCCGAACGTGCCGATATGCGGCAGGCCGCTCGGCCCATAGCCGGTTTCAAAGATCACCTCGTCCTTCGGCGTCTTTTTCAGCCGCTCCACCACCAGGCGCGCTTGCTCAAACGGCCAAGCCTTGGCGGCGGCGGAAAGGGTCGAAAGGTCGGTCATCTGCGAATCCAGCGGAAACCCTGATCTAACGATCCGGGCGCGCCGGTGCAAAGGCCCAGCCTATTCAGCGCTGGGCTGCTGCTTTCCGCCAAAGAAGCGCTGCTTGAGGCGCTGCAACGCGGCGCGGCGGCCGGCCAGGAAGCTCCAGCCAAGCACCCCGGCGCCCACCCAGAGGAAGGCCTCCAGCGAAAGCGCGCCGGCCGTCACAAGCCCAATCCACAGCGCCCGGCTTGGCTCAAAGAAAAAGTAGGTGATCGCCGCGGCGCTCCATGTGGCGATCACAGCCGCGCCGGCGAGGCTCAAGAGGATCCATTTGGTTTTCATGCGGTGCTCCTTGCTTTGGGTGTTCGCAGCCGCGGCGGCGGCGATCGGATGCAGGGGCGTTGCGCTTTTTTTGAAGCAGGGCAGAGTGCGCGCACGATGCGCACGCTAATTCTGCTCCGCCACGCCAAAGCCGTCCGCCCGCACGAGGCGGAGAATGACAAGGCCCGCGGCCTCACAGGGCGCGGCCGCCGCGAAGCCGCGCTGGCGGGCGCGGCGATGGAAGATGCAGGCCTTAAGCCCACGCTCGCGCTTGTCTCCACCTCAGAGCGCACGCGGCAAACGGCGGCGCATGGGCTTGAGCTGTTCAAGCTGGAGACGGTGTTCGAGGAAGCGCTCTATCACGCCGAGCCCGAAAGCATCTGGGATGCATTCGCCGCCAGCGATGCTGAGAGCGTCGTCATCGTCGGCCACAATCCTGGGATTGGCGATCTGGTCTCGATGCTGGTGCATCAGGCCCATGACGGCTCGCGCCTCGCGCGCGATCTCGCCGGGCATTTTCCCACCGCCGCCTTCGCTGCGTTCGAGATCCGCGGCGACATCCTCGAAGCCGCTGGCCCCAGCCTGCTCGCGGCCTGGAAGGCGGATCGGGACTAGATTTGCGCGTCAGAGAATTGGGCATGTTTCCGCCCGCATCCGGCAAGCGCGCCGCGCGCACGCGCCTCTAAACCAGCATCGACGCAATCAAGGAGATTTGCTCGATGTCTGATACCTCGCGCCGTGCGTTATTGGCGCTTGCCGCCGTCGTTCCCACCGTTGCTGTTGGCGCAGCGTCCGCGCAGACGCCAGCGCCGCGCCCAGGCGCAGGCCGGGCCGCGCTTGTCACCGGCTCGTCGCGCGGG
>DAORMO010000044.1:0-1558 GCA_035440585.1 Terricaulis sp.
ATCGCCTGATAATAGCAAAGCTCAAAATGCAAAAACGGGATATCGGCCACGCGGCCCCAATAGCGCCCATAAAGCGCATCCCCGCCCAGCAGGTTCAGAGCCGAAGCCACCGGCGCGCCATCGGCCTCAGCCAGAAACAGCACGCAATGCTCGCCCATGCGCTCGCCCAGCAGCGCTAAGAATTCGCGGTTCAGATAAGGCGAGCCCCATTTGCGCGCGCCCGTATCCTGATAGCAGCGGAAGAAAAAGTCCCAATCGGCAGGCTTGATGTCATCGCCGCGCAGCCGCTTGATCTTGAGCCCCTCAGCCGCACGCGCGCGCTCACGTCGGATGGTTTTGCGCTTTTGCGAGGAAAGCGCGGCGAGGAAATCGTCAAAGCGCCGATAGCCGCGATTGAACCAGTGATATTGGATGCCCGCGCGCGTCATGAAATCGAGCGGCTCCAGCGCCCGGCAAGCGGCCTCTTCCGCGAACGTCACATGCACCGATGAACAGCGCGTTTGCTTGGCGACGCTGATTGCGGCGTGCGCCAGCGCGGCCGCCGCCCGCGCATCGCGCGCCAGAATGCGCCGCCCCGGCACAGGCGTGAACGGGCTGGCGCATTGCAGCTTCGGATAATACGCCCCGCCCGCCCGATGCAGCGCATCGGCCCAGGCGTGATCGAACACATACTCCCCGTACGAATGATCCTTGGCGTAGAGCGGCGCCGCCGCGATCGCCGCGCCCGCCTCGTCGCGCACGATCAGATGCGCGGGCCGCCAGCCAGCCTCGATGCCGACGCAGCCGCTTTCCTCCAGCGCACGCAAGAAATCCCATGAGATAAACGGATCAAACGGCGCATCCGCCGGATTGGCCAGCCCATCCCATTCGGCCTTGGCGATCTTGGAGAGATCGCTGACGATATGCAGATTGGTGGGATCGCCGCCGCCGTCCATCGGCTCAATGTAGCGCCGAACTGAAAAGCGCCAAGCGGGGCGCCCAAATTTGATCAGCCGATTTCAAACAGCCCATCGACCTCGACCGCAAAGTCGAGCGGCAGATTGGCCATCCCCACGGCCGAGCGCGCGTGCTTACCCGCATCGCCAAACACCGCGACCATCAGATCCGAGCAGCCGTTCATCACCTGCGGGATCGGGCTGAAATCGGGCGCCACGTTCACAAACCCATTCAGCTTCACCACGCGCTTGACGCGATCGAGATCGCCCCCGCACGCGGCCTTCACCTGCGCCAAAAGGTTGAGCCCGCAGAGGCGCGCCGCCGCCTGGCCTTCCTCCACCTCAATATCGGCGCCCAGCTTGCCCTTGATGCCCCCGCCCGCATCGACCGAGACCTGCCCCGACACATGCACCACATTGCCCACGATCACGAACGGCACATAGGAGGCCACCGGCGCCGGCGGGTTCGGCAACGTGATCCCAAGTTCTGCTAAGCGCGCTTCGATTTGGCTCATCGACCCCAACTCCGTATTTTGACCCTTACTAGCGGCGCAAGCCGCGCCCGTCACCCCATAGGCGGCCAAAGCGGCGATCGCCTCGCGCCGGCGCCAGCTAATCATCAT
>DAORMO010000044.1:1714-8202 GCA_035440585.1 Terricaulis sp.
GAAATCAGAGAGGCCCACGCCGATCAGGCGGAACTTGGTTTTGCCGTCGGCGTCGCCCGCCAGCAGCTGGCGCGCGATGTCAAACAGCCGCGAGGCGAGGATCGTCGGCTCCGGCAATTGGCGGCGGCGGGTGATGGTTTTGAAGCGCACATCTTTCAGCTTCAGCGTCACCGTGCGCCCGGCCAGCTCGCTCGCCCGCGCCCGCGCAGCCACTTTTTCACACAGCGGCCAGAGAATATCCTCAAGCCGCTCAAGCGCGGCCACATCTTCAAAGAAGGTGGTTTCCGCCGAAATGCTTTTGCGCTCGCCATCGGGATCAACGCGCCGCTTATCCTGCGCCATCGACAGCGCAAACAGATACCCGCCCCAATCGCCATAAAGCGCGCGCATGCGCTGCTCACCCGCTTCGCGGATATCGCCCACGCGCTTTAGCCCATTGCGCTCCAGCGCAACCACGCTGGCGGGGCCGACGCCCGGCAGCGTGCCCACTGCGCGCGGCGTGAGAAACTCCAAAGCCTCGCCGCGTCCGATCACCGAAAAGCCGCGCGGCTTATCGAGATCGGATGCGGTTTTCGCCAGAAACTTATTGAAGCTCAGCCCAATCGAAACCGTGAGCCCGCGTTCCTTCCAAATCCGGTTCTGCAGCTTCACCAAAGTCTGCGCCGGCGCGCCGCCATGCAGCGCTTCGGTGCCGCTCAGATCCATGAAGGCTTCATCGATCGAGAGCGGCTCAACCAGCGGGGTGAGATCCTGCATCATCAGCCGGATGGCGCGGCCTTCTTCGGCGTATTTGCGCATATCCCCGCGCACCACTTTGGCCTGCGGGCAAAGCTTGAGCGCCTGAAACATCGGCATGGCCGAGCGCACGCCATAGGCGCGCGCCACATAGCAGCAGGTGGAAACCACCCCCCGCTTGCCCCCGCCCACGATCACCGGATGCGGCAGGAGGCTTGGATCATCGCGTTTTTCAATCGAGGCGTAAAACGCATCGCAATCGAGATGCGCAATCGAAAGCTCGCCAAGCTCTGCATGCGCCACCGGCGCGTCTTCGCCGCACGCGCATCGCGCTTGGGCAAAGAACGACGCGCAGGCGCGGCAGACTTTCATTGCAAATGCGCCGACTCCGCCCCGCCCGGCTCAAACAGCCACGCAGCGCCCCGCACGCCGGAGCTGTCGCCGTGCTTGTTCTTCACCACCTTGGTGTCGATCTTATCGCTGAACGCATAAGCGATCAGCTTGCCTTGCACCGCCGGATAGAGCCAATCGATATTGGAGATGCCGCCGCCGAACACGATCACGTGCGGATCGGCGATGTCGATCACGATCGCCAGCGCCCGCGCGATCCGATCCGAGAGCGCATCCAGCGCCGCGAGCGCCGCCGCATCGCCATTGGCCGCGCGCTCGGCCGCTTCGCCCCCGCTCATGCCCGACCAGCGCTTGAAGCCGGTGCCGGAGAGCCATTGCTCAAGGCAATTCCAGCGTCCGCACCAATCCTGCACCGGGGCTTCATCGGGCCGCATCCACGGCAGAGGCAGATGTCCCCATTCCCCGGCCACCCCGTTCGCGCCTTCCACGATCTTGCCGTCCACCACCAAGCCCCCGCCGCAGCCGGTGCCGAAGATGCAGCCAAACACCACCCGCGCGCCCGCCGCCGCGCCGTCCGTCGCTTCCGAGAGCGCAAAGCAATTGGCGTCATTCTCGATCCGCACCGGGCGGCCGAGCAGGCTTTTCAGGTCTTGCAGAAACGGCTTGCCGTTGAGCCAGGTGGAGTTGGAATTGCGCACCATGCCGGTGACTTCCGACAGCGAGCCGGGGATGGCGAGGCCAATCGTTTTGGCGCCGGCGCCCGCTTCTTGTTCGATTCGCGCCGTCAGTTCGCCCACCGCCCGCACCGCGCCCTCATAATCCCCAGGATTGGGCACGCGCAGCCGGGTGCGAATTTCGCCTTGGGAATCAAGCAGCGCGCCCTCAATTTTGGTGCCGCCAAAATCCACGCCAAGCCGCATTTTCAATCCTTAAGAGCTTATTAATAAAAGGGGCGAGATTGCTGGTCTTACATCGGGTTGTTAACGGCTTTGCCCTATGGAGGGGCGCGGCCAGTCTAGCGGCCCGTGGGGCGTATTCGGGTACATGGCTAAGACCGTTCTCATCGTCGAAGATAGCGACCTCAATATGAGGCTGTTCAACGATCTGTTGGAAGCCTTTGGCTATCGCACGGTCAAGACCAAAGACGGCCGCCAGGCCGTTCCGCTGGCGCGCGAGCATAAGCCTGACCTGATTATCATGGATATCCAGCTGCCCGAGATCTCGGGCCTGGAAATCACCGACCGGCTGAAGAAGGACGAGGCCCTCAAGGCCATCCCGGTCGTGGCCGTCACCGCCTTCGCCATGCGCGGGGACGAGCAGAAAATCCTCGCCGCCGGCTGCGACGCCTATCTCTCCAAGCCGATCTCGGTGACGACCTTCCTCGAAACCATCCGCAAGTTCATCGGCTAGGGAGGGCGGCCTTGAGCGCGCGCATCCTTGTTGTTGACGATCTCGAGGCCAACCGGCGCCTGCTCGAAGCCAAGCTCACGGCTGAATATTACGAGGTGCTGCTGGCCTCGCGCGGCGAGGAAGCGGTGCAGCGCGCCAAGCGCGAAAAGCCCGATCTCATCCTGCTCGACGTGATGATGCCCGGCGGCATTGACGGCTTTGAAGCCTGCCGCCGGCTCAAGGCCCAAGCCGAGACGCGCCACATCCCCGTCGTCATCTGCACCACGCTCGATGATCAAACCAGCCGCGTGCGCGGGCTGCAGGCCGGGGCCGAAGATTTCGTCACCAAGCCGATCGATGACGTGCATCTGATGGCGCGGGTGAAAAACCTGCTCACGCTCAAGGTCGTCACCGACGAATTGCGCGCGCGCGAGGCCAGCGGGCGCAAGCTTGGCGTGATCGAAGAAGAGTTGCGCCCTGATCCGCTCGATCAACACCGCCTCGTTAGCGGCAATGTGCTGGTGGTGGATGACAATCTCAATCAGGTGGGCCGCATCAAGGCCGCGCTCGGGGTTGAGCATCGCGTCGCAGTCATGGGCCAAAGCGAGCCTTTGGGCGCGCCCGATCTCATCGTCGTCGCCGTCACCGCCAAGGCGTTTGACGGCTTCCGCGTGATCGCGCGCATGCGCTCGGGCGAGCCAACGCGGCATCTGCCGATCCTGGCCGTTGTCGATGCGGATGATCGCGCCCGCGCCCTGCGCGCGCTTGAGCTTGGCGCGCACGACATCATCACCCGCCCGCTCGATGAAGACGAACTCATCGCCCGCGCCCGCACGCTGATGCGGCGCAAGCGCTATATGGACGCCCTGCGCGCGCGGCTCGATCACAGCTTAGAGCTCGCCATCACCGATCAGCTCACCGGGCTCTACAATCGCCGCTTCATGGCCGCCCAGCTCGGCCCGCTGATCCAGCGCGCCCAGTGCGGCGGCGACCCGGTGTCGCTGATGATCGTGGACATCGATCATTTCAAGCGCATCAACGATACGCACGGCCACGATGCGGGCGATGCGATCCTGCGCGAATTTTCCGTGCGGCTTGCGTCCAATGTGCGGCCCTCCGATTTCGCCTGCCGCATGGGCGGAGAGGAATTCGTGGTGATCATGCCGCGCACCAGCGGCGACACCGCCTGCATGGCGGCCGAGCGCTTGCGCCGGCAGATCTGCGCCGCCCCCTTCCAAGGCGCGCGCCTCAGCGAGCCGCTGGATGTCACCATCTCCATTGGCGTCGCCAGCGCCGAAGCCGATGACGACGCCGACACCGTGCTCAAACGCGCCGACGAAGCGCTCTACGAAGCCAAAACCGCCGGCCGCAACCGCGTGATCGGCAAAGCCGCCAAAAGCGCGGCTTAAGCCGTCGCGCCCCTTATGCCGCTCGTCGCAGGCGGGCGCCCATTGTCGCGGCAAGGCCGCGCCCCATCGCCCGCACCTCGCTTGCCCGCCCAAGCTGCGCGACATTCGCCGCACAAGAGCGTGATCTTAAGCGCCCGCTACGCCCCTACCCCCTATTCGGGCGTTCCCAACCGCCTTTTGCGCTGCTGGCGGGCCCGCCCCGCCAGCGCTTCTTGCGCCAAGCCCTTTAGCTTTGCGTCCACGCTGTCTATGTTCGCACCGACATGACTTACATCACCGCCGCCGGCGCGCCCGCGCGCAATACCGGGCAAATCAAGCTCTACGATCAGGCCGCCTCCTTCGCCGGCATGCGCAAGGCAGGGCAAGTGGCCGCGGGCTGCCTCGACATGCTGGCCGCCGAGGTGAAGGACGGCGTCACCACCGCGCGGATCGATGATCTTGCCCGGCAATACACGCTCGATCACGGCGCAGTGCCCGCTTGCGTGTTCTATCGCGGCTACCGGCACACGGTGTGCACCTCGCTCAATCACGTTGTCTGCCACGGCATCCCCGGCGATCGCGCGCTGCGCGGCGGCGATATTCTGAATATCGACGTCACCGTCGTGGTCGATGGCTGGCATGGGGATACGAGCCGCATGTACGCGGTGGGCGAGCCCTCGCGCAAAGCCCAGCGGCTGATGGACATCACCTATGAAGCGCTGATGCGCGGCCTTGCCGCGATTAAGCCGAATGAAACCACCGTGGGCGACCTCGGCCATGTGATCCAAGCCTTCGCGGAAGCGGAGCGCTTTTCCATCGTGCGCGAATTTTGCGGCCATGGCGTCGGCAAAATTTTCCACGACGCGCCCAACATCCTGCACTTCGGCAAGCCCGGCGAAGGCGAGCTGATCAAGCCGGGCATGATGTTCACGGTCGAGCCCATGCTCAACGCCGGCGCGCCTTCGGTGAAAGTGCTCAATGACGGCTGGACGGCCGTGACAAAGGATAAATCCCTCTCCGCCCAATACGAGCATTCGATCGGCGTGACCGAAACCGGCATCGAGATTTTCACCAAATCCCCGGCGGGCCTCGATACGCCCACGCCAATCCGGGCTGAGCGCGCAATGGCGGGCCGCTCCCCCAAGCCGCCCAAGCCCGCGCCCGCGCGCGTCGAAGATAGCGAGAGCTTTGCGTTTTTCGCCGACGCCGCCCCGCTTGAGATTGCGCCCGTGCGCACGCGCAAAGCCGCGCCCAACCCGCCGGAAAAGCCGCACTATCACGGCCACCGCGATCGCCTGCGCGAGCGGTTCGCTGAAGCCGGCGCCGATGCGCTGGCCGATTATGAGCTTTTGGAGCTCATGCTTTTCCGCTTCATCCCGCGCCAGGATACAAAACCGATCGCCAAAGCGTTGATCGCGCGCTTTGGCTCACTCGCCGGCGTGCTGGCGGCTGAGCCCGCGCGCATCGCGGAAATCAGCGGCGCCGGCCCCGCCGTGGCGCAGGATCTGAAAATCACCCACGCGCTCATGCTGCGCGCGCAGAAGGGCGAGCTTGCCAAGCGCACGGTGATCACGTCCTGGACGCAGCTCGTGAACTATTGCCGCAACGCGCTCGCGCATGAGCCGCGTGAGCAACTCCGCGCGCTTTTCCTCGATGTCAAAAACCAGCTCATCGCCGATGAGGTGATGAATGAGGGCACCATCGATCACGCGCCCGTCTATCCGCGCGAAATCGCCCGCCGCGCGCTCGAGCTTTCCGCAGGCGCGGTGATCCTCGTGCACAACCACCCCTCGGGCGATCCCAAGCCCAGCGCCCAAGATCTCGCCATCACGCGCGAGATCATCAAGGCGCTCGAGCCCATCAGCGTGCGCGTGCACGACCACCTCGTCGTCGGCCGCGACGGGGTGGCGAGCTTTAAAAGCTTGGGGCTGATCTAGGGGCACTCATCCCTCCCCGCGAGGGGAGGGTGTCAGCGCGCAGCGCTGACGGGTGGGGTGATAGCGCCGCACTATGAAAATTCCGCGCCGACGCCCCACCCGTCGCTACGCGACACCCTCCCCTTGCGGGGAGGGAAATTCATCTCCGCGCTTTCAAGGTTGCCCCGCGCGCGATCTCCCATACACTCCTGTATTGAGACGCACAAAAGTGCGCGCGGGAGGATCTATGAGCGACGCAACGGCAAGTGCGCCGGCCAATCAAAACAAATTAGCCGCGCCCGGCCTGTCTGACGGCCATGTCCGCTACGCGCTTTGGCTCCTGCTCGCCATCTACACGCTCAATTTCGTCGATCGGCAGATCGTCGCCGTGCTGGGCGAGGATATCAAACAGGCGCTTGGCCTCTCCGACACCCAGCTTGGCCTGCTTGGCGGGCTTGCCTTCGCCGTGTTCTACACCGTGCTTGGCATCCCGATTGCCCGCTTTGCCGAGCGCGGCAATCGCGTGGCGATCATTTCCGGCGCGCTCGCAATATGGAGCGGCTTCACCGCCCTCTGCGGCACAGCCACCAACTTCCTGCAAATCCTGCTCTATCGCTTTGGCGTCGGCGTGGGCGAAGCCGGCTGCACCCCGCCCGCGCATTCGCTGATCTCCGATTACGTGAAGCCGGAAAAGCGCGCCTCAGCGCTT
>DAORMO010000044.1:8235-17961 GCA_035440585.1 Terricaulis sp.
GTCGGCTTTGCGCTGGGCGCGGTGATCGCCGCCAATTTCGGCTGGCGCATGGCGTTTTTCGTCGTCGGCATTCCTGGCGTCGTGCTGGGGCTGATCGCGTATCTCACGCTCAAAGAGCCGCGCAAGCTTGGCCTTGCGCCCCCGCCCACGCACAAGATCAGCTTCGGCGATGCGCTCAAAGAGCTCTCAGCCAAGCCTTCCTATTGGTACGCCGTGTTCGGCGCCACCGTGGTTTCCTTCCTCGGCTATGGGCACGCTTATTTCCTGCCCGCCTATCTCGCGCGCACGCACGGCATGGGCCTGCAAGAGCGGGGCGTGGCGTTTGCGGTGATGGTGCTGATCGCTGGCGTGCTCGGCACCTGGGCCGGCGGCAAGATCGCCGACAAATACGCCAAGCAAGACGCCCGCGCCTACGTCACGCTGCCGGCCATCGCCTTTGCGCTCGGCACGCCGTTTTTCATCTGGGCCATGTTCCATCCGGCGGGGCCCAATAGCGGCTATGTGGTGCTGGCGCTGCTGGCGATCCCCACCGCGATGAATTCGGTGTGGTATGGCCCCGTCTACGCCGCCATCCAGGGCCTGGTGCAACCGCACACCCGCGCCACCGCCGTGGCGGTGATGTTCTTCATCCTCAACCTGATCGCGCTTGGCCTTGGCCCCACCGCCGTGGGCATCTTCAGCGACATCTTCGCCGCCCAGCATTTCGGCGCGGTGGACGCCGCCGCCTTCAAAGCCGCCTGCCCGGCCGGCGTGCGTGAGGCCGCCTGCCTCACCGCCCAGGCCGAGGGGCTGAGAATGTCCCTGCTCGTCACCGCTGTCGTGGTCCTGATCGGCCTCTTCTGCTTTTGGATGGCGAGCCGGACCATTCGCCGCGATTTGGCCGCCGCCCAAGCCTGACAAACCGGCCTGGGCGCCGTAACAAGCGCCCATGATTCCGCGTTATTCCCGCCCCGAGATGGCAGCCATTTGGGAGCCAGAGAGCCGCTATGGCGTCTGGCTTGAGATCGAAACCCTGGCCATGGAGGCCATGGCTGTGCTTGGCACCATCCCCAAAAGCGCGGCCGACGAATACCGCGCCAAGGGCAAGTTCGACGTCGCCCGCATCGATGAGATCGAGCGCGAGGTGAAGCACGACGTCATCGCCTTCCTCACCTCGGTGGCTGAGCATGTCGGCCCCGAGAGCCGCTTTGCGCACCAGGGCATGACCAGCTCAGATGTGCTCGATACCTGCCTTGCCGTGCAGCTCACGCGCGCGTCCGATCTTTTGATCGCCGGCTGCGAGCGGGTGATGGCGGCGCTGAAAAAGCGCGCCATCGAGCACAAGCTCACGCCCACGATCGGCCGCAGCCACGGCATCCATGCCGAGCCCACCACGTTCGGCCTCAAGCTCGCCGGCCACTACGCCGAGTTCGCGCGCAATCTTGAGCGCCTGCACATGGCGCGCTTTGAAATCGCCACCTGCGCCATCTCAGGCGCCGTCGGCACGTTCGCGCAGATCGATCCGCGCGTTGAGGCGTATGTCGCCGAAAAGCTCGGCCTCGTGGTCGAGCCCGTTTCAACGCAAGTGATCCCGCGCGATCGGCACGCAGCCTTCTTCGCCGCGCTTGGCGTTGTCGCCTCCGGCGTTGAGCGCCTCGCCACCGAGATCCGCCATTTGCAGCGCACCGAGGTTTTGGAAGCCGAAGAGTTTTTCGAGCCCGGCCAAAAGGGCTCTTCGGCCATGCCGCACAAGCGCAACCCGGTGCTGACGGAAAACCTTTGCGGCCTTGCGCGCCTCGTGCGCTCCGCCGTCACGCCCGCAATGGAGAACGTCGCGCTCTGGCATGAGCGCGATATTTCGCACTCATCAGTCGAGCGCGGCATCGCGCCGGACGCAACGATCCATCTCGATTTCGCGCTGCATCGCCTCGCCATGGTGGTGGAAAAGCTGGTGGTTTATCCGGAAAACATGGCGCGCAATCTCGCCCTGCTCGGGGGCCTCCACAATTCCCAGCGCGTCATGCTGGCGCTGACGCAAGCGGGCGTCACGCGGGAGGATGCCTATCGCCTCGTGCAGCGCAACGCCATGGCCGTGTGGCAAAGCCCGCCCCCGCGCGCGGACACCGCTTTGCTCGATCGCCTGAAAGCTGATGCCGACGTCACCGCCAAGCTCGACGCCCAAACGCTCGAAAGCTTCTTTGACGACGCGCATCATTTCTCGCGCGTGGACGCAATCTTCCAACGCGTGTTCGGCTGATCAAGGCGCCGGCGCCGCATCAAGCGGGTAGCCCTTTTTGATGCCGATGCCGAACAGCCCGCCAAGCCAAGGCAGCAATCCAAGCACCCCGCCCGCCGCACAGAGCAAAGCCAGGAGCCCAAGCCCCCAGAATAGCGCGCCTGTCGCTTCAGCCACCACCAGGATAAAATACGCTGCGCCAACGCAGAGCGCGATCGCAACTACCAAAAACGCACCCATCATAAGATGCGCGCCAAATCCGCCAGGGCGAAAGGCGCCGCAGCGCGGACACTTATAGACGTCGATATTGCCCTTAACCGCGTTGTCGAAGTCCTCTTCCATCTTGGCGGCGTCTTCCGGGCTCGGTTCGGTCTTGCCATTGGTGTCTCGCTTTACTTCAACCACGCGCTTATAGCCGTAATTGAGCGTGCACTTCGGGCAGGCGACCTTTTCCTCCACGGTGCGCGTCAGCACCCATTGCTGTTTCGACATTCCTAAGCCCCCGAATCCCTTGTTCCAGAATTGGAGCAAACACCCGCCGCCTGGGTCAAGGCAGGCTTGCCGCGTTCAGCGCGCGCCCAGCCGCGCCTCGGCCACGTGCAGCGCCACACGCAGATCGCTTTCCGCACGACGCACCGCTTGCACATGCACAAGCGCCAAATCATGGGCGGCGCCGCCATTGCGTTCGGCGAACATTCGCAGCGCTTCCTGCCGCTCCACCGCCGCCATATAGCCCGTGGCCGCGCGCAGCAGCGCGGCGAATTCCGCGCACGCCTGGTTTGCCCCGCCGCGCAGGCGCGCGATATCGGCAAGGTGCGCCCGCGCGGCTTGATCGGCGATGCGCTGGGCCACACCCATTAAATCGTCGCGCTCAACAAAGCCGAGCGAGAACGCAGCGATCACCGCAAGGTCAGTCGCGGACGCGCCCTGCGCGCGCGCTTCGGCGGGGTTAAATTGCGGCCAAGCCACGCCATTGGCCGCCATCTCACGCCCATAAGCGCGCACCGCGCCGCGTAGATGCGCGCGCTCTTCGCCGCCGCACACCTCTGCTTCACCCGAAGCAAATTGGGCCAGAAACGCCGAGGCTTCGCCCACACTCATCGCTTGAGGCGCGCTCCCGCACGCCGCCAGCGCTAACGCCGCGCAAGCGGCCGCGATCGATTTCATGGCCGCGACCATGCCCGCCCGGCGTGGACGAAAGGTTCAGAAGCGCGGTTAAACCCGCGTTCGGCATAAGCTTGCCTGCGCCGGCGAATCCCGCCCAAACCCGAAGCATCGGGGCGCAAGAATCGCGCCCTCGCTTCGGGGAGATCGGCCATGAGCGACGCAGACATCAGCGACGAATGGGACGAGGACACCATGATCGAGCTGCGCCGCTTCGGCTTTGAGCACGCGCTCTCGCTGCATCAGGCCAAGGGCGCCGCCGCCGATCTTGCCGCCATCTTCAAGGACGCGGATCGGATCGTGAACTACGTCCTGGGCGATCTTGCGCCCTAAGCCCGCTGGCGTTTTACCGCGCCAGTGCTAGCCTCCCGCCCAAGGGAGGACATCATGAGCTCAACAAAAGCTGGCGCGCCGTGGCACCTTTGGGTCGTGGGCGTGATCGCACTGCTGTGGAACGCCTACGGCACGTACGATTATTACATGACCACCACGGGCGGGGCTGAGTATCTGCGCTCCTACGGGCTCAGCGAAGAGATGATCGCCTATTACACCTCGATGCCCGGCTGGACGACGCCGGCATGGTTCATCGGCGTGGGCGGGGGCGTCATCGGCGCCATTCTGCTGCTCCTGCGCAGCAAATGGGCCGGGCCGGTGTTTGTCGCCTCGTTCGCGGCCTACCTCGCCACCGTCGTGTACCAATACGGCATGAGCAATGGCGCGGCCGTGGTGGGCCAAACCGGGATCATCATGAGCGTGGTGATCGGCGCGATCTGTCTATTTCTGATCTGGTACGCCTTCGCGATGCAAAAGCGCGGCGTGCTGCGCTAACAGCGCGAGCCCTACATCTCCCGCCGCGCCCGCCACAGCAGTGCGGCCAGCACGCCCTTCACGCGCGGCAGCAGCGCAAGCGCGAGCAAAAGCGCTACGCCCAGCGCCGGCCAGATCATCCAGCCTGTCGCCTCATCCGCATTCAGCGCCAGCGCTACGATCGCCGGCATGCAGGTCAGGCCAATGATCAGCGTCGTCAGATACGGCGCAACGTCCGCGGTTTCTGAGCGCGAGAAATCCGCCCCGCATGCGGGGCAGGCCTGATTGAGTTTGAGATAGGCGCGAAACAAAGTGCGCCGCCCGCATTGCGGGCAGCAGAGCCGCACCCCGCGCCACATCGTCAGCGGAACGGAAACCCGCCCCGCCTGCGCGCTCACCCGGCCTTCACCGAGGCGCGCGCTTCATCCAGCGCTTCGGCCATTTTGCTGCGGATCTGGTGATCACTGAGCGTGACCGCGTGCATGTCGAGATCGCCGCGGATCTTGCGGAAGAGATCTTCCTCGCCCGCCTCTTCGAGATCGGCCATCACCACGCCCTTGGCGTAGGCGTCGGCCTCATCGCCGGAAAGCCCGATCAGGCCCGCCGCCCACAGCCCGACGATCTTGGCCCGGCGCGCTTGGGCTTTAAATTCAAGCTCTTGATCGAGCTGGAACTTCATTTCTTCGGCGCGTTCACGGTCGTCAAAGCTGCTCATCGGGATCTCCGGTGGTGTTGCGCCTTTCCTTAAAGAGCCCGCCGCGCCCAAGCAACGCCCTGCGCCGCTTGGAAGCAGGCGCCCTAGAGGCTAAGCAGCGCGGGTGCGCCTCAATCCTGAGCTCGATCCAGAACCCTTCGCCCGCGCCTATGCGCGGGACGGCTACGTGCAGATCCCGGGGATATTCCCCCAGGAGATCGCCGAGCGGTTCACCGCGATCCTTGAAGGCCCCATGGCCTGGGAATTTGTGTTTCTGGACGAAAATCAGCGCGGCGTGGTCATCACCGAGGCGCAGCAGCGGGCGCTTGGGCCGGCCGCGCTCAGCGCCATGCTGGACGGCTGCGCGCCGTCGTTCGCGCTCCACAGGTCCAGCGACATGCAGACCAGCTCGGCCACCTTGGCCTCCGCTATTTCGGCTACACCATGACAGACGCGCTGCTGAAAGGCCGCGATCTCGGCCATCCGCTGCACGAGCTCACCGGCTTCATCCACGGCCCGGACTTTTTGCGCTTTGCCGTCGCGGTCACCGGGGCCGAAAGCGCGGTCCGCGCCGAAGCGCAAGCCAGCTATTATAATCCCGGCGATTTCATAGGCTTACATGACGACACCAGCCGCGAGGCGGGCAATCGCCTGGTCGCCTATACGCTCGGCTTCACCCGCCGCTGGCGCAGCGATTGGGGCGGGCAGCTGCTCTTCCATGACGGCAAGGGCGATGTGGAACGCGGGCTTGTTCCCCGCTGGAACACGCTGACGCTGTTCGGCGTGCCGCGCCTGCACTCGGTGGCGCCGGTAGCAGCCTACGCCGGGGCGCCGCGCATTTCGGTGGTCGGCTGGCTGCGGGACGACCCGGCCCCGCGCATCTGAGCCGCAGCGGCTGATTGTGGCGCCGCCCCCGATACCCTAGATTACGCCTTCAGCCCGGCGGCGATTCCGCGGGTTTTTTTCAAATGTTCGCCTCCCCGGCCCCACCGGCGGCGCGCCTCCAAGGAGGAGGAAAGCCCCATGTCCCGTCGCAAGAAGATTTACGAAGGCAAGGCCAAGATCCTGTTCGAGGGCCCCGAGCCGGGCACCTTGATCCAATATTTCAAGGACGACGCCACCGCCTTCAACGCGCAGAAAAAAGCGATCCTTGAGGGCAAGGGCGTGATCAACAACCAGATCAGCGGGTTCATCATGACGAACCTCAACGCGATCGGGGTGCCCACCCACTACATCAAAACGATGAACATGCGCGAGCAGCTCGTGCGCGAGGTGGAGATCATCCCGCTTGAGGTTGTTTGCCGCAATGTCGCCGCCGGCTCGATCTCCCAGCGCCTGGGCATCGAAGAAGGCACCCCCCTCCCGCGCTCGATCATCGAATTCTATTTCAAGAAGGATGAGCTGAACGACCCGATGGTGGCCGAAGAGCACATCACTGCGTTCAACTGGGCCTCCACCCAGGAGATCGACGACATCATGGCGCTGACGCTGCGCATCAACGATTATCTGTTCGGCATGTTCGGCGCCGTCGGCATCAAGCTGGTGGATTTCAAGATCGAGTTCGGCCGACTCTATGAAGGCGACATGGTGCGCACCGTCGTCGCCGATGAAATCAGCCCAGACAGCTGCCGCCTCTGGGATGTGCAGACCAACGAGAAGCTGGATAAAGACCGCTTCCGCCGCGATCTCGGCAACGTCACTGAGGCGTATGTCGAAGTCGCGCGCCGGCTTGGCATCGTCAAGCAAACCGCCGCCGCAAGCGGAGACAGCGTGCACTAACAAAACAAAGGGGGGGGGGAAAAATGCGGAAGCTTTTTACAGCGATTGCGCTGGCTGTCGGGCTCGGCGCTTGCGTCAGCATGATCATGCCGATGGAGCGCCTGGTGAACGTGCCCGTCAGCCATCGCGATGGCGAGCCTATAGCGTCGTCTATCGCGACAGCCAGGGCCTTGATTATGACGGCCAAAAGATCCACCGCCATTACAACAATTGGCTCAACAATATTCGCATCTCGATCGACCGCGAACTGATCGCCGCCCCGCCGCTGGCGCAGCCCTAATCAGAAGGAAATGGGAATGAAAGCCATTGTCACCGTGGGTTTGAAGCCCGGCGTTCTGGACGTGCAAGGCAAGGCCGTGGCCGGCGCGCTCAAGGATTTGGGCTTTGGCGCGGTGGAGGATGCGCGCGTGGGCAAGGTGATCGAGATCCGCCTCGACGGAAACCTCGATCCCGACACCGCCAAAGCCCAAGTTACCGAGATGTGCGAAAAGCTGCTCGCCAACACCGTGATCGAAAGCTACCGCGTCGAGATCGCGGGCTGACGCCCATGGCGCGCTCCTGGTTCAAGCAAAAGCGCTATGGCTTTGGCTCCCGCCCGGCCACTTGGGAGGGCTGGGCGGCCACGGGCGCGTACGTGGGGTTGCTCCTTCTTGGCTCGGCCTGGATGGCCGCCGCGCCCGAAGCGCGCGCGCTAAGCTTCACCACGCTCGCCATCATTCTCACCATCGCCTTCGTCGTCATTAGCTGGCGCACCACTGAAGGCGGCTGGCGCTGGCGCTGGGGCCGCGATTAAGGCGCTCTGAACCCACGTGGCAAACGCGGCGTTCACGTTACTTCCTAATCGGTTTGCAAGAGAAAAATGTAATCTTACGCGCGGCGATCCCGCGTTCATTTCTCTGCAAACGGCGTTCATGAGCTCTGCTCCGTCTCATCCCGCACGACGCTTGCCTGCCTGGGCGCGCCGGCCATCGCTGGCCGCGCGCGTGTTGGGCGAGGCGCTCACGCCCGCCAATGACGTGGTTGATGAAACGCAAACTTTGCGCGCCGCCGATCTGCTCAGCGATGAAGCACGCGCCCCGGCCGCCGATAATGACGCGCTGCTCAATGAAGATCCGCCGTTCGATCCGCCCGAAGCGGACGAGGATATTTTCGGCGCCGCAGATGGCGATGAGCCCGAACAAAACCAAGCGCCCGCCTTGGAGGCGCGCGAAGAGGAAACGCCCCCGCTTGATCTCTTCTACGCACCCGGGCCCGCCGCCGCGCCGCGCCCGCGCACCGTGCACGAAGAGGTTCTCGCCTTCGCTGAAGCAGAAGCCCGCGCCGCCGAGCCTGCGCTCGACGCTGCATTGCAGGCCATTCTGGAAGAGGTCGTCGGCGATCCGCTCGCGCTTGCGGCCGCCGCCGATGATGATGAGCCGCCCTTCGATGCGCCCGACGCCTCGGACGCCGTGCTTGGGCCGCTGTTTGAGCGCACGCCTGAAGCGGATGCGCCGCCGCACCCGTCCCTGCCCGCGCCGGACGCTTTGCTGTTCGATTACGCCGAGATCGATCTCAGCCTGGAGCCGGAAACACCCTCCGCGCCCGAAGCCAAAAGCGGCGAAACGCCCGCCCCGCCGATCCAAATTCACGCCAGCTGGGATCGGCCAGAGATCGGCCGCCTGCTTTGGGATGCGGCCGGCGATCATCGCCTGGCGCGCGCCGACATGGCCATCGCCCGCGGCGGCATTGATGGAGCAGCCGCGCGCTTTGCCGGGCAAGCCAGCCCCGATCTGCTGATCATCGACACCACGCTGCGGCGCGCCGAATTGCTGGCCGCGCTTGATCGGCTCGCGCTCGCCATCGAAGCCGATTGCAAGATCATCATCATCGGCACCATCAACGATATTGGCCTCTTGCGCGATCTCGCCGCGCGCGGGGTGAGCGAATATATCGTCCCGCCCTTCAAGCCCGAAGATCTCGCCCGCGCGATCGCCCGGCTTTATGCGGTGCAAGATCAATCGCGCGTCATCGCCGTGATCGGCGCGCGCGGGGGCGTGGGCGCCTCCACCATCGCGCGCAATCTCGCCTGGTCGATCGCTGAGCGCCAGGATGCGTGCGCGGCGCTGATTGATCTTGATCTGGCCTTCGGCGCCGCCGCCTTCAGCCTCGGCAAAGCCGGCGCGCAGGCCATGGCCGATGCGCTCTCTGCGCCCGATGCGGTGAGCGACGAGATGCTCGCCCGCGCCGCCGTGCAGCACACCAAGCACCTGCAGCTTCTCGCCGGCCCCGCCGCACTTGAGCGCGGCGCTGAGCTTGAGCCCGAAGCGGTGGAGGCGCTTGTCCGCTGCGCGCGCCGCGCCAATCCTTATGTCGTGCTCGATCTGCCGCATGCGTGGACGCCCTGGGTCAAGCAAGCGCTCGCGGGCGCTGATGAGGTCGTGCTTGTCGCCGCGCCCGATCTCGCCAGCCTGCGCAACGCCAAGAGCATGGTGGAAACGCTCGCGCCGCTGCGCGCGGATAAAAGCCCGGTGCTGTGCGCGCTCTCCATGACTGGCGTGCCCAAGCGGCCCGAGATTTCAGCCAAAGATTTCACCGAAACCGTGGGCGTGAGCCCTTCCGCATCCTTCGCTTTTGATCCGCAGCTGTTTGGCCAGTGCGAAACCAACAATCAGATGATCGGGGAAGCCGATCCGCTCTCTAAAACCGCCGCCGCGCTCGATGCGCTCGCCACCGCGCTGACGGGGCGCAAGCCCAATCCGCGCAAGCGCGCGCCTGATGCGGCGATTTTGGCGCGGGATGAGCCGGCCGATTTCGCCAAATCGCCCAAGCGCGGCCTGCGTGATCTTGCCCCGGCCCCGAGCGAAAACGTGCTGGTGCTGACGCGCGAAACCAGCGTCGGCGCGCTCGCCGCCGCTTATGAGGGCGAAGCCGAAAGCGAGTATCTCGCCAAAGCGCGCGCCGCCGCGCAAAACGAATTGGACGCCCAGCAGAGCGCGCGCCCGCGCCTGCGCTGGGGCCGCGTCAGCCTTGCTGCGGCCGCCGCCGCGCTTGCGCTTGTCAGCGTCGCTTGGCGCAGCTTTGAAGCGCC
>DAORMO010000045.1:0-5354 GCA_035440585.1 Terricaulis sp.
TGCCCGCAGCCGCCTGGATGAATTGCGCCGCGGCAGCGCCCCGCGCCGGATCGCCGCCAGCGTCGGCGCAAGCCCCGCCGCGCCCACGATGGCGGACATCACCCAAGCAGCGGGCCTGGCTGCGGCCTCCTCGAGCGCGCCCGGCCCGGCGCCGACAGCAATGTCCAGCCCGGCCAGCGCAGCGCGTGCGGCGTCAAGTTGGCTTGGGTCGGCCACAGCGGCGAATTTCGGCCTCAGCCGCCGGCAGGCTTCAGCGAGCCCTTGCAAATTCGCCCCGGCTGTCAGCGCCTCGACCGGGATGTGCGCGCCTTGGGCGCGCAATTCCTCGATCACCGCGATGGTGCTTTGCCCAATCGAGCCCGTGACCCCAAGGATCGAGACGCTGCGGCCATCGGCGCTCACAGCCCGTCTCCGACCAGCCACGCCGAAAGCCCAGGCCATGCGGCCAGCACAGCGCCCGTCAGCAGCGTCGCGGCCATGAGCCCGTCGATCCGGTCAAGCACGCCGCCGTGGCCGGGAATGATGCGCGATGCGTCCTTCACGCCGAACCGCCGTTTCAGGAAAGATTCAAACAGATCACCCATCAACCCAGTGAAGGCGATGAGCGCGCCAAGCGCCAGCCATATCCCGATCATGGACCCAGCGGCGCCGAACACAGCGCCGCATGCGGCCCCGGCGAGCGCCCCCGCCGCCACGCCTGCGATGATGCCGGACCAGGTTTTATTCGGCGAAAGCCCACGCGCGATTTTCGGCCCGCCGATCAGTTTGCCGCCGAAATACGCGAATATGTCCGCCGCCCAGATCACGCTGAACAGGGTGAGGATCGTCTCAAGGCCCTCCGGCGCGCGATCGCGCAGCCAGAGGAACAAGGCGCACGGCAGGCCGACATAGAGTGTCCCGCCCAGTGTCTCCAAGATCGCGCTGAAGCTATGCCGGCGCAGCGCGGAAACCGCAGCGCACGCGCCCATCCAGCCCACACCTAGCGCAAGCTGGTTCCAACTGGCGAACATCACCGCGCCAAGCGAGCCGGCAAGCGCGAATAGGAATGCCGGCATGGTGGCCTCAGGCTCGCTCATGCGCGCCCACTCATAGCTCATAACCACGACCGCCGCGCCGCACGCGCCGGCGAGCCACGCCCCGCCATGCCAAGCCGCGATCAGCCCGCCGATCGCCAACACTAGACCGGACACGATCCGCGCGCCGAGATCTGACCAATCGCGACGCACTTGCGCATCCGGCTCTGGCTCATGGTGTGGCAGGGTCGCTCCCCCCAAAGCGGCGTTCGCGGCTGTTAAATTGCGCAATCGCCGCCTCAAGCGCGCTCTTATCGAAATCGGGCCACAGCACGTCGAGGAACACAAGCTCCGAATAGGCCGCCTGCCAGAGCATGAAATTGGAAAGCCGGCTCTCGCCCGAGGTGCGCACCAAAAGATCAGGCGCCGGCAAGTCGGCGCAGTCTAGGAAGCTCTCAAACCGCGCCACATCCACCTCTTCGGGCTTGAGCCGCCCGGCGGCCGCCTCCTCTGCGATGCGGCGCGCGGCGCGCGCGATCTCGTCTTGGCCGCCATAATTGAAGGCGATGGTAAGATTGAGTTGATCGTTGTGGCGCGTGCGCGCCTCGGCGTTCTCGATGATCGCCGCAATGTCTGGTGAAAGGCCCGCGCGCGCGCCGATCACGCGCACGCGCACGCCCTCCTTGATCAGCCGGTCAAGATCGCGCGCCACATAGAGACGCAACAGATCAAACAGCGCGCTGATCTCGGCGGCGGGCCGGCGCCAATTCTCTGTGGAGAAGCCAAACACAGTGAGATAGCGAACGCCAAGATCGCCCGCCGCCTCGACCGCGCGGCGCAACGCTTCGACGCCTTCACTGTGCCCGAACGTGCGCGGGCGATTGCGCAGCTTCGCCCAGCGGCCATTCCCATCCATGATGATGGCCACGTGGCGCGGCGGCGGTTGGGCGGGCGGAGCGGCGGACATGGCCCGTCAGACCTGAGTGATCTCGTCCTCTTTGTGCTTGAGCGAGTCATCGATCTTTTTGATGTGATCGTCCGTCGCCTTTTGCACTTCCTCACCGTGACGCTTTTGCTCGTCCTGGCTGATGAGGCCGTCTTTTTCCGCTTTCTTCAGATGGTCCATTGCATCGCGGCGCACATTGCGCACGGCGATGCGCGCGGTTTCGGCATATTTGCCGGCGACTTTGGCAAGCTCGGCGCGGCGCTCACCCGTCAGCGGCGGGATTGGGATGCGCAGCGTCTGCCCGTCCATGATAGGATTGAGGCCGAGATTGGAGCTGCGGATCGCTTTATCCACCGCGCCGACGGTGGATTTATCCCACACAGTAACCGCGATCATGCGCGGCTCGGGCACCGAGACGTTCGCGACCTGATTGAGCGGCGTGCTGGCCCCATAGGCCTCCACCATGATCGGATCCAGCAGGGCCGTTGAGGCGCGGCCAGTACGCAAGCCGCTGAACTCATGCTGCAGGGCTGAAAGCGCGCCATCCATGCGCTTTTTATAATCGTCGAGTTTGAAAGGCGCCGTCGCCATATTCGTTGTCCTAATCAGTGATGGTGGTGCAAACGCCGCGGCCGGCGAGCACATCGGCAAGCCCGCCGCGCTTGTGAATTGAAAACACAACAATCGGAATGCCGTTGTCGCGCATCAGTGAAACCGCCGAGGCGTCCATCACCTTAAGATCGCGCGCCAGCACTTCGTGGTAGCTCAGCTGATCGTAGCGGGTCGCGTTTGGATCCTTCTTGGGATCGGCGGTGTAGACCCCATCCACCTGCGTGCCCTTCAGCAGCGCATCAGCGCCCATCTCAGCGGCGCGCAGAGCGGCGGCGGTGTCGGTGGTGAAAAACGGATTGCCGGTGCCGGCGGCGAAAATCACGATCCGCCCCTTTTCCATGTGGCGCAGCGCGCGGCGGCGAATGTAGGGCTCGCACACGCTCGTCATCGGGATGGCGGAAAGCACCCGCGCTTTGCCGCCGAGGCTTTCGATCGCGTTCTGCATGGCCAGCGCGTTCATCACCGTGGCCAGCATGCCCATGTAATCGGCGCTGGCGCGCTCCATGCCCTTGGCGGCGCCCTGCACGCCGCGGAAAATGTTCCCGCCGCCGATGACAAGGCAAATTTCCGCCCCGCCATTGGCCGCATCGAGCACTTCCTGCGCGATACGCTCGCAAACCGCCTGGTCGATGCCGTATTGGCCATCGCCCATCAGCGCTTCGCCAGAGATTTTCAGCAGCACACGCTTGTAGGTGCGCGCGGGCGTGGGGTCCGCAATGGTTTCAGCGACGCTCATCGGGTCATCCAGCTTGAAGGGCCGGCGCACCATAACGCGACCGCCGCCGTCGGCGCAAAGCCAAACGGCGGCGGATTTGTGCGTTAGTCCTTTTTCGACATCGCCGCCACTTCGGCAGCGAAATCATCGACCTTTTTCTCAACGCCCTCGCCCACGCCGAAGCGCACGAAGGCCTTGATCGCAACCGGGGCGCCCGCCGCCTTGGCCACATCAGCGGCTGCGGCTTCAACGGTTTGTTCCGGGTTCATCACGAACGCCTGCTTGAGCAGCACAGATTCCTCATAGAATTTGCGCAGGCGCCCTTCGAGCATCTTTTCGATGACCTGATCGGGCTTGCCTTGGGCTTTGGGATCTTCCTTGATCTGATCCTTCAGCACCTGCTTCTCACGCTCAACGCGATCGGCGTCGATGTCCTTTTCGGTCAGCGCCAGCGGGTTGGAGGCGGCGATGTGCATCGCCACGCCCTTGCCGAACTTCTCGAGCACGGCTTTGTCGCCGGCCGACTCGATGGCGACAAGCACGCCGATGCGGCCAACGCCTTCGGTGATGGCGTTGTGCACGTAGGCGGCGATCACGCCGTTCTCCACGCTCAGCTGGGCCGAGCGGCGCAGCGTGATGTTCTCGCCGATCGTGGCGATCAGCTGCGTGACTTCATCCTGCACCGTGCCTACGCCCGCATTGGAGGCAAGCAGCGCATCGTGATCGGCCGCGCTCAGCGCCAATTGCGCATAGCTCAGCGCCGCCTTCTGGAAGTCCGCGTTGCGGGCCACAAAGTCGGTTTCCGAGTTCAGCTCAATCAGCGCGCCGGCGTTGCCCGAAAGGGCCGAGGCGACGACGCCTTCGGCGGCGGCGCGATCAGCCTTCTTGGCAGCTTTGGACAAGCCCTTGGCGCGCAGCCAATCAACAGCGGCTTCAAGGTCGCCATTGGTTTCGGCCAGCGCCTTCTTGCAATCCATCATGCCGACGCCGGTTCTTTCGCGCAGTTCTTTGACCAGCGCAGCGGTGATTTCCGCCATCTGTCATTCTCCTAAATTTTCAGCGGTTCGTTTGCCGAACCCGCTCAAACAAAGCGCAAAGGCGTGTCAGTAATTCGCGCCGGTGGGGCCATCCATCGGGCTTTCCACCGGCTCGGGCGCGCGCTCGGCGGCGACAACCGCCTCAACCGGCGGACGGGCCGAAGCGCCGATGTCCACGCCGCCGCGCACTTGGCCTTCGGTCAAGCCGTCGAGCACAGCGTCAGCGATCAGATCGCAATAAAGCTGGATCGCGCGCGCCGCGTCGTCATTGCCCGGGATCGGAAAGGTGACTTCATCGGGATCGCAATTGGAATCGACGATGGCCACAACCGGGATGCCAAGCTTCTTGGCTTCCTGAATGGCGATCGCTTCCTTGTTGGTGTCGATCACGAACATCAGGTCCGGAATGCCGCCCATGGAGGCGATGCCGCCGAGCGAGCGATCAAGCTTGTCGCGCTCGCGCGTCAGGTTGAGCACTTCCTTCTTTGTGAGGCCGACAGAGCCGCCATTGACGATCTGATCGAGCTCACGCAGGCGCGCGATCGACTTGGACACCGTCTGCCAATTGGTCAGCGTGCCGCCGAGCCAGCGCTGGTTGATGAAATACTGCGCCGAGCGCTGCGCCGACGCTTTGATGTGATCGGCCGCTTGGCGCTTGGTGCCAACAAACAGCACGCGCCCGCCGCCGGCGGCGACTTCGCGCACTTTGACGAGCGCGGCGTGCAGCAGCGGCACGGTTTGCGACAGGTCGAGAATGTGGATGTTGGACTTTTCGCCGAAGATGTAGCGATCCATCTTCGGGTTCCAGCGGTGGGTCTGGTGTCCAAAATGCGCGCCAGCTTCCAAGAGCTGACGCATGCTGAATTCAGGCAGCGCCATCGTATCTTTCCTTTTCCGGTTTGCCGCCGCGGGAGAGAACCCTAGGAATATATCCCTAAGGACCGGATGGAGGAAACGGCCGCTTTCAGACCGCCCCGCCGCTCCCGCGTGCGTGGTAAGGGCGCGGATATAGTGGGGCGCAGCCGGCGGCG
>DAORMO010000045.1:5536-11326 GCA_035440585.1 Terricaulis sp.
CCGCGCTCCAGCCGGCCCAAAGTGGCGCCGACGCCGAATATCTCAGCCGGCCCGCGCGTCACCGCGGCGAACGCCGCATCCCAAGGCAGCCCGTTCGCCACCGCATTGCCGGCCAATTGCAGCACGAGCCGCGCCTGGTGGGCGTCGACCGAGCCCGGGCCCGGCGCGATGGCGATCCGCACGCCCGCCGCGTGCAGCAGCGCGGCGTTATCAAGCCGCGCCGAAAGCCGCTCAAACCGATCCGGCAGGTTCGCCAAAGGATCGAGGATCACCGGGATATCTGCGGCCGCCAGTTCGCTTGCGACCTGCCAAGCTTCCGCCCCGCCATGGATGGCGAAGCGCATGCCCGGATTAACGCGCTTGAAAGCGATCAAGCGGCGGATATCGGCGGCATTCTCGATATGAACCAGGAACATGCCCTGCCCGCGCGCGAACGGCTGCACCGCCGCAGCGTCGATCTCGTTCAGCACGGCCCCGCCCTGCCCGCTGCGATAGCGGCCAGGATATTCGCGTGCGTCGCGCAGCGCCGCTTCCAGGGCCGGCCACATGGAGGCGCGTGAGCCCCCGGTGCGGCGCGCGCCATCGTCTCCCAGTTCGAGCACCATGAAAGCGCCCGGCCGGAATACGCTGTCGGCCGCGCCAGAAAGCGAAACCAGCGCCCCGCGTCCGCCGAACATCGAGGAGGTGCGAGAGGGGGCAATGGCCGCGCGCGTCACCCCTTCCATGCGTGTGACGGCGATCGCCGTTACGGCAGGATTGAAAGCGCGGCCCGCATCGGCTGCGGCGGCGATCAGATCGCCGCTAACGCTCGCGTCATTGTGCGCACCTGAGCCGGAGATTTCCGAGAGCCCAATCTCACTCATGGCCGCGAACGCGCCGGGGGTGACAAAGCGCCCCTCGGCCTCAATCACGCGCGCGCCGCTCGGCGCGGGGAGATTGGCGCCCACCGCGCTGATGCGGCCGTTGACGATCAGCACATCGCCATTCTCGATAATGCCGGCGCCGCCATTGGTGACGACGCGCCCATCACGGATCAACACGCTCTGCGCCGCAGCAGGCGATGCGATCACGCAAGCGAAGAGAAACGCAAACAGCACTCTCATTGCGCGCCCTCCAGATAGGTTTGCCCAAGTTCAAAGTCTGATTGGCGATCTTGCCCGCGGCCGCGCTCATAAATGAGCGCGCCGTCCATATAGACGCGCTCGGCCACCGCATAGCTGGAGAGTGGATCGGCCGACCAAACCACCACATCGCCGCGCAGGCCCGGCGTCAGCGCGCCGGTTTGCTCGGAAATGCCAAGCGCGCGCGCCGGGTTGCTGGACACCCAAGTCCACGCCTCAGCGCGGGTGATCGAAAGCCCCGCACGGCGGCCATCGGCAAGCGCCTTGGCCGCTTCTTGGTTGAGCCGCTGAATCCCGACCTCGCTATCGGAATGCACGATCGCGCACGCCCCGCCCGCATGCACGAACGGAATATTCTCGCGGATGCCGTCATAGGCTTCGAGCTTGAAGCCCCACCAATCGGCCCACAACGCGGCGCAGACGCCGTTTTCAGCCAAAAGATCAGGGATTTTGTAGGCCTCGACGCCGTGATGGAAAGCTGAGATCTGGAAATCGAACTCGTTGGAAATCTCGATCGCCAGCGCCATTTCGTCAGCGCGATAGCAATGCCATTGCACCAGAATGTCGCCATTGAGCACGCCCGAGAGCGTGTCCATCTCAAGATTGAAATCCGGCGCCGTGCCATTGCCGTTGGCCGCGCGCTCAACGCGGCGATTGTATTCGCGGGCCGCCGCAAAGGCTTGGCGATAGCCGGCGATATTGCCCATGCCCGTCGCCGGCGATTGGTTGCGCGAGCCGTAAACGCGCGAGGGGTTTTCGCCGCACGCCATCTTCAAGGTCTGGGGCGCATCGGGGAGCTTCATCTCCATCACCGAGCGCGCGTTCTGCAGCGGCCGCACCGTGACGCCGCGCCCGCCAAACAGATTGGCTGAGCCCGGCAGGATGTGCAGCGTGGTGATCCCGCCCGCCACGGCGCGGCCAAAGCCGGGATCATGCGGCCAGACGGAATGTTCAGCCCACACGCCCGCCGTGTTGGGGCGCGTCATTTCATTGCCGTCTGACGTCGCTTGGATCGAAGGCGAGGGATAAACGCCAAGGTGTGAGTGCGCATCAATGATGCCTGGGGTCACAAAGCGCCCGCTGGCGTCCACCACCTCCGCGCCCGCAGGCGCGGCAAGCCCACGCCCGACCGCGCTGATGCGGCCATCGACGATGAGCACATCGGTTTCGGCAAATTCTGCGCCCAGGCCGTCAAACACCGTCGCCCCACGCAGCAGCGTCGGGACCGACGGCGGCGGCTGATACAACGACGCATACGCCGAGCGCGCTTCGCTTTCAGTGACACCGTCATCGCCTGTGCTTGTACTGGCGCACGCCCCGAGCGTGGCGCAGACGCCAAGGGCGAGGATAAATCCTAATCGCATCATGGTTCCCCCATCTGCGCGCATCTGAGCGGCGCGCAGCTGCCAGGGCAAGTGCTTACGCCCTGAAAAGCCGAAAGTAGCGACGGTTTGCGCTAAATCACGCGCTCAACGCCACGCGCGGCTTTGAGCGCGGCCCGCGCCCCTGGCCCGGCGGCGACGGTTCGGCCGGTATCGAGTTCCACCTCGCGCCCGTCCTTGAGTTGCAGCACCAGCCGCAATAGGCGCGCATCGCCAGGGGCCGCGCGCGGCAGCGCGTCAAGCGTCTGCGCCAGCAGCGCCAGCGGCGCGCCCTCGCGCACAATCACGCGCAGATCGACTTGACCGGAGCGCGCTTCAGCCGCCTCAAGCGGCTCGAACCGATCGGCGGATAGTTTCAAATCACCGTCCCGCCAGCGCACGCGCGCGCGCAGCACGAAGGCCTTGCCCACCTCCAGCACATCGCGCGCTTCGGCGACAAATTCCGGCATTATGATTGGCTCAAAATCACCAGTGGGATCTGAGAAGGAGGCGAACGCCAAGGTGCCGCCGGTTTTGGCCGGCTGATATTTGATCCGCCGCAGCACGCCCGCCATGGCGTACACTGCTGGCGGCCCTTCGCCTTCATCCAGAATTTCTGCGCAGGTTTTATACCGCTCTCCGGTTTCGGCGAAGAATTGCGAGAGCGGGTGGCCTGACAGGTAAAAGCCGACGCTTTCGCGCTCCGCATCCAGAATATCCTGGCTCGACCAACTCGGCGCTTTTGGAAAGGCAGGCCGGGCGCTTGGTTCTTCTGAGCCGAAGAGACTCGACTGCGCGCTCGCCTTCTCCTCGGCCACGCGCTGGGCGTACGCCGCAATCGTTTCAGCCGCCGCAAACGCGCGCGCCCGATCAGGCTCAAGCGGATCGAACGCGCCCGACTTGGCGAGATTTTCCAACTGGCGCTTATTCACCGCTTTAGGATCAAGCCGCTCGGCGAAATCATAAAGCGCCTTGAACGCCCCGCCGCGACGGCGCTCAGCCACGACGCTGCTCATCGCCGTCAACCCGACATTGCGCACCGCGCCAAGCGCGTAACGCACGGCCAAGCCGTCTTCGGTTTTCTCGACGTTGAAATCTGGTTCGGAGGCGTTGATATCCGGCGCCAGCACGGTGACGCCGGTGCGCCGCGCATCCTGATGGAAGCTCGCCAGCTTTTCGGAGTTGGAAATATCCAAGCTCATCGAGGCAGCAAGAAAATCGACTGGGAAATGCGCCTTCAGATAGGCGGTTTGATAGGCAACCACCGCATAGGCGGCGGCATGCGACTTGTTGAAGCCATAGCCCGCAAATTCTTCCACGAGATCGAAAATATAAGACGCCCGTTCCTCGCTCACGTCACGCTCAACAGCGCCGGAGACAAAGCGGGTTTTTTGCGCGGCCATTTCTTCGGGCTTTTTCTTGCCCATCGCGCGCCGCAAAAGATCGGCCTCTCCGAGCGAATAGCCGGAAAGCACCTGCGCGATTTGCATAACCTGTTCCTGATAGACGATGACGCCATACGTCTCTTCCAAGATCGGCTTGAGCGAGGGGTGCAGATAATCGGGCTTTACAATGTCGTATTCCTCGATCTGCCGAATTTCGTCCTCGCTCTCCCCCGCCTCGCGCGCTTTTCGCAACCGCTCCTGCCCATCCTTTACCTGTGCAAAGTGATCGATGTTTTTCATAGGGCCAGGCCGATAGAGCGAAATCAGCGCGATCACGTCTTCAAGGCATGTCGGCTTCACCTTGCGCAGCGTGTCGCGCATGCCTTGGCCTTCCAATTGGAACACGCCGAAGGTGAGGCCTGATTGTAGCAATTCGTACGTTTTTAAGTCGTCATAAGCTGTGTCGTCGAGATCGATCTCCTCGCCGCGCGCGCGGATAAACTTCACCGCGCGATCGATCACTGTCAGCGTCTTAAGGCCCAGAAAGTCGAACTTCACGAGCCCAGCCGGCTCAACCCATTTCATGTTGAATTGGGTCGCCGGCAGATCCGAACGCGGATCTTGATAAAGCGGCACAAGCTCCGTAAGCGGCCGATCGCCAATCACAACCCCTGCCGCGTGCGTGGACGCGTTGCGATACAGCCCCTCCAGCTGCAGCGCGGTATCGATCAACTCACGCACCTCGGGCACGTTGCGCCGCTCTTCAGCCAGCTTCGGCTCAAGCTCCATCGCCTGCGCCAGCGTCACGGGATTGGCCGGGTTCGCCGGAATGAGTTTGGCGAGCTTATCCACCTGCCCGAACGGCAATTGCATCACCCGGCCCACATCGCGCACCACGGCGCGCGCCTGCAGCGTGCCGAAGGTGATGATCTGCGCGACCCGATCCGCGCCATACTTTTGCTTGACGTACTCGATCACCTCGCCGCGCCGCTCTTGGCAAAAATCGATGTCGAAATCCGGCATCGAAACCCGCTCGGGATTGAGGAATCGCTCAAACAGCAAGCCAAAGCGCAACGGGTCAAGGTCGGTGATTGTCAGCGCCCACGCCACGCACGAGCCCGCGCCGGAGCCGCGCCCCGGCCCCACTGGAATGGCTTGCGCTTTGGCCCATTTGATAAAATCCGACACGATCAGGAAGTAGCCGGGGAATTTCATCTGCGTGATGATCCCGAGCTCATAATCAAGCCGCTTTTCGTAGTCTTCAATCGGCGCCGCGCGCTGATCGCCCAGCGCCTTCAGCCGCGCCTTAAGGCCCGCTTCGGCTTGCGCGCGCAGCTCCGCCGGCTCATCGCGGCCAGCTTTGGTGCCAAAGCGCGGCAGGATCGGCGCACGCTTCTCCACGCGCACAGCACAGCGCCGCGCGATCTCCACTGTGTTTTCGATCGCCTCCGGCAGATCAGCGAAACGCTCCGCCATTTCCTCGGCGGATTTGAAATAATGCTCCGCACTCACGCGCGGGCGATCTTCCTCGCCCAGATAAGATCCCGCCGCGATGCACAACAACGCATCATGCGCAGCGTGATCTTTCGCGGCCTCAAAGCGAATGTCGTTGGTGGCCACAAGCGGCAAGCCAAGCTTGTAGGCGAGATCAACCAGCGCCCCCTCAGTCTCGGCCTCAATGCGCGCGCCATGGCGCTGCAATTCAACGTAAAGCCGGTTTGGAAAGGCGGAAGCCAACGTGTTGAGCAACGCCTCCGCCGCTGCGTCATGGCCTGCCTCCAGCATCGCCGCGAGCGGCCCATCGCCCGCGCCTGTCAGCGCGATTAGGCCCTCTGCATGCGCGAGCACCCGCGCCAGCGTTACATGCGGCTCAGCCTGCCCGACGGTTTCGACATATGCAGCGCTCGAAAGCTGCATCAGGTT
>DAORMO010000045.1:11340-17362 GCA_035440585.1 Terricaulis sp.
CTCGTTTTGCGCAAGCAGCGCCAGCTCGCCGCGCTCGCCCGCCTCGCCCCGCACGTCGAGCGCGCAGCCGATGATCGGCTGCACGCCCGCCCCCACCGCCGCCTCGGAATATTCCAGCGCGCCATAGAGGTTGTTTGCGTCCGTCAGTCCCAGCGCCGGCATGCCGTGCTTGGCGGCGAGCTTGGTCAGCGCCTTCACCTGCAACGCGCTTTGCAACAGCGAATAGGCGGATCGGGCGCGAAGGTGGATAAAGGGGGCTGCCATGGCCTCAATATAGGCCCTGACGCCGATTCGTCAGCGCCCGCGGGCGCCAGCCTTTTCCACCAGTTTGCCGTGATCGAGCGCCACCACACGATCCATATAGCGGGCCAGATCGTGATTGTGCGTGGCGATCAGCGCCGCCGCGCCTTGCGTGCGCACGAGTTCCGAAAGCGCGGCGAACACGTGCGTGGAGGTATCCGGATCAAGGTTGCCCGTGGGCTCATCGGCCAGGATCAGCACCGGCTTGTTCACCATCGCGCGCGCGATGGCCACGCGCTGCTGCTCCCCGCCGGAAAGCTGCGCCGGCTGGTGGTGCATGCGTTGCGCAAGCCCCATGATGTCCAGCAAACGCTCGGCTTCGGCCAAAGCTTCCTTGCGCGGCCGCCCCGCGATCAACGCCGGCAGCGCCACGTTGTAGAGCGCGTTGAATTCCGCCAGCAGATGGTGGAATTGATAGACGAACCCGATGCGGTTGCGCCGGATTTCGGTCCGCTTCTCGTCCGACAACGCCCAGGCGTCCGCCCCGGCGATCTCCACCTTCCCGCTCGATGGCTTCTCCAGCAAGCCTGCCGCATGCAGCAGCGAGGATTTGCCCGAGCCCGAGGGGCCAATCAGGCCAACAACCTGCCCGCTGGCGATGTCGAGCTCGAGATGATCGAGCACGACAAGCTCGCTCTCACCAGAGACATAGCGGCGCGAGAGCCCGCGAACACGAAGCACAGGCGCGACAAGCTCATTCATAGCGCAGCGCCTCCACCGGATCGAGCCGCGCGGCCCACCATGCCGTGACAAGCGTTGAAGCGAACGTCACGAGCACGGTGAAAAAGGAAACCAGCGCCACCTCGCCCCATTCCACTTTCGCCGGCAGTGAGCTGAGCGAATAGACCGTCGCCGGAAAAATATCGAAGCCCACCACGTTGGAAATAAAGTCCTGAATCGGCTGAATGAAGATGCAAAAGCCGACGCCGAGCACGAGCCCGATCGAAAGCCCGATCACGCCCAAACTGGCGCTCGCCATGAAAAACACCCGCTGCACCGCCCCGCGCGTGGCCCCCATGGTGCGCAAAATGGCGATGTCGCGGCTTTTGTTCTTCACCAGCATGATGAGCCCAGTGACGATATTGAGCGCGGCGATCGCGACAAGGATCATCAAAATGAGCCGCATCACGTTGCGCTCAACCACCAGCGCGTCCGCAAGCCCTTGGCTCTTGACCTGCCAATCGATCACATAAGCGTTCGGCCCAATGCGCGAGTGCAGATCCATCATGAACGCGTGCGTGCGGTCTGGATGCTGGATACGGATTTCGATTTCATCGGAGCCTTCGCCACGGTTGAACAATATCCGCGCCTGCTCGATCGGCATGTAAACAAACAGCGAGTCAAACTCGACCATGCCCACGCCGAACAGGCCGCCGATCAAAAACGGCTTGCGCCGCGGCGCAAGCCCAAAGGGCGTCGATGCCGCTTGCGGCGAGATGATCGAAATCGCCATCCCCTCGCGCACGCCAAGGCTCGCCGCCAGGCGATCTCCAACCAGGATTGTGGGCGCCTCAACGCCCTCAAAATCCGCGAGCGCGCCGGGCGATGTGTTTTCCATGATCAGCGTCAGACGCTCAAGATCCTCGCGCGCGATGCCGCGCACGGCGACGCCTGCGGCGTTGAGATCGGAGGTGGCGAGCGCTTGGGCGGTGATGATCGCTGTCGCGGAAAGCGCGCCGGGCGTTTCCAGCGCAAGTGCGCGCAAGCGCTCAACCTCGGCATTGGGCATGCCACGCGTATCGATAAACACATGCCCGTTCACGCCCAGGATGCGCGAGAGCAACGTCTCGCGGAACCCGTTCATCACAGACATGGTGATCACCAGCGCCATCACCGCCAGCGCAATGGCGACAACGGAAATGACGGAGATCAGCGCCACCCCGCCGTGCTGGCGCTTGGCGCGCAGATAGCGGCCGGCGAGCATGCGCTCAAACAGGCCAAAAGGCTGGCTTCGTCCGCTCATCAATAGGCCCGCGCAATCAGGATTTCTTCAACACCAGCCTCGCCAGTGAAGATGCAAGGCTTATAGCTTGTGGGCTGGCCCAGCGGCGCATTGCGGATAGTGAGTTTGAGCGCCTTGAGCTGCTCAACCACCTTATCCAGCGCAGCGCCTGTGGGCTTGCTCCAGCTCACCCGCGCCCAGCCCTTAAAGCCGCCGGCATCTTCGTCGGCGCCAAAATAGCGCTCAAGATCGGCGAACGTCTCAAAATCGCCGCTGATGTTGGCCTCAAGCCGCGCCTTCGCCTCGGCAAAGAGCGCGCTTTGGGTTTCTTCCAGCAAGCCTTGCGCCGCCGCGACGAACTCCGCGCGCGCCAGCGTGTGGGTCTTGATCTTCTCGCCCTCGCGCAGCGCGATGCGCTTGATGAAGCTCACTTGACCACCCGCGGCGTCACGCGGGCCAATCTCGCAAATGAGCGGCGCGCCGCGGCGCACCCAATCCCACCGCTTATCAGCCGGCTTTGCATCTTTCGTATCAACGAATGCGCGCACGCGCTCACCGAACGCCGTCAGCGCGCCCAGCTCCTGCGCCAGCGACGCGCAATACTCTTTCAGCGTCTCATCCTCTGGCTTGCCGCGTAGCATCGGCACGATCACGATCTGGCGCGGGGCGATTGCTGGCGGGGTGCGTAGGCCGTCATCATCGCCGTGTGTCATGATAACGCCGCCAATGAGGCGCGTGGAAACGCCCCAGGAGGTGGTGTGCGCCAGCGTCTGGCCGCCTTCCTTATCCTGGTAGCGGATGTTCTGCGCTTCGGAGAAATGCGTGCCGAGATAGTGCGAGGTGCCGGCCTGCAGCGCCTTGCCATCCTGCATCATCGCCTCGATCGAGAAAGTTTTCTCCGCGCCGGGAAAACGCTCATTCTCCGGCTTCTCCCCGGCCACCACGGGCATGGCGAGATAATCCTCCGAGAAACTGCGATAGATTTCGAGCGCGAGCATGGTTTCATCCATCGCGTCCGATTCCCCAACGTGCGCGGTGTGCCCCTCCTGCCAGAGGAACTCCGCCGTGCGCAGGAACATACGCGTGCGCATTTCCCAGCGCATCACGTTGGCCCATTGGTTCAGCTTCAGCGGCAGATCGCGATAGGATTTCACCCAGCGGCTGAACGCATCGCCGATGATCGTCTCGGAGGTGGGCCGAATGATGAACGGCTCGGCCAGCTCAGCCTCCGGATCGGGTTTAAGCACGCCGTCAATCGCCTTCAGGCGATGATGCGTCACCACCGCCATCTCCTTGGCGAAGCCTTCAACGTGATCGGCTTCCTTGGCGATGAAGCCCATCGGGATCAGCAGCGGGAAATAGTAATTATCGTGGCCGCTTTCTTTGATGCGGCGATCCAGTTCCGCCTGGATGCGCTCCCAGATTCCATAGCCCCAGGGCTTGATAATCATGCAGCCGCGCGTCGGCGAAAGCTCGGCCAGATCGGCCTCGCGCACGATCGCCTGGTACCATTCGGGAAAATCTTCCGCGCGCGTGATCTTAAGCGCATGCATGGGCGGGCTTCTTATCCTTCAAATCGTGGAGCGCCTGGATAGACCGCCCCGCCCGCTTTGCCAACGCGCCGTTACCGGCGCATGCCAATCAGATCGACGGAAACGCCCCAGGCCACGAACAGCCACAAAACCGCCGCGATCCCCGCCGCCCAAAGCGCCTTCCGGCCCAGATTGGCAACCTTGGGGGCCCCGCGGTCCACCCCCGGCACGGTGGCCTCATCACCCTCATGCGGGCTGCGCGCGCCAAGAGGCAGCATGACAAAGAAAGAGAGCCACCAAAGGATCACATAAATGGCGACGCCAAGGAACAGGCTCATCAATGCGCCCCTTTCGGCGTCTCCATCAGCTCAATCAGCACGCCGTTGGAATTTTTGGGGTGGACGAAAATAATCGGCGTGCCGTGCGCGCCGATGCGCGGCTCATTCAGCACCGTGGCGCCTCGCTTCACCATCTCGTCGCGCGCCGCGTAAATATCGGCCACCTCGAAGCAGACATGATGCTGCCCGCCCGCCGGATTTTTCTCCAGGAACTTGCGGATCGGCGAATTTTCGCCCAGCGGCTCGATCAGCTCGATCTGGCTGTTGGCCACGTTCACGAACGCGAATTTCACGCCCTGCGCGGCCAATTCCTTGGTTTCGGTGATCTCGCTTTCGGCGACGCCATAGAGATCGCGATAGGTTTGTTTGGCGGCTTCAATATCGGGCACGGCCACGCCCACATGGTTCAATCGTCCGATCATCGGCTCAAATCCTCAACACCGTCACATCCACCAGCGGCCGCTTGCCCCAGAGCCGGTCGGCCGCCTTGCGCACCGCCCGCATCAATGTGGTTTCGACCAATTCGTCGTCCTCACGGTCCGCATGCGATAGGCGCCCGAACGCGGCCTCGGCCACATCCTCAAGCTCATCCACTGCCAGATCAAATTCTTCCTCATCGCCCATGGAAAGCCCGCGCACCGTCGCGTTTGGCCCGGAGACGATCGCGTGCTTGGCGTTGATCGCCAGCGCGATGTTCACCGCGCCTTCCGCGCCGAGCCGGCGGCGATCCTTCAGCGCATTATCTTCGGCCTCGATCATCACCGCGCCATCGACAAAGATACGCCCAGCCGGCACTTCATCGATGACTTTGGGCTCGCCCGGCGCGAGCCGAATGAGATCGCCGTTGCTGGGTGCGATCGCGTAAGGCGCTTGCAGCGACTTGGCGAGTTCAACGTGTTCAAGGATATGCCGCCGCTCGCCGTGCACCGGCACGGCGATGTGAGGCCGCACCCAGGCGTACATTTGCCTGAGCTCATCGCGCGCCGGATGGCCGGAGACATGCACGAAATGATCGTCAGCGGTGATCAGCTCGACACCTTTTTCGGTGAACGCATTGTAGAGCGCGTGGATCGAGGTTTCGTTGCCGGGGATCACGCGTGACGAGAAAATCACCGTATCACCCTGGCGCAGCGAAACATGGCGATGATCTCCGCGCGCGATGCGTGAGAGCGCCGCACGCGCCTCTCCTTGGCTTCCGGTGCAAAGATAAAGCACCTTGCTTGCAGGCAGCCGCGCCGCTTCCTCTTCCTCGGCGATGTAGGGCATGTCCTTCAGGATACCCACGCTCTGCGCCGCGGCGTAAATGCGATGCATCGAGCGGCCAACGAGGCATGGCGTGCGCCCGCAGGCGCGGGCCGCTTCCAGCGTTGTTTGCACGCGCGCCACGTTGGAGGCAAACGCCGTCACCGCTACGCGCCCGGTGCAACCGGCGATGACTTCAGTGAGCTTGTCGCGCACATCCGCTTCCGAGCCCGCCTCGCCTTCCACGAACACGTTGGTGGAATCGCACACCATCGCCAGCACGCCCTCTTCGGCCATGGCGCGGAGCTTGGCTTCATCGGTGGTCTCGCCAATCAGCGGATCGGGATCGATTTTCCAATCGCCGGTGTGCCAGACAAGGCCAAGCGGGGTGCGGATCGCGAGCCCGTTCGGCTCCGGGATCGAGTGCGTGAGCGTCACGAAATCGATCTCAAACGGCCCGAGCTTTAAATGCCCCTTCAGCGGAATTTCCGTGAGCGGCACTTTATCCAAGAGGCCGCGCTCCTTCAGCTTGTCGCGCACCAAGGCCGCCGTGAACGGCGTGGCGTACACCGGCGCCTTCAAGTTCGGCCATAGCCAGCCCAGCGCGCCGATATGATCCTCATGCGCATGCGTCAGCACGATGCCGAGGATGTTGTCCTTCTCGCCCA
>DAORMO010000046.1:0-1524 GCA_035440585.1 Terricaulis sp.
GCTATCCGCGCTTTTACAGCCGCACGCTGAGCGCTAGGGCGCCGAAATCTTGGCGGGCGCGTTGGGTTTCGAATTCTTCGGTGCGCCACACATAGGTGTAGGCGAGCCGCCAATCGCCAGCGCTGACGGAAAGCCCGGTTTGAAAATCGGCGACGAACGGCTTGCGCTCCACCGAGGCGCTATCCTCCCAGGTGTTGCCATCGAGGAAAAGATTGCGCGCCACCGCGCGGCCTTGCACGCCTGCGAAGATCGACCAGGACAGCCGCCCGCCGCTGAAATGCTCCACGCCCGAAAGCGAGGGGCGCACGCGGGGCGGGCCGTAATCATTATCGATGCGCCAGCCGAGGCGCGCGGTGGCGCCCACGCGCGCCTCAGTGCGCAGCGTGCCGAGCGTGGCGCCGGCATTGGGGGTGAGATCAAACTCAAGCCCGCCGGGCACGTCGATATACGCGCGCAGCGCGCGCCAACGGCGATCCATCGAGACGGCGAAGGCAAACTCGTTGCCGAGCTGGCTGTCCCAGCCTTGCGGATCGGGCGCGCCGAGCCATTCATGGATGCCGCGCTGGGCTTCCTCGCCTTGCGCCCACGGGCCGGTGACGCCGAACTCAAGCTCGTACGTATCCATGTAGCGGGGGCTGCGGCCATCGCTGCGCTGCTGCTCGGCGCCTAGCATGATCTGCATGTAGAGCCAGCCGGCGTAAGGATGCTGATCGGAAGGGGCCGGCGCGGCGTTGATGTCTTCGGGCGTGAAGATCGATTGGCCGACAGCGACGCCCCAGAAATCAGGCTCTGAGCCCGAAAGCGCGCGCGTGAAGCCGCCGAAGCCGCGCAGCCAATCAGGCACGCTTTCGGCGGGCGAAACATAAGCCAGCTTGATGCCGGAGGTGTAATTGCGATCCGCGCCTGAGGAGAGGGAATCGTTTTCGACAACGATCGAGAACACGCCCTTGGCGCGTTCCTCATCCTGATCCTGGGCGAAGGCCGCGCCAGGCGCGAGCGCCAGAAGCGCCGCCCCGGCGCACCACTTTAGGCGATGATGTCTGGCGTCAGCCGATCTTCGATCCACTGAATTTGATCCTTCAGGACAAGCTTGCGTTTTTTCAGGCGCGCCAATTGCAGCGCATCCCCGCCGCTCTGTTCCTGCAGCGCGAATATGGCGGAGTCGAGGGCGCGATGCTCCTCGCGCAGCTCAACGAGGCGCGCTTTGAGCGCGCGCTTTTCAGGCGTGTCGGCGATGTCGAAGCTCGCCTCGTCGTCCGAATCCATGGTGAGTGAAGGTTCCGCTACAAATTATCTGCGCCGCATGGGCGCGCTCCCACGCAGCTAAGCCATGCTGCGCGGCGCCTGTAAAGCGGGCGCCGGTAGGGGCATGCGCATCGTAAATCGTTGCTTCACCAAAAGATAAAAATTTTTGAAAGTTGTAAGGAGACAACAATCGATTTCGGCGCCATCCTTCCCGCTTGGCCCAACTTCAATAGGAGGCGCCTCATATGGCAATCGAGCAGCGAATTCGCGAACTCGACA
>DAORMO010000046.1:1663-2436 GCA_035440585.1 Terricaulis sp.
AGCTGGCGTAACACGCCGCAGGGGCGCGCCACGCGCCCCTGGCGGCGCACGCAGCGCAGGCGCATTTCCAGTGCGCTTTAGTCAAATTCAGAACATCAGCCCGCGCATCACGTAAGGCCAAGTGTGGCGGCGCTCGCGTGCGCCTTCATCATCGCGCATTTGAACGGCGCTCTTCGGCGCGCGCCTTCGCACGCGCCGAAACTGCGCCGGGTTTAGCCTTCTTCGGCTTGATCGTAGGTTTCCGGCGGGACGGTGTCTTGCGCGGCTTTCAGCGTCTTGGCTTCGGCCTTGGCGGCGCGCGCGTCGGCGCGGAGTTTGGCGGCGGCGGCTTCTGAAACCACGGCGTCGAGCTCAATCTGCGTGCACAGGCCAAGCGAAACTGGATCCACCGGCTTGATGTTCGGCGAATTCCAGTGCGCGCGGCTGCGCACTTGCTCGATCGTGGCCTTGGTGGTGCCGATCAGCTTCACGACTTTGGAATCGGCCACCTCGGGGTGGTTCTTCAAGAACCAGGCGATGGCGTCGGGGCGATCCTGACGGCGGGCGATGGGCGTGTAGCGCGCGCCGCGCCGTTTCACCTGCGGCAGCTCGATGCGCTTTTGCTCAAGCGCTTTGAGCTTGTGGGTTTCATCGGCCTCGCCCTTGGCGATTTCCTCACGCGAGAGAAAGCCCCCGGCGATGGGATCGACGCCGCGAATGCCCTTGGCGACGTCTTCGTTGGCGATGCCTTGCACTTCGAGCGGGTGCAGGCCGGTGAAATCGGCGATCTGCTT
>DAORMO010000046.1:2474-10344 GCA_035440585.1 Terricaulis sp.
GGTGGCCTTCGGCATCAGGACGTTGGCGGTCACGGGTTAGGCTCCAGATAAGCAAAAGCGCCCGGCGGCGTCGCCAGGCGCTGGGCCAGATGGAGCAACGGGCTGACGCATCCGGGCGCGGACGAGGTCAGTTGGCGGGGGATATAGCGCCGGGACAGGCGGAAGGGAATAGCAAATGGCGGTGGCGGGCCCCGCCCTAAGCGATCATGCTGCCCGCGAGGGCTTCGATCATACGGGAGGCGTTGATGCGCAAATCCTTGGCGGCTTTGATTGGCTTGGGCTTGGCGTGGGGGGCGCCCCCCGCAGCCGCGCAGGAGGCCCCGCCGCCGGCCCCGGTGGTTTCCTGCACCACGTGGAGCGCGGACCGCGTCGATTGCTTCGCTCGCGGCACGAACGCCAAGATGTTTCACCGCTGGCGCAACGGCGCCGATTGGGGCGGCTGGGAATTGTTGGGCGGCACGCTGCGCAGCTTGCCAAGCTGCACCGCTTGGGCCCCCAACCGGATCGACTGCTTCGCGGCGGGCATTGACCTCACGCTTTGGCAGCGCACGTGGGCGGGCGGGCCAGAATGGGGCCCGGGAACGCCCTTCACGGAAGGCTGGGGGCGCACCAGCCGGCGCACCATCAGCGCCGAGCCAAGTTGTGTGACTTTCGCGCCTGAGCGCATCGATTGCTTTGGCGTTGATCGCGAGCGTGTGCTGGTGCGGCAGACGTTCGAAGGCGGGCGCTGGCGCGCGCCCGAGCGCTTGCCCGGGCTGTTCTTGCCGCTGGGCACGGAGATCGGGCCGCGCTGTGTTGCGGTCAATGACGGCTCAGCGCCCGGCGCCACGGGCGCGCCGATCTGGTGCTTTGTGCGCGGGCGCGACAACGCGCTTTGGATGGTGCGCGTGCCGGGCGAGCGTATCGGCGACACGCCGCCGGCCTGGGTTAGCCTTGGCGGCGTCTTGACGTCTTTGCCAAGCTGCGTCGCCAGCGACGTGCTCACTGTGCGCTGCTTTGTGCGCGGTACGGACAACGCGATGTATTGGCAAACGATTGACCCGCGCGGGGGGCAAGGTTGGCGCTCGCTAGGCGGGGTGCTGACGAGCGAACCTTCCTGCATTTCCTACGCGGTGCTGCGCATCGATTGCTTCGTGCGCGGCACTGACAACGCGATGTATCACATGGCCGCGACCCCGTCGGGCACGCGGGGCGAGGCCTTCCAGTGGAGCGGATGGCAAAGCTGGGGCGGGACGCTGACCAGCGCGCCCACGTGCGTCACGCATCGCGCGACGCTGCACATGGAGGGCGAGGGGCACGCGCGCATTGATTGCTTTGTGCGCGGCACCGATCGCGCGCTCTGGCACATTGCTTCTTATCCCACCGGGCGCACCAGCTGGCGGAGCCTTGGCGGGCAATTGTAAAATGCGGCGTCGCCGCTTGGCTGCTGCGCTAAGAAACGCAGCAGCCAAGCGCGCTTGCTAGTCGTGATCCTTGCCGGCGGTTTTGTCGCCGCGCGCCAGCTTGAACACCACGCCAGAGAGCAGCAGCAGCGCGAGCAGGTTTGGCAGCGCCATTGCGGCGTTGGCGATGTCCCCGAAGCGCCAGACGAAATCGAGATCCTGGAACGATCCGACGAAGATCATGAACACCCAGAGCAGCCGGAACGGCAAGATGAGCTTATCGCCGAACAGGTGCGTCACCGCGCGCTCGCCGTAATAGCTCCAGGTGATCAGCGTGGTGAACACAAACAGGATCAGCGCCACCGAGGCGATCAGCTGCCCGATCGGAAAGCCCAGCACCGGCATGGGAAACGCCGCCGCATAGGCGGCTTGGGTCATGTCAAAGCCGCGCAGGTCTGAACTCCACGCATGCTCCTGCAGGCCGGCGGCTGAAGGGAAGGCGCCCTGAACCGTGAGGATCACAAGGCCGGTCATGGTGCAGATGATGATGGTGTCGATAAACGTGCCCATCATGGCGAAGCGGCCTTGGCGGGCCGGATCGTTGGTCTGCGCCACCGCGTGCGCCATTGGCGTTGAGCCTTGGCCGGCTTCGTTGGAGAAGAGCCCGCGCGCCACGCCAAAGCGGATCGCCATGATCATGCCCGCGCCCAAGAAGCCGCCGGTGGCGGCGTGGCCGTTGAAGGCGCTATCGAAGATGAGCGCAAACGTGGCCGGCAGATCCTCGTAATTGAGGATGAGCGCGATCAGCGCCATCAGGATGTACGCCAGCGCCATGGTCGGCACGACTTTTTCAGCCACTGAGCCGATCGATTTGATGCCGCCCACGATGACGATGAACACTAGCGCCGCAACGATCAGCCCTGCGCCCCAATCGGGCACGATGGGAAACAGGCCCGTGAGCGAATCCGCGATCGAGTTGGCTTGAATGACATTGCCGGTGGCGAGCGAGGAGATCAGCGCGCCCACCGCGAACAGGCCCGCCAGCCAGCCCCAATTTTTGCCGAGGCCGCGGCGGATGTAGGTCATCGGGCCGCCGCGATAATGGCCGTCGGGCGTTTTTTCACGGTAGCGGATGGCGAGTGCGCCCTCGGCGAAGGCCAGCGCCATGCCGAGCAGCGCGGTGATCCACATCCAGAAGAGGGCGCCGGGCCCGCCCAGCGTGATGGCGGTGGCGACGCCCGCGAGGTTGCCGGTGCCGACTTGGCCCGAAAGCGCGGTGGAGAGCGCGGCGAAGGGCGAGATTTCGCCTTGGCCCTCTTTATCCTTTTTGAAGAGGCCGGCGAACGCCATGCCAAGGTGCGTGATCGGATAAAAGCGGAGCCCGATCATCAGGAAGACGCCGGCGCCAAGCAGCACCACGACCATGGGCGGGAAGGGCAGCACTTGCGCGCCATCCCATGTGCCGCCCCAGATGAAGTCAGAAACGTTGGATACGTGCGCGTAGAACGTATCCAGCGGCGTTGCCGGCGCCGTTGTGGTCATTGAAAGCCCCCGTAAATCTGCCGTCCCCGCGGCTGCTTGGGCGCCAAACTAGGCGCCTACGGCCGCGGGGGCCAGCCAAAAGGCGCCGGGCGGCGGGAACCGGCGCCTTTGCCCGCTTGTTGGTCAGCCAGGAGGAAGAGGCGCCATGGCCCAAGATCCGAAGCGTAAAGCCGCAAAGTCGGGGCTAAAGCCAGGGCAAGGCGCCTCCCCGCCGCAAAAAGGCGGCAAGCGCCCCGTGGAAGAAGAGGATGCCTTCGGCGGCGCCGAACGCACCCACAACACGGATGTGCGCTCATCGAACGCCAAGCCCTAGCCGGCGCGCGCTAAACCGTCAGCACGATCTTGCCCGCATGCGCGCCGCTTTGCATGCGCGCGTGCGCGGCTTCGGCGTCGCCGAGCGGGAAGGTGGAATCGATCACCGGCTTGAGCTTGCCCGCTTCGATCCAGGGCCAGACGTGTTCTTCCACCGCGCGCGCGAGGCGGGCTTTTTCAGCGTGCGAGCGCGGGCGCAGGGTGGAGCCGGTGAGCGTGAGGCGCTTGAGCAGCAGCTTGATGAGATTGAGATCCGCGCGCGGGCCCTGCAGGAAGGCGATCATCACGCATCGGCCGCCTTCTTTCAGCAGATCGAGATTTTTCTGCACGTAGGGCCCGCCCACCATGTCGAGCACGACATCCGCGCCGCCAGCTTCGCGCAGCACGGCTTCAAAATCTTCCGTGCGATAATTGATGCCGCGCTCAGCGCCCAAGCGCTCGCAGAGCGCGACCTTTTCAGCATCGCCCGCTGTGGCGAACACGCGCGCGCCAAAGGCTTTGCCCATCTGGATCGCGGTGGTGCCGATGCCGGAGGCGCCGCCATGCACCAGCAGCGTTTCGCCCGGCTTGAGCGCGCCGCCCTCAAACACGTTGGCCCACACGGTGAACACGGTTTCGGGCAGAACCGCCGCTTCCGCGAGCGAGAGCCCCTTGGGCACGGGCAACACCGAGCCTTGGTCGGCGATGGCGTAGGTGGCGTAGCCGCCGCCCGGCAGCAGCGCGCAGACCTCCTGGCCCTCATGCCAGCGGCTGACGCCTGGGCCCAGCGCCTCGATCACGCCGGCGACCTCAAGCCCCATGGTTTCGGGCGCGCCCGGGGGCGGGGGGTAATGGCCGGCTCGCTGCACAAGGTCAGGGCGGTTCACCCCGGCGGCGGCCACACGGATCAGCACTTCTCCGGGCTTCGGCTCGGGCCGGGCGGCCACCGCAAGGCTGAGGGGCTGATCGGCGCCATGAATGATCTTCCGCATCGTGTGCTTCTCCGGCGCTTAAACACGCCTTCATCCTAGGATAGACTATAGCAAGGAGGTGAGGCCCATGTTTGACGATGATCCATTCGCCGCCCCGGCCAAGAAAGCGCTGCCGCTGGAAGCGCAATTGGAGGGCGCCTCGATAGATGACTTGGAGGCGCGTATCGTGCGGCTCAAAGCCGAGATCGCCCAATGTGAGGCCGCCATCACCGCCAAGCGCGCCCAGCGCGCGGCGGCGGATGCGGTGTTCGGCGGCCGCTCGTGAGCGCGGCCCCGGTCTTGCGACGTATCGGGCGCTATGACCGATAAGACCCAAGCTTCCCCAATCAAGAGCGGTTTTGACGCCGCGCGGGCGATGGAATTCGCCCGATCCGAACTTTTTGACCGCACCTTCAAGGATGGCATGGGCCTCGTTGAAGAAACCGCCGCCTATCTCGATGGGCCGGGGCGCGCTGTTTCCAAGCGGCTCTCGCGCGGCGCCGCGCTCGCCTATGCGGGGGAGAGCATGCGCTTAACCACGCGGCTGATGCAGGTGGCCTCCTGGCTTTTGGTGCAGCGCGCGATGCGCGAGGGCGAAATCCCGATGGATGAAGCCTCCAGCGAAAAATACCGGCTGATCGCGCGCGAGCCAACGCCCGCGCCCGCCTTCGCCGCCACCGATGAGCTGCCGGAAGCGCTCAAAGCGCTGATGCTTAAAGGCGCGGCGATCTTCGAGCGCGTGCGGCGCTTGGACGAGACGATGTATGATGGCGAGGCTGCGGCCGAAAACGCCAACCCGGTTTCCGATCAGCACGCGCGGCTGGCGGCGGCGTTTTTGCGTTAAGGGCCAAATCGCCAGTCGCCAAATCGCCAAGTCGGATAAGCAAAGGGCGTCGGATTGCTCCGACGCCCTTTTAATTTATTGGCGAATTGGCGATCTGCCGATTTGGCGATCTCACTTCTTCTTCATGAAGCCGCCGAACTTATCGTTGAAGCGCGAGACGCGGCCGCCGCGATCCATCATTTGCTGGTTGCCGCCGGTCCAGGCTGGGTGCGATTTGGGATCGATGTCGAGCGCCAGGTTCGCGCCCGCCGCGCCATAGGTGGAGCGGGTCTTGAACGTCGTCCCATCCGTCATCTGGACGGTGATGAAATGGTAGTCCGGGTGACCTTCGGCTTTCATGGCCTGGTATCCTGTGCGCGCTGGGCGGAAAATTGAAGCGGGGCTGATAGCCGAAAGGGCCGCCCGCTGCAAGGAGGGATGATGCCAGCCGGCTATTCAGGAACCCCGCTCGCCAAAAAACTCGGGTTTAAGGCGGGGGGCGGGCTTTGGGTAAGGGGCATGCCGGCGGCTGTCCGGGCCGAAATCGAGGCCGAAGCCGCCCCGCGCTACCTTGCCCGGCTCGGAAAGGATCTGCCCGCTGCACATATTTTCCACACCAAGGCTGCCGCGCTCGAGGCCGATTTGAAGAAGCTCCGCCCGCTGCTGGCGCCAGAGGGCATGGTTTGGGTGTCCTGGCCGAAAAAGGCGGCCAAGCTCGAAACCGACATCACCGAGGATGTGATCCGCCGCTTGGCGCTGCCGCTCGGGTTTGTGGATGTGAAAGTCTGCGCCGTGGACGCGACCTGGTCGGGCCTCAAGCTCGTGATCCGCAAGGCGCTGCGCTAAGCGCCGCCAAGTTTTCGCCTCGGTTTTGGAACTTGCGCCCGCCTCGCCCGTTGTTCGCGCGGGGAGAGAAGGGGCAAGTCATGGCGTTCGACGCTTCAGTTTCCGCACCAGTCTCTGCAAAGGCCATCCCGCGTGAGCATTTCATCCGCGCCGAACGCCTCACGGTGTTGCTGGGCGCGAGCGCGCTTGGGGCGATGATTGGCTTTGCCGGCGCGCTGGCCAGCGGCCGGCTTGAGCCTTGGGCGCTGGCGCTGATCGCGCTGCCGGTGCTGGCGTTCGCGGCGCACCTCACCATTCAGACTTTAAGCGAAGCCTTCGCCGCGCGCGCCTGGGGCTGCGCCGCTGCTGCGGGCCTGCATGTGGCGGCGCTGATGGCGTGGCCGATGATTGCGCTGATGGCGTCATCGAGCCCGGCGCTGTTTTGGTTTGCGCCGGGCCTCGCGTTTGCGGGGCTGATCCTGTTCGCCTCCTGCTGGGAGGGCGCCTCGCGCGCGGTGTATCGCGTGAGCGCCCAGGGCGCGCTCATCGCCGCGATTGCAGCTCAGCAAGGGCTTGGCGTGCTTTTGGGCTAAAGCCCCACGTGCGCCAAAGCCTCGGCTTGGCGCGCGGCCAGCGCTTTGGCGGTGAAGCCTTCCACGCTCTCGGCGAACATGGCGCTGAAATTCAGCTCCGCGCGCAGATGGATGAAGGCGGCGCCCAAACCAATCGCGGCGCGATCCATGAACACGAACTCGCGCGGCACCAAAACCGGCCCCAGCGTCTTGAGCCGCTTGCGCACCTCCATGGCTTCGCGCCTTCCATATTCGGCGGCGGGCACGTCATCGGCGATGGTGCGGACGCGATCATCGATCAGCGGGCCATAGATAAAGCGCGCCCACATTGTCAGCGCTTCGATCAGCGGGGCGTTGAGGTTCTTAAAGCCCCACACCTCATAGGCGTGGGCGATTTCATCCTTGTTGTCGGCCTTGAGCCCACGCCAGAGCCCGACAACGCCTTCAAGGAAACGCGCCGGGAAAATGCGCACGCAGCCGAAATCGAGCAGCTGCAGCGCCTCGGCGTTTTCGGTGAGGCCGTAATTGCCAAGGTGGGGGTCGCCGTGGATGACGCCATAATGCGTCATCGGCCCCCACCAGGCTTTGAACATCAGCGTGGCGATGCGATTGCGGGTTTCTTGGCTTTCATCCAGCCAATGCATGAGGCCTTTGCCTTCGAGCCAGCTCATCGTCAGCAGGCGCTTGGTGGAGAGCGCCTCCACCGGCTCGGGCGTGTTGATGGCGGGCGCATCGGCCAGCATGTGGGCGAATAGGCGCATGTGTTTCAGCTCGCGCGCGTAATCCAATTCTTCGCGCAGCCGCTCGCCCACTTCTTCGATCGCTTCGCTGGAATCGATCGCGCCATCCATGGATTTGAACAGGTTCAGCAGCGTGCGCAGCTGGCCAAGATCAGCCTCCACGGCGCTGGCCATATCTGGATATTGCAGCTTGCAGGCGAGGGGCCGGCCTTCCAGCGAAACCGCGCGATGCACCTGGCCGAGCGAGGCGGCCGCCGCCGCTTCACGCTCAAAGCTCTTGAACTTCCCCTCCCAGCCTTCACCCAATTCGGCGCGCATGCGCCGCTGCACGAACGGCCAGCCCATGGCCGGCGCGTTGGCTTGCAGCGTGCGAAACTCCTTGGCGTACGCCTCCGGCAAAAGATCGGGGATGGTGGAAAGCAGCTGCGCCACTTTCATCAGAGGGCCTTTGGAGCGGCCCAGCGCCTCGCGCAGCACGCGCGCCATCGTGGCCTGATCGGCCCCCGAAGCGCGCGCGATCACCGCCCCGGATATATTGCCGCCAACGGAAGCAACGCGCGAAATGCGCGCGCTGATGCGGTTGCGCTCTGGATCTTTAGGGTCGCTCATGCCGAAAATCCTGCTCGCCCTCGATGGGCGAGCTGTCGGCGCGCGCCGCGCGACGACTGAGTGGGTGGCGGCGCATGACTTTCCGGAGACGCCACGGCCTTCACCCACTCCGTCC
>DAORMO010000046.1:10378-16518 GCA_035440585.1 Terricaulis sp.
CCACCTCGCCCATCAAGGGCGAGGAGGGGGTGCGGCGGCGGCGTCAACGTGGTGAACACAGCGTTTATTTAGCGCCTTAAAAAGCTTACGAAAATCGCATTCGGCTGTGCCATTTTAACGCGACCTGAACCTCGTGTGGTTATGGTCCCCCCAACGAACAGCGTTTCCAACAGAGAAACGCGTCGCTTTTGGTGGTGGGTATAATATGGGCAAGACGATCCTGATCGTCGATGACGATCCGGCGCAGCGCCGCCTTTTGCAGGCGGCCGTAGAGCGCAACGGCTTTCACACACGCACGGCTGAGAACGGCATCCAAGCGGTCGAGGCCGTGGATCGCCACGCCGATATCGACGCGGTGATGCTCGATCTCGTCATGCCTGGCATGAGCGGGCAGGAGGCGTTGAAGGAAATTCGCCAGCGCCGCCCCGAGCTGCCCTGCATCGTGCTGACCGCTTCGGGCGGGATCGATACAGTTGTGCAGGCGATGCAGGCGGGCGCTTCTGATTTCTTTGTGAAGCCGGCCAGCCCCGAGCGCATTCTTGTTTCCATCCGCAACGCGCTTGAGATGTCCAATCTCAAAACTGAAGTCGGCCGCATGAAAAAGCGCGCTTCGGGGCAGATGAGTTTTGACGACATGGTCGCCAATGCGCCGGTGATGGCGCCGGTGGTGCGCATGGGCCGCCGCGCGGCGGCGTCCAACATTCCGGTATTGATCACTGGCGAAAGCGGCGTCGGCAAGGAATTGCTGGCGCGCGCGATCCAGGGCGCTTCTGAGCGCGCGGGCAAGCCGTTTGTCACGGTCAATTGCGGGGCGATCCCTGAGAATTTGGTGGAATCGATCCTGTTCGGCCACGTCAAAGGCGCGTTCACGGGCGCGACCGATAATCACGCCGGCAAGTTCGCCGAAGCCAATGGCGGCACGCTGTTCCTCGACGAAGTGGGCGAGTTGCCGCTTGATATGCAGGTGAAACTGCTGCGCGTGCTGCAGGAAGGGGAGGTTGATCCCGTTGGCGGCAAGCGCCCGCTGAAAGTGGACGTGCGCATCATCAGCGCCACCAATAAGGATCTAGCCAAAATGGTGGCGGATAATAAATTCCGCGAAGATCTCTATTATCGCCTGAACGTCTTCCCCATCGAAGCGCCGCCGCTGCGTGAGCGCAAGGAAGATATTCCGACTTTGGTGCAGCGCTTTATCGCGCGCTTCAACGCCGAGGAAGGCCGCAATGTGCGCGGCGCTTCAGAAGCGACGATGCAGATGCTGTATGATTTCGATTGGCCGGGCAATGTGCGCCAGCTGGAAAACAGCGTGTTTCGCGCCGTGATCCTGTGCGAAGGCGAATTGCTGCAGCCGGAAGATTTCCCGCAAATCTCGGGGCTCAAGCCCTTGCTGGCGGCGAATGACACGTTGCCTGAAGGCGCCCCGCGCGCGGCCAATGATCATCACGTCAGCGCCGATCATGCAGCGCTCAGCGCTGTTGTGGCCGCCGCCGCCGCGAACGAGACGCCAGCGCCCGTCAGTCTCTATGACGATCAGGGCCATCTGCGCGCGCTTGAGCAGGTGGAGCGTGATTTGATCGAACTCGCGATCGATCATTATTCCGGGCATATGTCGGAAGTCGCGCGCCGGCTTGGCATTGGCCGCTCAACGCTTTATCGCAAGCTGCGTGAGTATGGCCTTGAAGAGAAGGCCGCAGCCGGGGGCTAAGGGCGATGGCGTTATGGATGTGGATCGCACTCGGCATCCTAATCGCCATCAACATCACTGCCTTCGTTCTTTTCGGCATTGATAAAGAACGTGCGCTTCGGGAACGGCGTCGCCTTCCCGAAGCGTATTTGCTTTGGCTCGCGCTGCTCGGCGGCGCGGCGGGCGCGATCGCCGGCCAGCAAATCTTTCGGCATAAAACGCGCAAACAGCCGTTCCGCACGCTGCTGATCGGTGCCGCGGTGGTGAACCTTGTGGTCGCCGCGCTGGTGCTTTCGCCGGAGGTGCGAGCGTATTTGGCTGGGTTGGTGGGCTAGTAATCTGGACCGCCGGCGCCCTCGCCGGCATCGGCGGCGGGCCAATTCGCGGACGAAAACGGCCAATCCTCCGGCGCTTCGCAAAGGCCCGCCGCGACCGGGTTCGCCTCAATGTAAGCGAGCGTGCTGGCGAATTGCGTTTCTGATCGCATGAAGCGGTCGAAATACTCTCGCCGCCACAGGCGTCCCGTCCTCCGCTCGCGTTTATTGATCGCGTGCGATGTGGCGGATTTCCAAGTTTGAACGATCCGCGCCATCGTATGCTCAAACCGCAACTCAGCCAGTACGTGAACATGCGTGGGCATGACGCACCACGCCATAAGCGCATATTTTTCGCCGTCATCATGCAGCAATGAGCGCTGCACGATTTCGGCGTTGGCGGCATTAGCGAGCAACCTACAGCCAAGATTGCGGTCAAGCTGCGCATCGGCCCATTCGGCTCGATGGTCCGGTCGTGTGAGGCTCGGCGGCGCCTCGCCTGGCAGCGCGTCGAAAAGCCCAAACACGATGTGCTGCACCAGCGCGCGCTCATCGCAATGGGGCAAGTAGCCTCTCGATCTCCAGCCTGGGTGCGGCATCACCGCAAGATGCCGGCGAGGGCGCCGGCGGTCCAGACTCTAATCGCTCTCCGGCCGCTGCCGTTTCTTCCACCCCAGCGGTTTCTTGGTTTGCAGGCCCTTGCGGGGTTTGCCGCGGGCTTTGGCGGCGATTTCTTTGAGTTTTACGGTTTGCAGCGCTGAGAGCGCTTCGTCTTTGCGGCCTTTGCTCAAATCCGCGAAGGCGCTGCCGTATTTTTCGAGCCGCTGATCCACCTCGGTGAGAAATTCGTTCTCCCAGGCGGAATAATCCACCGCGCCTTCGCCGGGCTTTATCTCGCCGGTTTCGGGGTCGATGGCGTCGGGGCGCGCGCCCTTGGCCGCGAGTTTGCGGATGATCCGAAGCGCTTTGCGCGTCTGTTTGGGATCAACATCCCGGGGCATGGGGATTAGGTTGTAGGGATTGGGGAAGAAAGCGCAAACAGCGCCACCTAATCCCTCATCCCCAAAACCCAATCCCTAAACCTCGCCGAGAGCGTGCAGGTAGAGCTCGCGCACTTGCTCTTGCTCTTCGCGCTCTTGCCGATCCTGCTTGCGCCAGCGCACCACTTGGCGGAGCACTTTGGTGTCAAAGCCCAGCGCCTTGGCTTCGGCGTAGGTCTCCTTCACGTCGTCCGCGATCGACTTTTTTTCTTCTTCCAGCTTCTCGATGCGCGAGACCAGCTGGCGCAGTTTTTCCTGCGCTGTGTTCGTCAGCGTTTGCGCGCCAGCGACCGTTGCTTCACCACCAAAATCGGCCATCGCCTTTTGCCCCTTCGTCGGGAATCGAATCGTTGCTCGACGCTAGCTCGGCTCCGAAACGCTCGCCATGGCATTGACGCGCCGAATCGCGGCGATCCCCAGATCGGGGCGCAGCTGGTGCGGCATATGGCCGGTATCGGGGGCGATCACCAATTCGGCGCTCGCCAGCGTAGCGGCGAGGGCGCGGGCGTGGCGCTTGGGGCTGAGAACGCGATCTTTTTCCGCCGTGATGATGATCGTTGGCGCGAAAATCTCGGGATAACGCGGTGTCTGGGCGGCAAACTCCGCATTGGCGCGGCAGACATCCTCGGCGCTGGCGCGAAAGGCGCTGGGGCGGAAGGCGAGGCCCACGCCGTTTGCGTCATAATAATCCTTCGGCGCTTCGCCCGGATAGAAATTGCGCCCGATATTCGTGCGCGCCAGCAGCGGGCCGAGATTGGGGATCAGCAGCCCGCAGAAAAGCCGCCCAAGCAGCGGCGTGGCGGCGAGGCGCGCCCACCAGATCGGCTTGCCGGGAAATTTGTGGCACGCGGGCGCGATCAGCACGAGGCCGCGCACAAGCTGCGGCGCCTCAATCGCCAAGCGCAGCGCGACGGATGCGCCATAGGAATGGCCGACGATGACGGCCGGCTCACCGCCGCGCTCGCGCAGCACTGCGGCGGCGAGTTCGGCTTGCACTTTAAGCGTCCGCGCGCGCTTCGGGCGCGAGGAATAGCCAAGCCCAGGCCGATCCATCGCCAGCACGTGAAAATCTTCCGCCAGCGTGTCGGCGAATGGCGTCCATAATTCGCGCAGATTGGCGTTGGCGCCATGGATCAGCAAAACGCGCGGCGCGCCGGCTTTGCCTGCTTCACGCACATGCACGCGCGCTTTGCCTGCGCTGATGAAGCGGCCTTGAGCCGGCCATTGCGCTTCGGCGCGGCGCACATAAGCGCGCGCGCCAAAGCTAAGTGCGATGCAGAACGCCAAGCTCAGCGCAGAAGCGGCGGCGGCGAAGAGGGCCAGCCCCATCATGCCGGCGAACAGCGCAATTAAGGCGAGCGTCAGGATGCCGAAGGTCGCCGCGATGAGGGCGGCGGCCACGAGCCAGAACATCACGCTTCGCGGCCGTCCACGCGCGGCTCAAGCCGGCGCACGCCCTGGCGGGCGACCTCGAAATACGGATGCACCGCAAGCGCGGCGCGATACGCATCCAGCGCCGCGCGCTCTTGGCCGAGCTCTTCATAGATCACGCCCATCGCGGCCAAGGCCCCGAAATGGCGCGGCTCGCGCCGCAGCGTTTCCTGGAACGCGGCGATGGCGCCGGCATAATCCTCGGCGCGGTAGGCGATCTCGGCGCGTGTCGTCCACGGCTCGGCGTAATTGGGGGCAAGATCGACGGCTTCGTCGATGAAGCGGTTGGCGAGGTCAAAATCGCCGGCGTCGGTGGCGTTGGCCGCGCGCTCGAGCAGGGTGTTCACCGTGGGCGAGCCGCTATCGGCCCAATGGGCGCGGATGGCGCGCTCCAGCGGCAGGGCCGCGTCCGCGCTTTCGGCGCGCTCAAGCTGGGCATAGAGCCCGGCGAGCTGGGGGTTTACGCCCTGGTCGCGCCCGCCCGCCCCGCAGGAGGCGAGCGTCAGGGCGGCGGCGAGGGCGAAAATCAGGCTGCGCATGGCGATTGAATCGGCCGCAGCCTACACAAATGCGCGCGCCCCCGCGAGAGGGCGCGCTGCTGAGCTAAAAAACCGGCTTAAATCAGCCCTGTTTCGCTTTGAAGCGCGGATCAACCTTGTTGATCACGTACACCCGGCCCTTGCGGCGCACGACCCGGCAAGCCCGGTGGCGGGCTTTGAGCGACTTGAGCGACGACTTGACTTTCATGGGTCCACGGGTCCGGGCGAAAATTGGAAGCGGGGTCAATAAGGGGCGGATCGGGGGAAGTCAACGCCGCCGCCCTAAGATGGCCCCAACATTGCTGACCCTGGCGACGCACCCTAAGCCCGGTTGGAGCGTTGGACAGGGATGAAGAGGTATCGGATGGCGCGTGCGATCGGGGTTTTGGCGGCGGTTTTGATGACAATCGCCTGCGGGCAGGTGCTGGTCGCCGCCCAGCCGGTTCCTGAGCCGCCCAACTTCGCCTCCTCGGGCGATGCAAGCTTCGATGAATGGCGCGACGATTTCGCCCGCCGGGCGGTGGCGCGCGGGCGCGATCCGGCGGTGCTGGGGCGGCTGCTTTCGGGCGTGACGCCTGATTCCCGGATCGTGGAGCTTGACCGCCGCCAGCCGGAATTTGTCTCCCCGGTGTGGGATTACGTCACTAACCGCGTCACGGAAAACCGCATCAGCGGCGGGCGCAATCTCAAGGCCGCGATGGGCCCCACGCTCGATGCGGTGGCTGAGCGCTATGGCGTGCCAGGGGGCATCATCGTCGGCATCTGGGGGCTGGAGAGCAATTATGGGGAAGCTGCGCTGAACTACAACGCCGCCGCCGCGCTCGCCACGCTGGCGCATGAGGGCCGCCGCCGCGCGCAGTTTGAAGCGTATCTGATGGCGCTCGCCGAAATGGTGGAGCGCGGTTTGGCGGATCAAACCCAGCTGCGTTCGTCTTGGGCGGGCGCGCTGGGGCAGCCGCAATTCATGCCGGATGTGTATCTCACCACCGCTGTCGATTGGGACAATGACGGCCGCGCCGACATTTGGACCAATCGCGGCGATGTGGCCGCTTCGATTGCGCATTATCTCAGCGATCGCGGCTGGCGGCGCGGCGAGCCGGTGTTTGAAGAAGCGCGGCTGCCGGCGACTTTT
>DAORMO010000046.1:16528-17056 GCA_035440585.1 Terricaulis sp.
ACGGCCTCGCCGATGGCTCACAGCGCACGGTGAGCGAATGGGCCGCGCTGGGCGTTGCGCCGATTGGCGGCGGCGATTGGCCGGCCAATGAGCAGGCGCTGCGCGCGCAGCTTTTCCTGCCGGCTGGCGCGCAAGGGCCAGCGCTGCTGCTGCATCACAATTTCAGCGTCATCCGCCGCTATAACAATTCTGATCGCTATGCGCTTGTCGTTGCGCTGCTGGCGCGCGCGCTGGATGGGCGGCAGGGCTTGGTGCAGGCATGGCCGCGCCAGCTTGGTTCGCTCAATCGCGAGCAGATCCTTGAATTGCAAACGCTGCTTAACGGGCTTGGCTTTGAAGCGGGCGAGCCTGACGGGCTCTTCGGTTCGCGCACGCGCGCGGCGGTGCGCGGCTTCCAGGCGGGCGAAAGCTTGCCGGCGGACGGCTTCCCCACAGCGGCGTTGCTCGATCAGATCCGCGCCAAAGCGGGCGTTGCGCCGGCTGTGGCGCGTGAGCCGCGCGGGCTTGATCGCGATGGCGTGCGCCAAT